>CAZWVM010000089.1:0-13900 GCA_964637705.1 uncultured bacterium
CTTACGCCCCGATAATCCAGAGGCGAGGGGTTCAAGTCCCCTCACCTCCACGGGACGATTCATCATTACCAACGTCGAGGGGACTTGAAGGGCGGCCGCGCACGGATGCGCGAGCGCGACCGAGGAGGGAGCGCGAAGGGGCCGCCCCGGCCTGCAGCGGCACGGCAGGAGGCCGTGACGCGGAAGGCAAGTCCCCTCACCTCCACGGGACGGTTCATCATTTCCATCATCGAGGGGACTTGAAGGGCGGCCGCGCGGGACTATCCTCTTCGCGTGGCTCGTTCACTGAAATCCGCCGTCGCCCGGCCGCTTCCTCCGCACCTCGATCCCCGCTCTCCCGAGTGCTGCCTGGTCGCCCTCGACTTCGAAACCGCCGACAACGGCCGGGACAGCGCCTGCGCGCTGGCCATGGTCAAGGTGGCGGAAGGGGAGATCGTCGACTCCTTCTCGGTCCTGATCCGTCCTCCGCGCCGGACGTTTCTCTTCACCTATATCCACGGGATCACCTGGAGAGACGTGGCCGGGGAACCCACGTTCGCCGATCACTGGGATTCCATCGCACGGTTCCTGTCGGATGCCACTCTCCTCGCGGCGCACAATGCGCCCTTTGACCGCGGCGTCTTCAATGCCTGCTGTGCATCGGCCGGCGTCGAACCTCCGGAACTGCCCTTCTTCTGCACGGTGCAGCTCTCGCGCAAGACCTGGAAGCTCTCCTCTCATTCGCTGCCCTGCGTCTGCTCCCACCTCGATCTCTCCCTCCGGCATCACGAGGCCGAATCGGACGCCCGCGCCTGCGCCGGCATCATCCGGGAAGCGGCGCGCCGGCACGGCGATGCGCCCCTGCCCTGGAAACCGTTGAAGCCGCCGCGTTCCTCCTTTCGCTAGGCTTGCCTGCGGGTTCATGCAGAAAAAGTCGGTTGGACAACCTCAGAGCGGCCTAGGCGATGCCGAGTCCACGGATGGACGAGGCATCGACGGGACGCCGCGGGATTTCCCACGGAAGGGAAATCCAAGGCAAGACGCGGAGAGGTTGTCCAACCGTCTTTTTCTGCGTGCACCCCCCGCTCGCCGTCTTCTTCTGCTTCGGCGCGCGGGCCGGTATACTCCCGTCGGCATGCGCCCGGAGGCTCTTCCATGAACCGATTCGTTCTCGCCCTCTCTCTCTTCATGATCTCTGCCGTCGTACCGGCGTTGCCTGCCCTCGCAACGGCCCCGCGCGCCTCCTACCTTCACTACGAGGGGACGATGGACGGGGTGAATATTCCCTTCGCGCTCGACCTCCTCTTCGAAGGCTCGAAGTGCGAGGGGAGCTGGTATCGCAAGGACCGCGGAGCCTGGGCCGTCGTCCAGGGAACGCGCGCATCGAACGGCGGCCTGGCGCTCATCGAGCGCAATGGCGAGGGGCGGGAGGTCGCCCGGTTCACCCTGCGCCGCACCGCGCCCGGCGAATACGCGGGCACGTGGCGCGGCACTCCCGCGGGAGAGGGGCGGCCCCGCTCGCTCCGCGTTTCCCTCCGGGAGGTCCTGAGCGCGGCGGCGAGCCTGCGCGGCGTGTCGCTCCGGGAGAAGGCCTACTCCCGCTCGATCCGCCGCTCGCGCAACTCCCCGAAGGCCGAGTTCACTTTCGTCGGTCCCGAGGCCGTTGCCCTCTCCTACGGCTCGTCCGCCGAGGCGATCGCCGAGCTGAAGCGCACGCTCCTCGACTTCGTCGCGGACACCGCGGGTCTTCCCCCCGGCACCGCCCTCTCCGATCACGCCCGGCAGGCGCGCGATCGTTTCTTCGGGGAATACCGGGCGATGGAAGAGGAGATGGCGGGCGAGGGATTCCCGGAAACGGCCTTCGAGTGGTTCGAGGCCGGTCGCTCCTTCGTCCGTCTCAACGAGTGCTACCTCCTCGTCGTGGAGCGGACCCGCCATGTCTACCATGGCGGCGCGCATCCCGAGTATTACAGCCACTACGGCATCTTCGATCTCCACACCGGCCGTCGCCTCACGCGCGACGCACTCTTCGTCGCCGGAGCCGTGGATCGGCTGAGGCCGCTCCTGAAGCGGAAGGCGCTCGCGGAGATGAGCGAACGGACCGGGGAAGCCGTGGACGAGGAGTTCCTGCTATACGAGGGGGAGTTTCCCGTCACGGAGAATATCTACCTTCGGCGCGACGGCGTCGTGTTCCACTACAACGTGTACGAGATGGCCGCGTACTACATGGGCGACTTCGACATCGTGCTGACGTGGGACGAACTGCGCGGGCTCCTGCGGCCGAACACGCCGGCCGGCCGGCTCCTGCCCGGCGCCCCGCAGGGAGACGCGCGCTAGCCGGCGGACCGCCCGCCTCCGCGCCCCCTACTTCTTCGCCTCCAACTCCTCCCAGCGCGCGAAGAGCGTGTCGATCTTCTCCTGCGCCTTCTCGACGGCCGCCTGCCGCGCGAGGAGTTCTTCCGCATCCGCGGCGATCGAGGGATCGTGGAGCGCCTCGTTCGCCTCCGCGAGATCCTGCTCCGCCGCATGGATCCGGTCCTCCATGTTCATGAGCTCGCGGGACTCCTTGTAGGAGAGTCCCGTCTTCTTCGCCTTCGGCGCGGGTGCCTTCTTCGGCGACGCGGCCGGCGGCGGTGGCGCGGCGTCCGCGATCTCGCGGTCCTCCCATTGAGCCAGGTCCGCGTAGAAGCGGGCCTCGCCCTTCCCGTCGAGAGACAGGATGCGATCGCTCACGCGGTCGAGGAGATACCGGTCGTGGGTGACGAGCACCAAGGCGCCCGGAAAGTCCTTCATGCTCGCCTCGAGCACCTCCAGCGAGTTGATGTCGAGGTCGTTCGTCGGCTCGTCGAGCAGCAGAAGGTCCGCGGGCTTCGTCATCAGGCGCGCGATCAGGACGCGGGCCTGCTCGCCGCCCGAGAGCATCCCGAGGGGCATGTCGAGCTGGTCGCGCGAGAAGAGGAAGCGCGCGGCCCAGTTGAAGACGTGCACGCGGCTCCCCCGGTACTCGACGTAATCCCCGTTCATGGCGAAGGCCTGGCGCAGGGTGAGCGAGAGGTCGAGTTGCTCCCGCTGCTGGTCGAAGAGGACGACCTTCAACGCCTCGGCTCGCCTGACCGTTCCCGCATCCGGATCGAGCCGGCCCGCCAGCAGGTTCAGGAACGTGCTCTTCCCGCTGCCGTTCGCGCCGAGAAGCCCGAGCTTGTCGCCGGGTCCCATGACGAGATCGAGGGCCCCGAAGAGCCTGCGGCCCCCCAGGCTCTTCTCCGCCCCGAGGACCTCGATGAGCTTCCGGCTCCGGCGTTCGCTCCCGGCGAAATCGATTCCCGCGGTGCGGTCCTGGGCGTTGCGGTACGACAGCTCGGCCAGGTCCTCGATCAGGCCGCCCGCCCGCTCGATGCGCGCCTTCTGCTTCGTCGTGCGCGCCCGCGGGCCCTTCCTCAACCACTCGATCTCCCGGCGCACGATGTTGCGCGCCGACTCCTCGCGTGCCGCCTGGGCCTCGAGCATCGCCTCGCGGTTCTCGATGAACCGGCTGTAGTTGCCGGGGCTCGAGAAGTACCCGCCCTCGTGCCGCGGGTTCAGCTCGATCACCCGGTTGCAGACGGTCTCGAGGAATCTCCGGTCGTGCGTGACGACGACGAAGGAGAAGCGGAGCCCGTTGAGAAAGCTCTCGAGCCAGATCACGCCGTCGAGGTCGAGGTGATTGGTCGGCTCGTCGAGGAAGAGGATGTCCGGTTCGCGCACGACCTCCGCGAGGATCGCGAGGCGCTTGCGCCAACCGCCGGAGAGGGTTCCGACGGGCCGGTCCGGCTCGAGCCCGGAATCCGCGAGCGCGCGGTCGAGGCGCCGCCCGGTTTCCCAGGCCTCGAGCTTGATGTCCTCGAGCGCGCCCCTCAACCGTTCTCCCACCGTCGCCCGGCGCGCCGACTCGTCCAGGACCTCGGTCTGCGGCAGGTAGCGGACGTGCAGGTTCCTGCGGAAGGAGACCTCGCCGCGGTCGGGTTTCTCCAGGCCGGCGAGAGTCTTCAGGAGCGTCGACTTGCCCGCGCCGTTCGGGCCGATGAGCCCTGTTCGTTCGCCCTCGTCGAGGCCGAGCGAGAGACCGGAAAAGAGCGGGCGGGCGCCGAAGGTTCGGGCGAGATCCTGGCAACTGAGCAGAATGGGCACGCGGCATCCTACAGGAAACGGTAGGAGCGTGTCACTCTGCCGAGCGTCCGCGACAAAATGGCATGGAGGCCATCGGAAGTCCCGTGACTCCAACGCCCGGCCCGGCACAACGCTTGCACGATTTCGCGATCAGGAGGAAGTCAGATGAACACCGTGAAGACCGTTTTCCTGATGAGTTCGCTGGTAGTGCTCCTGATTCTCCTGGGGCACATGTTCGGGGGAACCCAGGGGGCGACGATCGCCTTCGTCATCGCGCTCGGCATCAACTTCGTCTCCTACTTCTTCTCCGACCGCATCGTCCTCTCGATGTATGGCGCGCGCGAACTCGCCCCGTCGGAAGCCGGTTGGCTGCATGCGAGCGCGGTCCGGATCGCGGAGCGCGCCGGGATTCCCGTGCCGCGTCTCTACGTCATCGATTCACCTCAGCCCAACGCCTTCGCGACCGGCCGCAGTCCCTCGCGCTCGGCCGTCGCCTTCAGCCAGGGACTGCTGAAGTACATGAACCGCGAGGAGGTCGAGGGCGTATTGGCCCACGAGATCGCTCACATCCGGAACCGCGACACGCTGACCGGCATGATCGCGGCCGCCTTCGCCGGGGCCGTGATGTATCTCGGAGACATGGCCCGCTGGGCGATGTTCTTCGGCGGCGGGCGGGACGACGAGAACCGGGGCGGCGGCGTTGTCCATCTCCTCGTCATGGCGATCCTGGCGCCTCTCGCCGCGACGATGATCCAGCTCGCGATCTCGCGGTCCCGCGAGTACGCGGCGGACGAGACGGCGGCGCGACTCACCGGATCGCCCCTGGGCCTGGCCGCGGCGCTCGAGAAACTCGGTTACGCGTCGCAGAGGATCCCGATGGAGGCGGCCCCGGCGACCGCCTCGCTCTTCATCGTCAATCCCCTGTCCGGCGGCGGACTGCTCTCGCTCTTCTCGACGCACCCTCCGCTCGAGTCGAGGATCCGGCGCCTCTACGAGTTGGCCGGCCTGGCGCGCTGAGCGAGGCCGAAGCCGTGAGGGCCGACGCGCGGCGGGACCGTCGGAAAGGCCTCGCGGGGCAGCCGTAACCGCCCCGCTTTCGCCTTGAACTCCCGGGCCGGGCGTGTAGCCTATGCGCGCCATGACACGCCGCATCCAGATCAGCGACACCACGCTCAGTGACTCGTCTCACGCGCTCCGCAAGGCGCCGCTCGGATCCGAGGAACTCATGCCCCTGGCCGAGGCGATGGACGTCGCCGGGTTTCACGCCGCGGAGGTCTGGGGCGGCTCGACCTTCGACACCTGCCTCCGCTACCTGCGCGAGAACCCCTGGGACCGGCTGAGGCTCTTCGCGCGCAAGCTCAAGAACACGCCCCTGCGCATCATCGTGCGCGGCCAGAACCTCCTCGGTTACCACCCCCTGCCCCTGGACGTGATCAAGGCCTTCGCCGAGGAGATCGCGAAGAACGGGATCCGCCGCGCGCGCATCTTCGATCCCTTGAACGACGTCGGCAACCTCGAGCACGTCATCGCGTCCTTCTCCGCCGCCGGCGTCGAATGCGAGGGCGCGATCGTCTACACGCAGAGCCCGATCCACACGATCGAGCTCTTCACGCAGCAGGCCGAGCAGCTCGTGGGCATGGGCTGTCGCACGCTCTGCATCAACGACGTCGCCGGCATGCTCTCGCCGTCCGACGCCCGCGAGCTCGCCCAGGCCCTCGGCGCGAAGGCCCCCGTCTCCCTGCACACGCGTTCCATCAGCGGCATGGGGGCCATGGCCTACGTCGCGGCCGTGCAGGCGGGCGCGGCCGGCGTGGACTGCACGATCGGGCCCTTCGCCGTCTCCTCCGCCCAGCCCACCGTCGAGGCGATGATCCAGGCGCTCGCCGACATGAACCTCGAGACCGGGATCGATCCGCGCCTCATGCGCGCCTATTCCAAGGCCGCGGAGCAGGTCGCCGTGCGGCACGCGGTCGGCAGCGAGGAGGACAAGATCTCCCAGAGCATGATCTCGGTGCACAAGATCCCGATCGGCATGCTCTCGGGCCTCCTGAACGAGTTGAACGCGATCGCGGCCGCGAACCGCCTCTCCGAGGTGCTCGCGGAGGTGACGCGCGTCCGCGAGGACTTCGGGTGGCCGCCCCTGACCACCCCCATCTCGCAGATGGTCTCCTCCCAGGCCATCAACAACGTGCTCACGGGCCGCCGCTACGAGGTGATGTCGCGCGAGGTCCGCGATTACATCAAGGGGATGTACGGGACGCCCCCGGGCGAGATGTACCCGGAGCTCCTGAAGAACGTCCCGCGCGTCTCCGGGCGCGCCTCGCTCCTTCTCCCCCCGCAGATGGAGAAACTCGAGGAGGAGTTGAAGAGGGAAGGGTTGTACGAGCGCCACGAGGACGTGATCACCTACGCGCTCTTCGGCCCGGTCGCCCTTTCCTTTTTCCGCCACCGCCGCGACCCCCAGTCGTCCACGCGCGTGGTCGCGGGCCTCGACGCGCGCCTCGATCTCCTGACCTCCTTCATGGACCGGCGCGGCCTCAGGCGCCTCGAGGTCGCGGGCTCCGATTTCCGCGTCAAGCTCGTCAAGAGGGGAACCGCGCCCGCGGCGCCCGCCGCCGCCGCTTCCGCGGAGGGCTCCAGCGAGGAGATCCTGCCGGACGAGTCGTCGGAGGACGCCCCGAAGGGCAACCTCCAGCCCATCGTCTCCCCGTTGGCCGGAACGTTCTACCGCTCGCCGTCCCCGGCCGAGCCGCCCTTCGTGGAGATCGGGGCCGAGGTGACGGAGGAGACGGTGGTGGGTCTGGTGGAGGCGATGAAGCTCTTCCACGAGGTGAAGGCCGAGCGCAAGGGCGTGATCCGCACCTTTGCCGTGCAGAACGCGGGCATGGTCGAGCAGGGCGGGGCGCTCGCCTACGTGGAGCCGCCGGCCGAGTGACCGGGGAGAACGCCCCGGTCCGCGTGCCGGAGGGAGTGAAGCTCCCGGACGGCACCCGCTGGGAAGGACACCACGTGACCCTCGATCGATTCGAGGGACCGCTCGACCTCCTGCTCTTCCTCGTCCGCGAGAGGCAGATCGACATCCGCGACATCTCCATCTCCGAGATCACCGACCAGTTCATCGTGCACGTGAAGCAGCTGCAGGCGGAATGGACGCGCGAGGATCCGGACCAGCTCGACCGCATCGGCGACTTCCTCGTCATGGCCGCCGTCCTCATCCAGCTGAAGACGCACGAGCTCCTGCCGCGAGACCCGGAGGTGCCCCAGGACGAGAGCGAGATGTCGAAGGAGGACCTGCTGAGGCTCCTCGAGGAGTACGAGAGGTTCAAGGCCGCGGCGGGGGGGCTCGAGGTCATGATGAAGGAGCGGGCCAAGATCTTCCTGCGCTCCCACCCCTCCCTCGAGCCGGAGCAGGAGGAGATCCTGAAGGTGGATCTCACGCGCCTACTCGAGGCTTTCCGCGTGGTCCTGAAGCGCGCTCCCGCCGCCGAGGTCCAGCGGATGGCGCGGGAACCGATCCCGATCGAGGAGATGATCGTGCATATCCGGGGCGTCCTGGAAGCCCAGGGGAGCTGTCTCTTTCTCGAGCTCTTCCCCGGTTCCTTCACGAAGGATCGCGTCATCGCGACGTTTCTCGCGCTCCTGGAACTCATGAGGTCGGGCACGATCGGGATCGTGCAGGACGGCCCCCTGGGGGATATCCGCCTCGTGAAGGTCGATCCGGCGGAAGCCGCCGCCGCCGAAGACGGCGCGGCGATCGAGGCGGATGTGATCGACGAACGGCCGCGGCTCGAACCTGGCGCGTCGGAAGCCCCCGAACAAGCCGGCACCGGCCCCGTTCCCGCCGACGATCCGGCCGCGCCCGCGCTCGAACCGGAGGGGGAGACGGGCGCCCCCGTCGCCCCGGTGGCCGCGCCGCGCCGCGGGGACGATCCCTCCCTGCTCTGATCTCGGATCCGGGCGCTATGCCCTGACGTCGATCTCGATTCCGATGCCGGTTCTGCCGTCGAGTTGCGAGTTCGCGAGGTCCTCGGCGAAGGTGTTGGCGATGCGCGCCGCGGTCGCCTGGCGCGCCTCCTTCGCCAGCGTCGAGGGGTAAGTCGGGACGATGTCGTCGAAACCGCCCTGGACGATCTGGGCGTTGAGGTTCCTGAGGGCCGGAGCGATCCCGCTCATCGGGCGTTCATGCGCTTCGGGAGACCCTTAGGCCGATCTTCGTCGTCTCGGCTCTCATCCGCTCGGCCACCGGGTTGGAGAGATCCTCCACCGCCGGGGGGACGGAATCGGGCAGGGATTCCTGCATGCCGGGCGTGGCGATGACGTGCGCGGTGGAACGGCGGAAATCGGCGGCCAGGCGCGTGGGGTTGGTGGCGGGCTCCCAGTCGGGCCCGTTCAAGACGGCGTGCGCGCTGTAGCGCTTCTCGAGGCGCGACATGATTCCTCCCTGCATCCGACCGCGCTCGTCAGCGCCGGGCGGATAGAGCCTTCCTGACTCTCCGTGAGTCCTGTACCATCATTCTCGACCATCGTGACCGCACTTGTCAACAGGCCTCCCGCTCGCGCGCACGCGATGCGGCGCGCCCGGGTAATCGTCCTGGGCGCCCGCCGCCACAGGGAACAGGATGCGATCGTCATGATGTTGGCGGAGGGCGAGGGACGGCTGGACGCGATGGCCTACGGGGCCCGCAGGCCGGCGAGTCGCTTTGCCGGTCTGCTGCAACCCATGCTGCCGGGCGAGGCCTGCCTGGAGCGTCGGCGTGGAGCATCGCTCTGGACCTTGAAGGAATTCGAGAGGGAGGCCGTGGGAGACCTTCCGGAGGACTGGCGGCATGCGATGGCGCTCGGCGCGGCGGCGGAACTCCTGGTCCTGGGGGGACCCGAGGAGGGCACGGAGGAGAACCTCTATCCGGCGGCCCGCGCCCTGCGCACGGCCCTGGAAACGACGCCCGATCCCTACGCCCCGGTCCTGGCCTTCGCCGCGGCCTGGTCTGTTCTGAACGGCTTCGGACTCCCCGAGGCGGCCGCGGGTAGCGCGGCGCGTCGCTTCCTCGAGCACGCGGTCGCGGATCCCCCGTCCGCCTGGCGACGCTACCGCCTTTCCTCCGCCACGCGCCGGGCGGTTCTCGTGGGGCTCGTCCACCATGTCGAACGGCACGCGGAGGCCTCGTGGAAGGGGGCGCGCATCCTCGCGGGCGGCGACCGCCCGCGAGATCATTCCGCTTGACTTGCCCCGGCTCGTGGGCGAGATTTTCCATCACGTCCCAACCGGAGGAACCGCACTTGCTCGACAAATCGCTCTTCATGAAGGCCGTCCGCCTCGATCTCCCGTCCGAAAAGGGTGCGGCCCTGCGTACGGCGGTTGAGGCTCTGGCCGAGGAGGCCGGGGTTCCGGCCGCGGAGGCTCTCGAGGCGGTTCTCGCCCGCGAGAAGGTTATGCCGACGGCGATCGGCCTGGGCGTGGCCATCCCCCACGCCAAGATGAAGGGGCTGAAGAAATTCGCCTTTTGCATCGGGCGCGCGAAGCAGCCGATCGATTACGACGCCCCGGACAAGCAGCCGGTGCAGATCCTGGCCGTTCTGCTTTCCCCCGACGACAAGGTGAAGGAACACGTGAAGCTGATCGCCGAGATCACGCGACGGCTGAAGTTCAACCACGTCCGCCACGGTCTCGTCGCGGCGAAGACCGCGAAAGAGGCCGTGGACGTCTTCCAGCAGGCCGGCTGAGGCGGGCGGAAAGGGAGCGAACAGGCGCAATGGACCTGAACGAGGAACAGAGACGGATTCTGCCCCACAAGGACGACGGCAAGCCCTACGCCTTCATGGTGGTCGACGACTCCGAGTTCATGATCAACAACCTCAAGCGCATCATCCTGAGCTTCGAGGGCGAGATCATGGACACGGCGATGGACGGCGCCACCGCGGTGGTGCGCTACAAGAACCTGCCGGCCAAACCGGACGTCATCACGATGGACCTGACCATGCCGAAGATGGGCGGCATGGAGGCGATCAAGATGATCATGGCGGAGAACCCGGCACAGAAGATCGTCGTCGTCTCGGCGCTGGGGCACAAGGAGGCGGTCCGCGACGCCATCATGCTCGGCGCGAAGCACTTCATCGTGAAGCCCTTCAACCGCGACGACGTCTACCGCGTCCTGAGGGCGGTTCTGGGGCTCAAGCCATCGGGAGGCGAGTCGTGAAGGCCGAATACCTGAATCCTTTCGCCGAGGCGGCGAGCTTCGTCCTGAAGCAGGTCATCGACGACAATACGATCGCGCGCGGGACGCTGGAGGCGAAGGACGACCCGCATATCTCGCGCGGCGTCTCCTCCATGGTCGGCATCACTGGCCAGTTGCGCGGCCACGTCATCTACGACATGGATAAGAAGACGGCTCTCGCCATCGCCTCCGCGATGAACGGCGAGCCGATGGTGGGGATGGACAACATCGTCCGATCGACCATCAACGAGCTGGCCAACATGATCACGGGCCATGCGGCGTCCAAGCTTCTGGCCCTCGGATACCGTTGCGACATCACGCCCCCGACCTTCATCGTCGGGGACCGGTCGGAGCTGTACGCGCACAAGTCGATGAAGCACCTCATCGTGCCTTTGATCACGCGCTGCGGCCAGCTGACGCTATCCCTGGCGCTCGTCGACCAGGCCTGACCGACCGGGAACCCGGGGCCGGGGCGCGATCGCGCCCCGGCTTTTTTGCGCGCCGATTCTGGTAAACGAGACCGGGCCTGATAGACTGCGGCCATGGACACGCCCCGCGAACGCACCGTTTCGATCCAGGCCTGGTATTTCGACGACACGCTCGACCTGAAGAAGTTCCGCGCCGCGAATCCCCACTATCCCGTTCTCAACCAGGATCCCCTGATCCTGGAGCTGGAAAAGGGGCGATACGGGGTCCTGACGAAGTTCGGAGGGGTTGTCTTCTGGAACTATGATGCGTCCTGCGCGCGCCGTTTGCGGGACGAGATCTACGCCTTCATCGAGGACCGTTCCTTTGACGAGCGGCTCGACGAGCAGATCCCGGTGGTGATCGGGGCGGAGCAGGACGAGGTGCTTCCCAACAGCGTCCGCCTGGTGAAGGAGGATCTCCTGCGGGTCAACGTCACGACCCGGGTGATCGCCCAGTCCGTCGCGCTCGAGCGTCTCGAATACCGGCTCGACGACATCCTGGAGCCCCTTGTCGACCTCGTCGAGGATCTCCGGGATCATGGCGGCGTGAAGGAGACGATGACGCGCCTCAACAAGATGATCGGCATGGCCATGGCCGCCAAGCACGCGATCATCCGGAACCTCACGCTCTTCGACAAACCCGACGAGGTCTGGGAGTCTCCGGATCTCGATCGGCTGTATCGCCAGCTTTTCGATGTGACCTTCGACATGACGGACCGGCTGCGGGCGATGGACCGGAAGCTGGGATACGCGCAGGAGGTCGTGACGCTCCTCTTGGAGACGATCCACACCCGTCGCGCCTTGTGGCTCGAGTTCACGATCGTGATGCTCATCGTCATCGAGATTCTCTTCAATCTCTTCGCGTCCCACTGACGCGTCGCCGGGGGAGGGACTGATGTTTCGGCTGACCGAGAGACACACGACGTTCGGGACGGAATTGCGCGCCGCGGCCGCGACCTTTCTCACGATGGGCTACATCCTCTTCGTCAACCCCGACATCCTCAAGGCCGCCGGGATGCCCGTCGAGGCTTCGATCGCGGCGACGGCGGTCGCGGCGGCGCTCTCGACGATCGTCATGGGCCTGTATGCGAATCTCCCGGTCGCGATGGCCCCGGGCATGGGCCTTAACGCCTTCTTCGCCTTTACGCTCTGCGGCGCGCTCGGCCTCTCCTGGCCGGTCGCCCTCGGCGTGGTCTTCGTCGAGGGGATGCTGAACGTCGTCCTGGCCTACTCGCGATTCCGGGACTGGATCGTCGAGGCGATCCCTGAGCCCTTGAAGCTCGCGATCGCGGTCGGGATCGGCTTCTTCCTCGCCCTGATCGGCGTGAAGCAGATGGGCCTGATCGTCGCGAGTCCGGCCACCCTGGTCACGCGCGGCGATCTCGGGTCCCTTCCCACGCTTCTCGGTCTCGGCGGCCTGGCCCTGACGGCCGCCCTCTTCGTCCGGAACGTCAAGGGCGCGATCCTGGTCGGCATCGTCTCGACGGCCCTGGCCGGCTACGCGACGGGCGCGGCCCCCTGGCCGTCCGCCCTCGTCGCGGCGCCGCCCGACATCCGCCCCGTGCTCTTCTCACTGGACTGGCGCGGCGCGCTCCAACCCGCGCTCATCGGCGTCATCCTCTCCTTCATGTTCGTCGACCTCTTCGATTCGGTCGGGACGCTCCTCTCGGTGGCGCGTCCCGTCGGCGTGGCGACGGACGCGAAGGACCCGGCGATGCGCCAGGCCCTGAGAGCCGATGCCGTCGGGACCGTGATCGGAGCCCTGGCCGGCACCTCCTCGACGACCTCCTACATCGAGAGCGCGGCCGGCGTGGAGGAGGGAGGTCGCACCGGCCTCACCGCCGTTTTCGTCGGCGTCTTCTTCCTCCTGGCCCTCGTCTTCCATCCCTTCATCGCCGCCGTGCCGGCCTTCGCGACGGCCCCGGCGCTCGTCATCGTGGGCCTGGCCATGGCGAGGAACCTCCGCGAGATCGATTTTCAGGACGGGGTCGTCGCCGTCCCCGCGTTTCTCACGATCGTCCTCATGCCTTTCACCTTCTCCATCTCCACGGGCATCGGCGTCGGGTTGGCGGGCTACATCCTGATGGCGGCCGCGGCGGGGCGGATCCGCGAGGTGCATCCGATGCTCTACGTCATCGTGGCCCTCTTCGTCGCAACGCTGGCCTTCGAGTAGGGCGGTCGTTTCCCGGTCGGAATTCGCGATTCCCCGCGGTCCGATTCGTGGCTTCCCGTCGCCGCTCTGTACGAAAAAACACGGTCAGCGAGCGACGGGAGACGTAGCCGAGGGGCGGCGAAACGCGGTATGATGGGACGGGGTTGGATGGCTTCCCGAATGACCGCATCGCCTCGCCGGAGGACGCTTCGGCCGGCACTTCTTCTCTTCGCCCTTCTGCTGTCGACGCCGGTCGTTGTGCACGCGCTGGTGCCGCCGACCGCGGAAGAACTCGTCGGATACGCGGCGGACGGAACGCTCGCGGCGCGCCGTGCCTACGCCGAATCCCTCGGGAACCACGTTCCCTCGCCCGAGGTGGCGCGCTCGATCCGCAACAAGATGGAGGATCTCGCCGCTGCCGTCGAATCGGGAGATTCCCGGCTCTTCGCCCCGCAGAGGCCCTACAACTGGACGACCGGCCTGCCCACGACCGGGAGCCCGAAGATCCTCGTTCTCTGCATCGAGTTCGCGGACTCGGTTCACACGAACGACACGGCGGAACTCGACAGCAAGATCTTCGGCGCCGGCGATACGGCCTCCGACGCGCCTTACGAGAGCCTCAACTACTTCTACCGCCGTTCCTCGTACAACCAGCTCGACGTGCGGGGGAACGTCCTGGGTTGGTACAGGACGACCTACCCGCGCGGCGATGTGGTGACGACGCCGACGGGGCGCGAGAACCTGATCAAGGAGGCCCTGACCCACTTCGACACGATGGGGCATGATTTCTCGCAGTATGACAACAACGGCGACGGGAAGATCGACTTCTTCGCCGTCCTCTGGACCGGTCCCGACAACGGCTGGGGCAACTTCTGGTGGGCCTACAAGACATTGCATGCTCACAAGGTTGGACATCCGCAGCAGCCCAGAGTAGATCGCTGTGG
>CAZWVM010000090.1:0-6393 GCA_964637705.1 uncultured bacterium
TCACACCTCACTCCTCACACCTCACTCCTCACACCTCACTCCTCACACCTCACTCACTGATACCCCGTCCGGTTTCCCGTGTCGGTGCGGCCGCGCCGGCCCTCGGAGACGCCGGGGGCGTCGGGCATGAGGCGCGACGAGAGGAAGTGGACCTGCTTGAAGCGATAGGAGAGATACTTCCAGACGCCCGTGTCGCCTTCCCAGTAGTCCTTCGTGTCGCACGGGAGGACCCGGCGGGCGGGGCCGTCGCGAACTTCCGCGATGCGGCGCGCCGAGAGCGCGGGATCGTCGGACGACCGTGCCGCGGCGGAACGGGCACGTCTTCCGCGGTCGATGAACGCCGGTGACGTCGAGCGCTCCGGCTCCGGAAGAACCACGACCGTCCCGCTCTCCGGGGCGGCCGGGACCGGCGCGAAAACAAGCGGCGGCGAAGGGACCTCGCGAGCCGTGTTCGTGCGCGCCGCGCCCGCCCGCGTGACGCTCGTCAGCGCCGACGCGAAGCCGATGACGACAAGCGCGGCGACGAGCGGCAGGAGGCGGCGCGCCGTCATCAGGTGCCCGCGGGCGTGACGCGCAGGTTGTCGATGCGAACGACGCCCCTGCCGCCCTCGGTCTGCGCGGAGGAAATCGCCACGCCGAACTGGACGACATCGCTCAACGTGCGGTCGCCGCCCCAGAAATACTGGACGCGTTCCGGCGGCACGGTCACCGTGCGCCAACCGCCCGCGGCCGGCGGATCGGAGAGCTTGAACCCGAAGACCGAGCCGTCGCCGTCGACGAACTTGAGTTCCACGAGGTTCTTCTTCCCCGTCCAGAAGATGTCGAAGGTGAGACCGAAGCGGGCGGGCATCCGCCAGGATACGGTCTTCAGAACCTGCACCCACTGCTTCGTCTGCGCCAGGTCGTAGGAGATCTCGAGCGCCTTCTTCGTGCGGCCCGCGACGGCGCGCGTGCGGATCGTCGCGCCTTCCCATTGCGAGGTGTTGAAGCCGACCGCGTCGTCGAAGGACTCGGCGAGCCCGGTCACGGCGCCGCCGGAGGCGCCGGACGGCGCGAGTTCCGAATCCGCGACGCGTTCCAGGGCGATGCGGCCGACGAGGAGCCGGCCGACCTTCCCGCTCACGCGGGCGTCCTCGAAGACGAAGACCAGCGGCCCGACCTTGCTCCACTCGATGTTCATCCCCTGCATCCCGGCGAGCGGAATGACGTGCCGCTTCCACTCCGTCTCGATGCCCCGGAGCATGTAGGTCGCGGCCCCGGCGGGCCCGGAAAGCTCGATCTTCATCGCGCCCGGATTCCCGATCCGCTCGTCGGCTCTCAGGTCCAGGACCAGCGCGTTCGCGCCGGCGGCGTTCGCGCCGTTGGCGTTCGTGCGGTAGCCGCACCACGCGCCCTGGGGCGACTCCACGTCGTAGTCCAGGGCGAGCGCCTTGCCGCGGCGGCCACCGCCGGCCGCGACGATCGACGCGCGACATCCCTGGGTCGGATCGTTCTTGTCACGACTCCAGGCCTCGGCCATCCCGCCGAGGAGGTTCTGTGCGACGCTTCGGCCCGTGAAGTCATCGATGACCACCAGCGTATCGCCGGACACGGTCGAGGCGGGCGCGGCGGGCGGCGCCGCGTCGCGTTGGGTATAGAGCGCCAGGTGCTCGGGCTGGGGGGTCGAAAGCTCGGGAATCGCGGCGAGCCCCTTCTGCACAAGCGGATCGGCGTTGAAGAGCTTCCAGACGGTCCCGTCCTCGAAGGAGTTGGCGAGCGAGAGGAAGAGCATGGCCTGGTCGAGGACGAGGTAGTTGTGCGTCACGTCCTTGGTCGTCCAGTCGATCGCGTCGCGGAAGCCGTAGGCGCGCGTCTCGCCGTCCACGGCGATCGGTGCGCGGGCGCCCATCGATTCGAGAGAGCGCAGGTTCGCGAGCCCCTGTTGGGGATAGTAGAGTGAGGCGAGCGCCGAGGCGTGGGGCGTGATGATGTTGCGACGCAGGGTCCCCCAGCCGCAGTAGCCGTCCTTCGGTGAATCGGAAGCGGACCAGCCCCAGGCCGGCGACTTGAGCGACTGTCCGAGGAGCATCTGGGCGTAGGCGAAGTCGGCGGCCGCGCGGCCCACGGGCGTCGCGCGCTCGTCGAGAAAGATCCCGCTGAGGACCTGCATGAAGAGCCCGCCTCCCATCCAGCCCGGTTCGTAGTAGGAAAGGTCGTTGTGGGAGATCAGGGGGCGCTTGAGATTCGTCCAGGCGGCGCTCGGCGCGGCGCCCGTGGCGACCGCGAAGAAGACGGCGAGGCGCGCGTCCGTGCCGATCATGTCGAGATACCAACCGCCCGAGAAGGCGTTCGTCTTGCGGTTGTATCCACCGTAGAGGTAGCCCTTCGGGGCGTCGTACAGGTCCGCCCAGTTCATGGTCTCGAGGTGCCGCGAGATGCGCTCGGAGAGCTCGGGGAAGGCCTGGCGCGCCACGATCCACCCGGCCCAGTAATTGCCGGAGTCCAGCGTCGAGACGATCGGATCGCCGGAGGAGGGTGATCCGTTCACGACGGAGTTCCAGCTCTGGGCCCAGCCCTTGTAGGTCTGGAACTTCTCCACGGCCGCGAGGCAGGCCTCGATCCTCCTCAGCGCCTCGGCGCGCTCCTCCATCCCGAGTTTCTCGGCCGTGGCGACCGCCGCGACGTAGAGCCCGATGTTCGTGACGGATGTGAACTCGCCCTTGGTATGGTTGTCGTAGGGCAGGCCGGTCGCCGGGTTGACGTAGTCCCGGATCCAGCGGTAGGTCTCCTTCATCACGCCGCGCGCGTAGGCCTGGTCCGGCGACTCCGCTTTCCCGCACGCGCCGAAGGCGAGCGAGGCGACGAGGCCGATGACGAGAACGGAAAGCAGGCGAAGACCGGAATCAGGGCGAGACGACATGGGGCAATCCTCCGAGTGGATGCACTCTACTCGATTCCCAAAATAATGGCAAGGTATTCGTGTAACCTGCCATTTAATGAGCTATATGCCTTCGAGTCCCGATCGCCCGCCCATGGTGAGATCGTCGAGCCATGAGCGGCCCCCGGGCCGCCGCCCGGTCCGTGACCGATGACCCGGCCGGCAGGAGCGTAGCACAGGTCGTGAAAGAATGTAATTGCCTGACACGGCCTCCTCATGAGGTAGACTGGCGGCCATGAGTTCGACGAAGCCGACCACGTCCTCACCCCGTCCGGCCGCGCGGTCCTTCGCGATCGGGAGCCGGGCCGGTTTTCTTCTCCTCATGGCCATCCTCGTTCTCGCCGCCCTCCGGGCGACCGTGCATTACCACGACAGCTACGGGATCCTCTTGAACGCGCGGGCGATCGTCTCCGGGGATCCGGCGCTCTATTCATGGCTGAGGCCTCACTTCCTGCCGGTGCTTCTTGCTCCGTTTGCGGCCTGGGAGCGAGCCGGAGGCCCGGATCTCATGTCGTCGGCCCATCTCCTCATCCTCGTCTTCGCCGGCCTTCTCGTGCTTTCCGTCCGCCGACTGCTTTCGCTCTTTCTCAAGCCGGAAGCGGCGCTCATCGGCGCGATCCTCTTCGGCCTGAACCCGATCTTCCTCGCGATGGCCCTGGAGGTGAAGGAGGACATCCCGGGCGCGCTCTTCGTGACGCTCGCCTTCACGGATTACCTGCTCCTCCGCCGGTCCTGGTCGATCGCCCGTTTCCTGCGCGTCGCGCTCTGGACATCGCTGGCCGTCTCCACCCGCTACAACCTGATTCCCTTCCCGGCGACACTCATCATCCTTCACGAGATCCTTCTCTTCCTGGTGCGTCCCGCCGACCCGGACCTTCAACCCGCCGCGCCGCGCGAGCTACGCCGCCTGCTCCTCTTCGTCGTGGTCCTCCCGGCGATCGTGCTCATACTCCTGCCCGCGCTCTTCTACCCGATCGCCGGACTCTCCTCGTGGACGGACGGGGCCACGCGCTTTCTCGCGCACCTCTTCCTGACCGTTCTCTGCCACACCTACGATCCCCAGCCCCCGAGCCAGTACTACGGTTTTCTCTGGATCTCGTGCACGGCGCCGGTCATCCTGGCGGCGCTTCTCGGCGCGCACGGCGCCTGGAAACGACGTGACGCCCGTATCCTCTTTCCCGCGTCATGGTTCCTTCTCTTCTTCGTCGTGCACGCGTATGTCGTGGGCGTAAAGGAGGCACGCTACCTCCTGCCGCTTCTCCCTCCCTTCTACTTCTTCGCGGCCGACGGTCTATCCCGGCTCCTCGGAAGCCTCTCCTCCCGGGGCGCCCCGCGAAGCCGCGTCATCGCGGGACTGCTTTTCGTCGCGGTGCTCTTGACGACCTTCTCGGCCGGCCTGCCCGCCCTGGCCCGGCGCTTCGAACCCTTCTACCGCTGCGACTTTGCCGGGCGCATCGCGCACGCGGCGGTGAAGGATCTCGGCACGGAGAACCGCGTCTACTGGAGCGGCGGCTTCTACACGATCCATCCGCGCGGATATCACTTCCACCCCGAGGACGAATTCACGGCGATGTATGCGATCGATCACACGGTCCTGTCGTGCGAACTCGGTCGCGTCGTGATCCCGGTCCCCTACGCCGGGGGCGATCCGGGGGCCGCGCTGGTGAAGACCTCGCTCACCGTCTCGCCCGGCGACATCGTATTCGTCCCGCCCCGGGAGACCGGCTACGTCACGAAGAACGTGCCGGCATCCTGCGGCCCCCTGCGCCTCTACCGCGCCGTCACGGGCGACTCCGGGACCGTCACCTTCGAACTCGTCGAAGAGTTCCCTCACCCGACTCTTCCGCCGTCATAGCCTCGCCCGCCCGGCTCATATTCGCCCTTCGCGTATTGCCTTCGTTTTTTCCTTCCCTTTCCTCTCCTTGACACGCCGGCATTCCCGACGATAGAGTCCTCTCACGTAGGGCGCTTAGCTCAGCTGGCTAGAGTACTTCCTTGACATGGAAGGGGTCACTGGTTCAAGTCCAGTAGCGCCCACCACCTCATCATTTTCATTCACCTGCAACGCTACTGGACTTGAAGGGCGTGCGCGCACGGAGGCGCGAGCGCGACCGATCAGGGAGCGCGAAGAGCACGCCCCGGCCTGACGAGACGCGCAGGAGGCGCGCCGAGGAAGGCAAGTCCAGTAGCGCCCACCACCTCATCATTTTCATTCACCTGCAACGCTACTGGACTTGAAGGGCGTGCGCGCACGGAGGCGCGGCGCGGATCTTGCCGGGTATGGCAAGGAGCGGACCGATTAGGTATTGTGTCCCCCGAATTATTGCTCACTTTTGATCGTCGTCCTGACGCTCAGTATTGATCGTTGCTCCCAGGCGAACCGTCATTCCCTGTTTTCCCGCTCGCCCGCTCTGCTATAATCGCTCCCCGAATCGTCACCCAGGCGCACCACCAGAAACCGGACCCAAGGAACGAAGGACGACAGTGATCGGACACTTGCAGAAGGCAGGCCTCTACGACCCCGCATTCGAGCACGACGCGTGCGGTGTGGGCTTCATCGCGGACATCCACAACCGCAAGTCCCACGACATCGTCGACAAGGGCATCCGGATCGTCGAGAACCTGACTCACCGCGGCGCCTGCGGTTGCGACCCCCGCACGGGCGACGGCGCCGGGATCATGATCCAGATGCCCGACGAGTTCTTCCGCAAGGAGTGCTCCTCCGCCTCCGGCATCGCGGGCGGCCGCGGCTTCGTCCTCCCTCCCGCGGGCGAATACGGCGTCGGCATGGTCTTTCTGCCGCAACTGCCCACGGACCGCCACTTCTGCGAGGGGCTCCTGGAGGAGATCGTCGAGGAGGAGGGGCTGACGCTGTTGGGCTGGCGCAACGTGCCCGTCGACTCGCAGGTCATCGGCGAGTTCGCGCAGGACCTGGAGCCGCGGATCAAGCAGATCTTCGTCTCCTCGCCCGCCCGCCTGACCGGCGACGCCCTGGAGCGGAAGCTCTACGTCGTTCGGAAGCGCGTCCAGTCGGAGATCCGCCGCCAGCTCCCGCGCGCCTTCCACTACTTCTACGTCCCGTCCTTCTCCTCGCGCACCCTCGTCTACAAGGGCATGCTCATCGCCCAGCAGATCCGGCACTACTTCCGCGACCTGGCCGATCCCTATATGAAGAGCGCCATCGCGCTCGTGCACCAGCGCTACAGCACCAACACCTTCCCGACCTGGGACCTCGCCCATCCCTTCCGGTTCCTCGCGCACAACGGCGAGATCAACACGCTGAAGGGGAACCAGAACTGGATGAGCGCGCGGGAGTCGCTCCTCGAGAGCCCGCTCTGGGGCGACGACATCAGGAAGATCGCGCCGATCGTCCTGCCCATGGGCAGCGACTCCGCGATGCTCGACAACGCGCTCGAGTTCCTCGTCCTCTCCGGCCGCTCGCTCCCCCACGCCATGATGATGCTCATCCCCGAGGC
>CAZWVM010000090.1:6493-13799 GCA_964637705.1 uncultured bacterium
CCGATCCGCGAGGAGATGGTGATGTCGCTCTCGATCTACGTCGGCGGCGAGGGGAACTTCCTCGAGGAGGACCCCCGCCTCTGCCACCAGATCGAGCTTCCCCACCCGATCCTCACGACGCACGAATTGGAGCAGATCCGCCACTTCTCGATCCGGCACTTCCGCGCGATCACGCTCCCGATGATCTACCACGCGGAGGAGGGCGGGAAGCGACTGAGGCACGCCCTGAACGAGTTGTGCCAGCGCGCCTCCGCCGCCGTGAAGTCCGGCTACTCCATCCTCATTCTCTCCGACCGCCACGTCGACGCCTTCCGCGCGCCGATCCCCTCTCTCCTCGCCGTCGGCGCGGTGCACCAGCACCTCGTCCGCGAGGGCACGCGCACCAAGGTCGGGATCCTCGTCGAATCGGGCGAGCCGCGCGAGGTTCACCACGCCGCCCTGCTCCTGGGGTACGGCGCGAGCGCCGTGAATCCCTACCTCGCCTTCGACACCCTCGCGGACATGGCCGAGCAGGGGCTCCTGCCCGCGGGCCTGACCGCGGAGACCGCGCAGAAGCACTTCGTGAAGGCCATGAAGAAGGGGCTCCTGAAGGTCATGTCCAAGATGGGCATCTCGACGATGTTCTCCTACCACGGCGCGCAGATCTTCGAGGCGCTCGGCATCGGGCAGGAGGTGATCGACGAGTGCTTCACCGGGACGCCCTCGCGGATCGGCGGGATCGGCCTGGACGTCATCGCCGAGGAGGCCCGCCTCCGGCACGAGCGCGCCTTCCCGAAGGATCTCTCCGCGACGCCGGCCCTGGACGCGGGCGGCCAGTACCAGTGGCGCCGCGACGGCGAGAGGCACCTGATCGACCCGGAGATGATCGCGCGGCTCCAGCAGGCGGTCCGGAACAACTCCTACGAGAATTTCGAGGAGTATGCGAAGTACGTGAACGAGGAGGCGCAGAAAAACCTGACGCTTCGCTCGCTCCTCGACTTCCGCCCCGGCACGCCGGTGAGCGTCGAGGAGGTCGAGCCGGCGAAGGAGATCGTGAAGCGCTTCGCCACCGGCGCCATGTCCTTCGGATCGATCTCGCGCGAGACCCACGAGACGCTGGCGGCGGCCATGAACAAGCTCGGGGGGCGCTCGAACACGGGCGAGGGCGGCGAGGACCCGGAGCGGTACACGCCGCGCTCGAGCGGCGAGTCCCTGCGCTCCTCCATCAAGCAGGTCGCCTCCGGGCGCTTCGGCGTCACGACCGAGTACCTGATCAACGCCGACGAGCTGCAGATCAAGATCGCGCAGGGCGCGAAGCCCGGCGAGGGCGGGCAGTTGCCCGGGCACAAGGTCTCGGTGGAGATCGCCCGGACCCGCCACTCGACCCCCGGCGTAGGCCTCATCTCCCCGCCCCCGCACCACGACATCTACTCGATCGAGGACCTCGCCCAGCTGATCTTCGACCTGAAGAACGTGAACCCCCGCGCGCGCATCAGCGTGAAGCTCGTCGCGGAGACGGGCGTCGGCACCGTCGCCGCGGGCGTCTCCAAGGCGAAGGCCGACGTCGTTCTCATCAGCGGCTACGAGGGCGGAACCGGGGCCTCGCCCATCTCCTCCATCAAGCACGCGGGCGTTCCGTGGGAGATCGGGCTCTCGGAGACGCACCAGGTGCTGGTGCGGAACGACCTGCGCGGCCGCATCATCGTCCAGACCGACGGCAAGCTCATGACCGGCCGCGACGTCGCGATCGCGGCGCTGTTGGGCGCCGAGGAGTTCGGCTTCTCGACCGTGCCCTTGATCACCCTCGGCTGCATCATGATGCGCAAGTGCCACCTGAACACCTGCCCCGTCGGCGTCGCGACGCAGGACCCCGAACTCCGCAAGAAGTTCGCCGGCAAGCCGGACCACGTCGTGAACTTCTTCTTCTTCGTGGCGGAGGAGTTGCGCCGGATCATGGCGAAGCTGGGCTTCCGGCGCGTGGACGAGATGATCGGGCGCGTGGACATGCTCCAGCCGCGCAAGGACGTCTCTCACTGGAAGGCGAAGCACGTCGACCTCTCGGCGCTCCTCTACCGCCAGCGCGTCCCGAAGACGATCGCGACGCGGCGGGTGGCGGAGCAGGACCATCCGCTCGACGACATCCTCGACCGGAAGCTCATCGAGCTCTCGAAGGACGCCCTCGAGAAACAGAAGCTTGTGCGCGCGACGCTTCCGATCTGGAACGTGAACCGCACCACCGGCGCGATGCTCTCCGGCGAGATCGCGCGCCGCCACGGCGGCCCGGGCCTGCCCGAGCACACGATCCACTTCACCTTCCACGGGTCGGCCGGCCAGTCCTTCGGGGCCTGGGCCGCGCGCGGCCTGACCCTGGAACTCGTCGGCGAGGCCAACGACTACGTGGGCAAGGGCCTCTCCGGGGGCATCATCGCCATCAAACCCGATCCCGCCGCGACTTTCGTTCCCGAGAAGAACATCATCGTCGGCAACGTCTGCCTCTACGGGGCGACTTCCGGCGAGTGCTTCGTGCGCGGAATGGCCGGCGAACGGTTCGCCGTCCGCAACTCCGGGGCCGGCGCCGTGATCGAGGGCGTGGGCGACCACGGATGCGAATACATGACCGGCGGCCACGTCGTCGTCCTCGGTCCGACCGGCCGCAACTTCGCCGCGGGAATGTCGGGAGGCGTCGCCTATGTTCTCGACGAGGAGAGGACCTTCGAGGCGAAGCTCAACCGGGCCATGGTCTCGATCGAGCCGATGGACGCCGAGGACCTCGCCACGGTGAAGCGCCTCGTCGAACGGCACCGGCAGTTCACCGAGAGCGCCGTGGCCGAGCGGGTGCTCGCGAACTGGGACTCCCTCCACCCCTCCTGGGTCAAGGTCATGCCGAACGACTACCGGCGCGTCCTCGACGAGCGCGCCGCGGCGCGCGCGGAGGTGTCCCATGGGTGACCCCCGGGGCTTCATGAAGCACGGCCGCGAGCAGGCGAAGAAGAGGTCCGTCGAGGAGCGCATCGGGGACTGGCGCGAGTTCGAACTGCCCGTTCCCCAGGAGACGCTCATGAAGCAGGGCGCGCGCTGCATGGATTGCGGCGTCCCCTTCTGCCACCACGGCTGTCCCCTGGGAAACCTCATTCCCGTCTGGAACGACCACGTCTACCGGGGGCGGTGGAAGGAGGCCATCGAGGCGCTCCACTCCACGAACAACTTCCCGGAGTTCACGGGGCGGGTCTGCCCGGCCCCGTGCGAGACCTCCTGCGTCCTCGGGATCAACGAGCCCGCGGTCTCGATCAAGCTCATCGAGAACTCGATCATCAACCGGGCCTTCGACGAGGGGCGCGTCGTCGCGGAGCCCCCGACCCTGCGCACCGGCAAGCGCGTCGCGGTCGTCGGCTCCGGTCCCGCCGGCCTCGCCGCCGCGCACCAGTTGAACCGCGCGGGCCACACCGTGACGGTCTTCGAGCGCGCGGAGCGCGTCGGGGGACTCCTGACTTTCGGCATTCCCGACTTCAAGCTCGAGAAGAGCGTCGTCGAGCGGCGCGTGAAGCTGATGGAACAGGAAGGCATCCACTTCCGGACGAGCGCCTGGGTCGGCCGCGACGTGGAGGTCGAATGGCTGCGCAAGGAGTTCCACGCGGTCTGCCTCGCGGGCGGTTCGACCGCCGCGCGCGACCTGCCCGCGCCCGGCCGCGAGCTCGCCGGCATCCACCTCGCGATGGAGTTCCTCGCCCAGCAGAACCGCCGCCTCGCCGGAGTCGTGATCCCGGACGAGGCGTCGATCCTGGCGACCGGCAAGCGCGTCGTCGTCATCGGCGGCGGCGACACCGGCTCCGACTGCGTCGGCACCTCCATCCGCCAGGGCGCGAAGTCCGTCCTGCAGATCGAGATCCTTCCGAAGCCCCCCGTGGAGCGCACGCCCGAGATGCCCTGGCCGCGCTGGCCCGCGATCCTCAGGACCTCGACGTCGCAGGAAGAGGGATGCGAACGCGACTGGAGCGTCCTGACGAAGTCCTTCGAGGGCGAACACGGGGCCGTGAAGAAAATCCTCTGCGCGCGCGCCGAGTGGAAGAAGGACCGCAAGGGGCGCCTCCAGCCGAAGCCGATCGACGGCACCGATTTCGAAATCCCGGCGGATCTCGTGCTCCTGGCCCTGGGTTTCCTGGGGCCCGAGAAGGAAGGCATGCTGGAGCAGTTCGGCGTGAAGCTCGATGCCCGCGGCAACGTGGAGACGGACGCGCGCATGATGACCTCCGTGCCCGGCGTCTTCTCCGCCGGCGACATGCGTCGCGGCCAGTCGCTCGTCGTCTGGGCCATCGACGAAGGCCGGCGCTGCGCCGCCGAGATGAACCGTTACCTCATCGGGCTCGACGCCCCGAAGGCGGCCGCGACGCCCCTCTGATTTTCGAACCGCGATTTGCGATCATCGATTTGAGATGTGCAAAACTCGCATTTCCCCCGAACCGAAGGTTTCTTTTCGAACATCGCAAATCGAACATCGCAAATCCAAAATCCTGCAGTTCGTCTCTCCACGGCTCGCTATACCAGTATTCTCTTGTATCCATATCTACTTCGATCTAGATTTCACAAACGTATCCAATCCAGTCCCGCGGAGGCACTCCGTCATGCAGATCCTTCTCATTGTCCTCTTCCTCGCCGTCATGATCGGCGTCGGCCTCTGGGGCATGAAGCGCACCTCCTCGGTCAACGACTTCTTCCTCGGGGGGCGCACGCTCGGCCCCTGGGTCTCGGCGCTCGCCTACGGCACGACCTACTTCTCGGCCGTCCTCTTCATCGGCTTCGCGGGAAAGCTCGGTTGGGGCTTCGGCCTGAACGCGCTCTGGATCGCGGCCGGGAACTCGATCGGCGGCGCGCTCCTCGCGTGGCTCGTTCTCGGCCGCCGCACGCGCACGATGACGAAGAATCTCGAGGTCATGACGATGCCGGAATTCCTCGAGGCCCGCTACCTGGCGAAGGGCCTCAAGCCGGCGAGCGCCGTCCTCATCTTCGTCTTCCTCCTCCCCTACTCCGCTTCCGTCTTCAAGGGCCTCGGCCACCTCTTCGAGGCGAACTTCGGGATCTCCTACGACACCGCGCTTCTCGTCATGATCGGGATCACGGGCCTCTACCTGATCCTCGGCGGCTACTTCGCGATCGCGATGACGGACTTCATCCAGGGGCTCATCATGCTGGTGGGCGCCGTCGTCATGATCGGAATCCTCACCGGTAAGGCCGGCGGGCTGGGCACCGCTCTCGCCACGATCCAGGCGAACTACGCCGCGCACGTGCCGCCGGAGAAGCAGCCGAGCCCCTGGCTCCTCGCGTCGCTCGTCTTCATGACCTCCTTCGGCACCTGGGGCCTGCCGCAGATGGTCCAGAAATTCTACGCCATCAAGGACGAGTCGATGATCCGCCGCGCGGCGATCGTCACCTGCCTCTTCTCCATCGTCATCACCTTCACGGCCTACTTCTCGGGCGCCTTGACCCACGTCTTCTACGACGCGCCGATCCTGGCGAACGGCAAGCCGGCCTTCGACCGGATGATTCCCGATCTCCTGACGAAGCAGCTTCCCCCGGGTCTCATGGCCCTCATTCTCCTTCTCGTCCTCTCCGCCTCCATGTCCACCCTCTCCTCCCTCGTCCTCGTCTCCGCTTCCGCGATCGCGATCGATCTCTACAAGGCGCGCCTCGCGCCGGGCGCGAAGGATCGGACGCTCCCCTTGATGAGAGTTCTCAGCGCCGTCTTCGTCGTCATCTCCTGGGTGATCGCGCGCTACGACTTCGCCATCATCGTGACGCTCATGTCCCTCTCCTGGGGCGTCGTGGCGGGCTCCTTCATGGCGCCGTACCTGTATGGTCTCTACTGGAAGAGGGCGACGGCGGCGGGTGCCTGGGCCGGTTTCGCGACGGGCGCGACCCTGGGGGTCGTGCTCTTCTACGTGCTCGGAGCGGACAAGTCGCCGATCGCCTCGACGATCGCGATGCTCGTGCCGTTCCTCGTCGTGCCGCTTGTCAGCTCCTTCACGCGGCCGCCGGCGACGGAGACCCTCGAGAAGGCCTTCGCGCGGATCGGGTAGGTCCGCGACACGGGTCGCCGAACCCGCGTCACCCGGGCACTCCAGAGTGATTGCCATGAGAAAACGTCTTTATCGATCAGAGTATCCTTTTACATGGATATACAGGATGAACAGGATTATGACCTGCCATTCATATGGAATCAGAATGGAATCCTGAAGATCCTGTGTATCCTTGTTTGAGAAATCCGAAATCGATCAGGAAGTTTCTATTGGCACTCGGCATAAGTTGAAACGTTTGGGTCCGGTGCCGTCAGCGCATCTTGTGGGCGAGGAACGAAAAAACCAGGCTTCCCGGGAGGGCGGCGAGGATTCGCCAGGCCGGCGGCCGCCGGCCGGTCCGGACCCGCGCGGGTTTCCGCGCGTAGAAATCGTGATGGAGCCGCGCGACGCGGAAGAGAGTCTCGCAGTACCGGCGGTAACCGCCGGCCGGAAGACCCGAGACGTAGCTCCGAATCCTCGGCTCGCGCGCCTTCGCCAACGCCACGACGCCGCGCACCTCCTCGTCGAATCCTTTCCCCCTGGAACTGCGGGGAACGTGGCTTCGTTCGCGCTCCGAGGCGTCGACCGCGAAGTCGCGCAGGACGTTCACGAGCTGGAGGTAGGTCCCGAGCGCGGCGGCCGGCGAGGCTGGGCCGGGTTCGGGGGGTTCCGGCGCGCCGGAAACGAGGAGCGCGTGGAGGCGGGCATTGAGGTCGCCGACGCAGCCGGCCACGACATGGCAGTAGTCGAGGAGGGCTCCCTCGCTCTCGAGGAACCGGTCCTCGCCGCGTGCCGCGGCCGCGCGGAATTGCGCGATCGACCTCCTCATGCCGTCGGCCATGAACCGGCCCGTCGCCTCGATCTCGCCGCGCACCTCATCGCCCAGCCCCTCGTGGAAGGAGAGGATCGGACCGGCGCGTTCGAAGAGTCGGCGATACTCGGGCTCGATTCCGCGCATCGAAAGGACGACCGGCGCGGCCGCAAGGAGACCCGCCCTGAAATCATTCGCGCAGGCCGAGAGCAGGCGGTCTTGCTCCGCCGCCTCGATCCCGCAATCCTCGATCGTGTCGAGCAAGCGGTAGAGCAGGTAGTAGTCGCAGGCGGCAGCCTGGAACGCAGGTTCGAGCAGGCGCAGGAAGAGCGCGTGCTGGCGCGCCACGGAATCGTGGAGCGCCAGCATCTCCTCCCGGTCGAATTCCTCGGTCACGAGCGGAGCCGCCCCTTCCTCAGGGCGCGGCGATCTCCACGATCTTCACGCTCTTCATCGCGTCGCCGGG
>CAZWVM010000091.1:0-13787 GCA_964637705.1 uncultured bacterium
GCAGTCACGTGATGACCCTGAAGGAGGCGGTGCGCGCCTGGCGCGCCTGCGACTCGGGGCGCGTGGTCCTGAAGGCCCAGATCCACGCCGGCGGGCGCGGCAAGGGAGGCGGCATCAAGGTCGCCTCGACGGAGCCGGAGGTGCGCGCCGCGGCGGCCGCGATCCTCGGAATGCGCCTGGTGACGCACCAGACCGGGGCGGAGGGCCGTATCGTGAGGAGCCTCCTCGTGGAGGAGGCGATCGAGATCGAGCGCGAGCTCTACGCCGCGATCACCCTCGACCGCGCCGCGGGAGTGCCCGTCATCATGGTCTCGCGCGAGGGCGGGATGGATATCGAAGAGGTCGCGGCGTCGAATCCCTCGGCGATCCTCAAGTTCCGGCTTCATCCGTTCCTCGGTCTGCAGCCCTATCTCGCGCGGCGACTCGCCTACGAACTGGGACTCGGGCGCGACGGGGACATCAAGAAGATCGCCGCCGGCGTGAAGATCTTCCATGCGATGGCGAAGCTCTTCACCGAGAAGGACGCGTCGCTCGTCGAGATCAACCCCCTGGTCGTCACGAAGGACGGTCGTGTTCTCGCCGCCGACGCCAAGGTGAACTTCGACGAGAGCGCTCTCTTCCGCCACCCGGACATCGAGGAACTGCGGGACGAGGAGGAGGAGGAGGATTCGGAGATCGAGGCGCGGATGGCGGATCTCTCCTACGTCAAGCTCGACGGGGCGATCGGCTGCATGGTCAACGGCGCCGGGCTCGCGATGGCCACCATGGACATCCTCAAGCACTTCGGCGGCGCGCCCGCCAACTTCCTCGACATCGGGGGTCGAGCCAAGCGCGACCGCGTGACGCGCGCCTTCCGCATCATCCTCTCCGACCCGAGCGTCAAGGCCGTCTTTGTCAACATCTTCGGCGGCATCGTGAGGTGCGACGAGGTGGCTCACGGGATCATCGAGGCGAAGAGGGAGATCGAGATGCGCGTGCCGGTGACGATCCGGCTGACGGGGACGAACGAGGAGGAGGGGCGGCGCCTGCTCGAAGCCGAGGGCTTCGGCACCGCCGTCGATCTGAACGAGGCGGCCGCGAAGGCCGTGAAGAGCGTGACGCTCGGGAGCGGTGCGCGATGAGCGTTCTTGTCGGCCGCGAGACGCGGCTTGTCGTCCAGGGCATCACCGGCGGCGAGGGCAGCTACCACGCGGAGAAGATGCTGGAATACGGTACCCGGGTGGTGGCCGGCGTCACACCCGGCAAGGGCGGGACGAAGCACCTCGGCGTCCCGGTCTTCAACACCGTCGATCGGGCGGTGCGCGACGCGGGAGCGAACACGTCGATCATCTACGTGCCGGCGCCGCACGCCACGGACGCGATCATGGAGGCGGCTTTCGCCGGGATCCGGCTGATCGTCTGCATCACGGAGGGGATTCCCGCCCTGGACATGATGCGCGTCCACGCGGCCCTGCCCGAGGGCGCGCGGATCCTGGGGCCGAACTGCCCCGGGGTCATCACGCCCGGCGACAAGTGCAAGGTCGGTATCATGCCGGGCCACATCCACCGACCCGGGCGGATCGGGATCATCTCCCGCTCCGGCACCCTGACCTACGAGGTCGTCAACGCGCTCACGCAGGCCGGTCTCGGCCAGTCCACGGCGATCGGCATCGGCGGCGATCCTCTGCCGGGCACCCGGTTCGTCGACGCCCTCGAACTCTTCCGCGAGGACGAGGAGACGGCGGCGGTCGTCGTGATCGGCGAGATCGGCGGGACGGACGAGGAGGCGGCGGCGGAACTCGTCGGTCGCGGCTATCCCAAGCCCGTTGTCGGCTTCATCGCCGGGCGCACCGCGCCTCCGGGCAAGCGCATGGGCCACGCCGGCGCGATCATCGCCGGGGGCAAGGGCACGGCCGCCGAGAAACGCGCCGCGATGGAGAAGGCCGGCATCGAGGTCGCGGATCTCCCGTCTGACGTCGTCGCGCTCATCCGGAAACGTCTCTGAGGCGCTCCGAGGAACCGCCGGAACGGGTCGCGTGAACCGCCCGCGCTTCCTCCTGCGCTACCAGGGTCGGGAATACGGCCCCTTCACCGAGGAGAAGATCCGCGCCTGGATCGCCGATCGCCCCATCGCACCGGGCGACCTCGTCATCGACCGCGAAAGCGGGGCCGAGACGCCGCTCGCGGCCTGGAACGTGAAACCGGCGAGTGCTCCCGACTTCTGGGACACGGTGACGGTCCCGAGCACCTACCGCCGGATCACGGTGGCCGGCATCGTGCTCGTCGTCCTCTGGGCTCTCGTCTTCACCGGCATGCGCCTCGTGACCGGAAAGTGGCCCGGCCAGGGGGCGCCGCCGCATCACAACCCCGTTCTGCGGATCGCCGACACGGACACCGTTTCCCCGCCGTAGGAAGTTGGGCAAACCTCGACACCGCCTTGAGCGCGGCACGGGATTTGCCGAAGTAACAAGGGATGAGACGAGCGCTCGCCATTCTCCTCCTCGCCCTGTTCGCGCGCCCCTCCTCCGCCGCCTCCTACGGCGTCCAGGTCGGGGCCTTCCGGGAGTTCGAGCGCGCCGAGCAGATCCAGTCCGCTCTCGAGGACGCCGGTTACACCTCCTACTTCAGCGAGGCCGACGGCTACAAGCGCGTCCGCATCGGACCCTACCCGTCGCGGGCGAAGGCGGAGGAGGAGGCGCGGTCGCTCTGGCCCTTCCTCGTGGCGCGCTTCGGCCCGAAGGAGTTCGAGCGGTCGTGGGTGGTGGAGGAGGACCGCGAGATCGAGAACGCGCCGGTCCGCAGGGAGGACAGTCCCGCTCCCGTCTTTCCCGTCATGCCTTCCCTGGAGCGGGAACCGTCGGGCCTGCCTCTGCTCGACGACGCCCGGAGCTTTATCGGCGTGCCCTACCGCTGGGGAGGAACGACGGGCGACGGATTCGACTGCTCGGGTTTCGTTCAGACGATCTTCGCACGCGCGGGTTATGCCCTGCCGAGGCAGGCGAAGAACCAGATCCGTGTCGGCGAACCGGTTCCGGACGAGGAGATCGCGCCGGGCGACCTGGTCTTCTTCTCGACCTACGCCCGGGGCGCGAGCCACGTCGGGATCTACCTCGGGAACGGCGAGTTCATCCACGCTTCGAGCGGCGAGGGCGCCGTCACCGTGACTCCTCTCTCGAAGCGCTACTACGTGAACCGCTACCTCGGCGCCCGCCGCGTGCTCACCCTGGATCCCGGTGTTCTTCGGCAGATGACGGACCTGGTGAACCGCTAGGAGCGGCCCGCACGGTGTCGCCGAATCACGATCGGAAGTCCGAAAGACAGGGCCCCCTTAGGATTCTCTCCGGTACTTGAGAAGATCCCCGACCTGGCCGGCGGTGAGAGTACCGATGCCGAGCGCCGCGAGAAGCGCGACGCCCATCGCCGGGGCCGAGCCCGGGGAGGGGAGAAGGGCGAGGAGGGCGGACGGGGCGAGGCAGGCGAGGAGGCGGAGAAAGACCCCGCGCGAGCGCACACCGAAGCGCTCGAGTTTTCGGCAGAGCACCGCGTATTGGAGGAGTGCCCCCGTGCTCGCGGCGATGGCCGCGCCGTGGGCGCCGATGACGGGGACGAGAGCGAGATCGAGCCCGACGTTGACGATCATCCGCCCCACGCCGATCCAGCCCGGAGTGAAGGTGTCTTCGCGCGCGACGTAGTAGGAGCCGAGGGTGGCGTTCGTGAAGGCCGCGATGCAGCCCGGCATCAGGAGCAGCCACACCTCTCTCATGTGCATCGCGTGTTCGCGCCCCACATACGCGAAGACGAACCACGCGACAGGGGTCGCGGCCAGGGCCGCCGCCGACCCCAGGGCTACGGAGAGGTTCTGGACGCGGTTCGCGAGGAGGTCCTCCAGGTCCGCGCGCTTCTTCAGCACCATCAGCACCGTCAGGGGGCCGGAGGCCAGCGTGATGATGAAGCTCATCTGCGAGACCGCGCTGAAGAACTGGAAGGCGAGGAAGTAGCGACCGACGTTCTGCAGCGTCGAGAAGTGATCGATCACGAAGAGGTCGATCCAGCCGATCACGCCGCCCGCGGGGGCGATGAGGAGCACCGGCCGGCAGAAAGCCCAGCACCGCTTGAAGTTCTCCGCGTCCCGCGTCCAGGGCAGGAAGGACTTCCTCAGGAAGGCGAGCGCCGGGACGTTGACGAGCCATGACGCCGCGAGAAAGGCTCCGAGCGAGGTCACCGGGTTCAGGATTTCCATCCGCCAGGCCAGCGCCACGAGCCCCAGCGCCACCGTTCGCTCCAACGCGAGGACCACGGCCGAGAGGTCGCTGCGGCCCATCGCCGGGAGGACGTATTGCACGGTCTCGGAGAGCGAGATGCCGAGGGCGTAGAGGACGACGAGCGCGAGAACGGATCGCGGAGAGTGGATGTACTCGGCGAGGAACGTCGAACCGCCGCCGGCGACGGCGAGGAGGGCCGCGAGACCCGGCAGGTAGAGCAGGAAGCGCGAGGCGAAGGTTGCGCGCAAGGCGCCCGTCGCGAGGTGCTCCTCGCGGCCGTAACGCGAGAGCGCGGGCGTGTTCCAGCAGAGGAAGAAGGTGTAGCCCCACTGGGAGAGAGCGAGCATCAGCCCCCAGCGACCGTAACCTTCCGCCTCGAGCACGCGCGCCAGGAAGAAGGTCGAGACAAACTGGATTCCCATCGCGTAGGCGCGGAACGGAACCATGAGGAGCGAGTGCCCCACGAAGCGGGTCGCTTCCTCTCTCATCGTGGGTGCCGACCTGCTTCCCGCCGTCTCCATGCTCAGAACCTACCGGAAAGGCGCCCCGGTGTCAGGCAACTACATCGCTACATCTCCTCCGACGTGAACGAACTTGCGTGATTCCAATGATCGGCGGAGCCCGGTGACGAGAGGCCGCCCAGGTAGCAAAGTTGTTGCCTGACACCGCCGGGAGACTATCATCGGCGGCATGATTACCTTTCCGAAGGGGTTTCGCGCCGCAGCCGTGGAGGCGGCGATCAAGAAACCCGGCCGCAACGACCTGACTCTCATCCTCTCGGAACGCCCCGCGACCCTGGCCGGCGTCTTCACGACCAACAAGTTCGCCGCGGCGCCGGTCGAATACTGTCGCGCGATCGTCGCTTCCGCCGCGCCCGTGCGTGCCGTCGTGGTCAACGCCGGGAATGCCAATGCCGGAACCGGCTCGAAGGGCCTCGAGGACGCGAGGGAGACCGCGCGACTCGCGGCCGGCCACCTCGGGATGACATCCGCCGAGGTCCTCGTCTGCTCCACCGGCGTCATCGGGCGACCGATGCCGATGGACCGGATGGCCGCGGGACTGGAGAAGGTCTGCGCGAAGGTCCGAACCTCTTCCGACGGACTCGAGGTCGCCCGGGCGATCATGACGACGGACACGGTCGAGAAGCACGCGCAGAGGACGGCGGGGACCGCGCGGATCGGCGGCATGTGCAAGGGGGCGGGCATGATCCACCCCGGCATGGCGACGATGCTCTGCTTCATCGCCACCGACGCGGACCTGCCCCGGGAACGCCTGCAGCCGATGCTGGCCCGCGTCGTCGAGAAGACCTTCAACGCGATCAGCGTCGACAACGACATGTCCACCAACGACACCGTCCTCTTGCTGGCGAACGGGTCGGCGGGGCCGGTCGACGACGAGACCTCCTTCGAACAGGCGCTGCTCGATCTCTGCCGCGAATTGGCGCTCAAGGTGGTCGCCGACGGCGAGGGAGCGACGAAGATCGTGACGATCGAGGTGAAGGGTGCGAAGACCGCCGCCGACGCGCGCCTCGCCGCCGACGCGGTCGCCACCTCCATGCTCGTCAAGACCGCTCTCTTCGGCAACGATCCGAACTGGGGGCGGATCCTGGCGGCGGTCGGCCGGAGCGGGGCGGAGATCGTGACGGAGCGGGTGAGGATCGACGTCTGCGGCATCACGCTCTTCGAAAACGGGCTTCCCACGCCGGCCGACCTTGGCGCCGTCAGCACCGCGATGAAGGCCCGGGAACTCCCGATCCTCGTCGATATCCGGCTCGGGAGCGCCAGCCGGACCGTCTATACGACGGATCTCACGAGGGAATACGTCTCGATCAACGCCGACTACACGACCTGAACCGGGGGGAGTTCCGCGATTTCGTCGGGAGGGCGCTAGCGCAGGGTTCGTGAAGGAGTTCGAGCCTGCCTTGATTTTCCACAACTCGCGCAAAGTCAATGATTCAAGTTGTATAGTCGCGCTCTCGGGATGCCGATAATCATGTTGTCGTGCGAGATCATTCCTACATCCGTCGTTACCGGCAATTCCGCCTGAGCCCCTGGGGCGAAGCCTTCGAGACCGTGGGCCTGGCGATTCTCTTCGCCCTCGTCATCAGGACCTTCGTCTTCCAGGCCTTCTACATTCCCTCGGGGTCCATGCTCCAGACTCTCGCTCCCTTCGATCATATCCTGGTGGAGAAGCTGAGTTACGCCGTGCGCGGCCCGGGTTACGGCGAAATCATGGTCTTCGATTTCGCGCATGCCGCTCCGGGCGCGAACCCCGCGCGGCCGGCCCACGCGGCGGTCCCGGTCCCGTCGCTGCCGGCCGAGGTCGACCCGAACCGAGAATACATCAAGCGCGTGATCGGCCGGGAGGGCGACGAGATCGAATTCCGGAGCGCGCAACTTCACCGGAACGGGCGCCCGGTTTCGGAACCCTACGTCACGATAACGACAGCGCCGGGATTCGACGCGGCGCGTTCCTCGGTCTTCTTCGCCGCGAGCTTTCCCGGCCGGAAGATCTCCTTCGAGAAGCGCGGCGTCCTGGTCGACGGCCGCCCTCTCGACGAGATCCTCCCGGCTTCGCTGCCTCCCGCCTCCATCGTCGACCGCCGTCCCGCCAACTTCGTCAGGCTCTCCAACGGCCGCATCGGCGTCATGAGGATCCGGGTTCCCGAGGGACGACTCTACCTGCTCGGGGACAACCGGCTCGAGAGCGCGGACTCGCGCTTCTTCGGTTTCGTCGACGAGGGACAGGCGCGCGGTCGAGCGCTCGTCACTTATTGGCCGTTTCGGCGGATCCAACTCCTGTGAAGGGACGCATCTACATCCTCCTCTTCGCGACGATCGTCGGGTTCGCTGCCGTCATCCTGAGGCTCTTTCAGATCCAGGTCCTCGACCGCGAGCGCTACGCGCAACTCGGTGACGAACAGTCGCGCACGGCCTCGCGCCTGGAACGACAGAGGGGCACCATCTACGACCGCCGCGGCCGGGAACTGGCCGTCTCCCTGCGCGTGCGCTCCCTCGCCGCCGATCCGCGCAAGTTCCAGGACGAATCGGTGCGCGCGCAGGCCGCCGCGCGCCTCGCCCGCTATCTCCCTCTCCCGGTCGACGTCATCGCCGACCGCCTCGGCCGCCGCGGGGAGTTCTCGTGGATCCACCGCAAGCTCGCCGACGACGTCGCGGACTCCATCGAGCTCCTCTCGATCCCCGGCCTCTTCTTCCAGACCGAGTATCGCCGCGAGTACCCGCACGACACGGTCGCCGCGCACGTGCTCGGGTTCGTCGGAATCGACGACGAGGGCCTGGAGGGCATCGAGAAGTCGCAGAACGAAAGCCTGCGGGGGCCGGACGTCGAGGGACAGTTCGTGCATGACGCCTACGGGAATCCCGTCCCCGTCGACGGCGTGATCCGTTACCGCAAGTTCGACGGCCGCTCAGTCTACCTGACGATCGACCTCACCATCCAGTCGCTGCTGGAGCAGGCGCTATACCGCCAGGTGCAGGCCTACGACGCGAGGAGCGCCTCCGCGGTCGTCATGGATCCCGCGACCGGCGAGATCCTGGCCCTGGCGAACTACCCCTCCTTCGATCCGAACGAACCGGGCGGATCACCGGCGGAGAATCGCCGGAACCGCGCGCTGACCGACGTCTTCGAGCCCGGCTCGACCTTCAAGATCTTCTCGGGCGCGCTGGCGCTGGGGAAGGGCGTCGTCAAGACGGAGGACCAGTTCACCTGCGTGGGGCACCTCACCGTCGCGGGATTCCCGATCCGCTGCCACCACGCGCACGGCACGGTCGACTATCGCCGCGCGATCGAGGCCTCCTGCAACGTCGCGGCGATGCTCGTCGCCCAGCGGCTCGAACCGGCCGCCCTGTACGAGGGCCTGCGGGCCTTCGGCTTCGGCCGGAAGACCGGCGTGGACCTGCCGGGCGAGGTGACGGGCGTGCTGAGACCAGTCGAGCGCTGGTCCAAGCTCTCGCTCTCCACGATCGCGCTCGGGCAGGAGGTCTCGTCCACGACGCTGCAGTTGGGCTCCGCCTCCTGCGCCATGGCCAACGGCGGCCGCCTCATGGTGCCGCGGATCGTCCAGAGCGTGCGCGACGCGCAGGGGCGGTCGATTCGCTCCTACCCGCCCGAGGTCCGTTCCACCGCGATTCCGCCCTCGGTGACGCGGCAGATGAGCGACATCATGCAGGGCGTGGTCTCGCGCGGCACCGGCACGATGGCGGCGGTGCGGCCGTTCACCGTGGCCGGCAAGACCGGTACCGGCCAGGTGGCCGGACCGCGCGGCGGCTACATCGACGGCAAGTACAACTCCGTCTTCATCGGCTGGGTGCCGGCCGAGGCGCCGGTCCTGGCGATGGCGATCGTCGTGCACGAGCCGGACCCGTCGCTCGGTTACTACGGCGGCCAGGTGGCGGCCCCCGTCTTCGGGTGGGTCGGCACGGAGGCTCTCCGTTACCTGCGCGTCGTCGGGCACGAGACGGTCGACACCCGCGCCGTGACGCGGGCCGCCGATGCGACCGCCGTGCCGCCGCGGGAGAGAGGTGGCGCCGTGCGCGATGGCCAGGTCGAACTCCCTGATCTCACCGGGCTCACGATCCGCGAGGTCCACGAGCTGATGTCGTCGCTCCCCCTGGATTTCCGTCCCACGGGCAGCGGCGTCGCGACCTCTCAATCGCCCGCCGCCGGCACGCGGGTCCCGCTCGACACGCTCGTGCGCGTCGAGTTCACGCCGCCGGGCGGAACGGACCAGTTCGCCGACGACGCGGGACGATAGCCGGCTCATGACGGGGTCCTGGCGGATCGAGCCGGCCCGCAACGGCCGGTCGTCGCTGGTTCGCCCGGACGGAACGTGGTGCGAGAGCCGCTTCCGCCCCGACGTCGACGCTGCGCGCCGCGCCGCCGAGGCGGGCGTTTCCGACGGCGACCGCGTGATCCTCGTCGGGTTCGGCGGCGGCGAACTGCCGCGCGCGATCCTCGGGCGCGTCGGGGCGTCCGGCCGGCTCTTCGTGGCGGAACCCGAGTGCGGCATCCTGGCGGCGGTCCGCGCTTGCGCGGACACGCGCTCTCTCCTCGACGACACGCGGCTCGAGATCCTGTGTTGCGATCCGTCGGGATCGGCGGCCGGCGCGATGTCGCGGATCCTCCTCGTCCCCGACCCCGCGTCCTTCGGCGAGGCCTTGTCCGAGGTATTGAAGGACGGCGCCTTCGACCGCTACATCGCGCACCCGTCCCTTGCCTGGCCGCCGGGCTTCGAGGAACTGCGGCAGAGGGTGGAGGATCTCGAGGTGCGCCGCGTGTCCGCGCTCCACGCGGGGGAGCGACTCGAGGAGAACACACGGGCGAATCGCGACCGTTTTCTCGCCGCCCCGGGCGTCGCCGAGCTATCGGGCGTCCTCGCGGGAGCCACGATCGTCGTCGCAGGCGGTGGCCTCTCTCTCGAACCGCTGGCGAGGGAAATCGGCGACGACGCTGACTGGATCGCGACCGGTCGATCCCTCGCAACCCTCGTCGCGCTCGGCATCCGCCCGCACCTCGCCGTCTTCACCGACCCGCTTCCCGCCGTCGCCGCCCAACTCGCGGGCCTGGACCCCGCCTCGATCCCCCCGTCCGTCGTCTTCCCGACGACGAGCCGCGAGGCCGTGGCGCTCATCCCCCGCCTCGTCGCGGCCTTCGCCGAAGGGGCGGAGGGGCGTGCACTGGCGCCGCTGCGGGAGGAGATCGGCGAATTGCCGGCGGGCGGTTCCGTCGTCACGACATCGGTCGGAGTCGCGGTGCTTCTCGGCGCGCGTCGCATCGCGCTCGCGGGCGTCGACCTGACCGAGCCGGGCGGGCGGAGCCACGCGCGCGGCGCGGCCCAGGAGGCGAACCGGGCCCTTTCGGCCGGCCGATTCGGGTCATTGGAGAGCCAGGACGCACGCCGCGAGCGCGGTCTCCGGCTCACGGGCGACCGGCTTTCGGCCACGAGCGTCGGCGGAGAGGATCTTCCTACGCGGAAGAACCTCCTTCTCTACGCGCGCGCCCTCCGCGACCTCGTCGCGAGGTATCGGGCCGTCGAGTTCATCCAGTTCTCGAGCGTCGCCCTCCCGATCGAGAGCGTGGCGCCGTCGCGGCCGGCCTCGGCCGGCCTGGCACGCCACCCGTTTCGCGTTCCCACCGGGACCCGCGTCCGGCAGAATGGGGGCCTTCTATGCAGGTGATCCAGACGAGAAGCGGGGCGCCGACGTTGAAGATCGGCGAGAGGTTGCTCCACTCCGGCTACGACCCCGTGCGCGAGGCGCGGCGGGAGATCGAATCGCTCGCCCGGGACAATCCGAGCGCCGTCGTCATCCTCGGGGGCGGGCTCGGGTATGCCGCCGATGCCGCGCTGGAGATCCTGCCGCGCGCGCGCGTGATCGTCGTGGAGGCGGACCCGGAGATCCACGCGACGGCCCGCCGGGCGCGCCCGCTCGCGAGCGATCCGCGCGTGACCTACGTCGTCGGCAGGAACGAGGTCGCCAACTTTGCGGCTCTCTCGGCGGCGATCGATGTGGTCGCGATGAGCTGCGTCCGCTACGTCTCCCGCCTCGCCGATCTCGATCCCGCCTTCTACGCCGGGATCGTCGAGACGATCGGGCGGATCAGCTCGATGCAGCTGGAAGGAATCCGGTCGACGCTCAGATTCGGCCCGCTTTGGTGGGAGAACTCGGTGCGCTCGTACCGGGAGTGGGCCGTGAGACCGGACGTCTCGGCATGGTTCGGCGCCTACCGCTCATCGACGGTCTTCGTATTCGCGGCCGGCCCCACGCTCCGGGACCACCTCGAGCTCTTCGCCGGGAACCCGGGCGGCCTGCGCTTCTGCGTCGACACGGCCTACCCGGTGCTCCGCGAGGCCGGCGTGCGCGTCGACGCCGTCTTCGCGATCGACGCCCAGGAGATGACGCTCAGGCACTTCGACCGGCACGCCCCCGGCCTGCTCGTCGCCGTTCCGGTCGTGCCCCCGGCTCTCTGGCGCAGGGCCGCCGGCGGGGTCCTGATGTCACTCGGCGGACCCCACTTCGACTGGTTCGACGAGGTCCTGAAGCGACCGGTCGCGCGCCTCAAGTCGGGCGGCTCGGTCACGACCTTCGCCTTCGACCTCGCGCGGCGCATGGCGCCGGAGCGGATCGTGCTCGTCGGCGCCGATTTCGCCCACCGCCGCGGTCGGCGCCACGCGCCGGGGACCACCTACGAGGAACTCGACGCCGCCGTCCTCGGCCGGTTCCGCACGCAGGAGATCGCGGGTTATCGCAACCGCGTCGTGAGCGGGGGCGTGGATACGGAGGAGCAGCTGGTGCAGTACGCCCAATGGATGCGTTGGGAGATCCGCGAGACGGATTGTCCCGTGATGCGCATGAGCGATTTCGGGCTTCTGGCCGGCGTGCCGGTGATGACGCGCGAGGAGGCCTTGCGGATTCTCGACGCCGCTTCGCCCCGCTTCTTCCTGCCGCCGGACCGGCCGGCCGACGCACGCTCTCTCGTCGAGGCCTTCAAGGTCGAGCGAACATCACTTTCCGTCGCGCTCGCGGGCGAGGAGGCCGGGTTCCGGTCGCTCTCCGGCTTCTTCGACCCGATCGTGAGGCCCTTCGCCGTGGCGTCGCAGCGCGAGGCGATCGAGGGGCAGGTCCTCGAGGATCTCCTCGCGCGCCTGCGCCGCGCCGCGGAGGTCCTGGACGAGGTGATCGAGTCGGCGCGGGGGACCCCATGACGGTGAGACGGAACCACTCCGTGAGGATCGACGGCCGTGCATAGCGCGAACGCCCCCTTCTTCTCGGCGCGACCGAGGTTCCGCGCCCTCCTCGCGGACGCCCCGGACCTCTACCGCGTCGAGACATCGCGCGACGGTCTGCCCGTCGCGGTCCGCGCGTGCGACGGCCGCTGGCTCTCATCCCGCTACGCGCCGGGGAAGGAGTCCGCGCGCTGGATCGACGGCCAGGGGCTCCGGCGCGAGGATCTTCCGGTCATCCTCGGCTTCGCGCCCTCGCTCCTGGCCGCCTTCACGACGCGACCCGCCGTCGTCGTCGAAAGGGACGCGTCGCGGGTGAAGGCGCTTCTCGAGGCTGACCTCTCGGCGCACCTCGAGGGTGTGACGCTTCTCGTCGACAGCGACGGATACGATCTTCTCTCGGCCGTCCGCAACGCTTTCGATCCCTTCCGCCACAACCGCGTGAAGCCCCTGCCGATGCCTTTCGTGGAGGAGGAGGGGGCGGAGTCGGTCGCGTGGATCCAGCGCATCGCCGAATCCTGTCTCAAGATCCAGCGCGAGGTTTCCCTGAACGCGCTCTCCTACGCCGCTCAACTGCCCCGGTGGACATCGACCGCGAACCGCAACCTGGCGGCCTGGATGGATTCGCCCGACGGGCTCTGCCTCAACCGGGCGACGCCCGGCGCCACGGCGGTGGTCGTGGGCGCGGGCCCGTCGCTCGACGGGAATGTTCACGACCTGGCGGCCGCCCGGGGCCGAGCTCTCGTCATCGCCGTCGACACCGCCCTGAGGAGGCTCGACCGCGCGGGGATCGCACCGGACGTCTGCGTCGCGGTCGACGCGAACGAGGCGAACGCGCGCGATGTGGAGGGTCTTTCGGAGGAGGCGATGTCGGGGATCCTCGTGGCGGACATGATCGCGGCCCCGGAGATCGTCGCGGCGTGGCGCGGTCCGAAGGTTTTCCTGCGCTGCATCAACTACACGCTCGACCTGGAGGGTGCGGCGGTGCCGATGCTCCAGCCGCTCGACGTCGTCCTCTCGCAGATCGCCGGCCGGACCACGATGCCCTCATGGCAGAGCGGCGGTTCCGTCTCCACCAACGCCTTCGCGCTCGCCCACATGCTCGGCGCCCGCCGCGTCATCTTCGTCGGGCAGGACCTGGCCTTCACGCGCCGCCGCGCCCACGCCTCCGGCGTCGCCCACGAGGAGGAGGGGCTGGGGGGGATGCAGAGGTTCATGACGCGGGAGGGGAGGGATCGACGGGAGATCGCGGGCGACCGCGTCCTCGTGCCGGCCTGGGACGGGGGGCGCGTCGCGACGAGCACCGTGATGAGGGAATACCTCAACTGGTTCGAGACGACCATGAAGCATGGCTTCGGGACGGAGATGGAGGTTCTCGACGCGACCGAGGGCGGTGCGCGGAAGGAGGGCATGAAACCGATGCGCCTCCGCGACGCGCTGGCGCTCTGCGCGGGGGACGAGGATCCGGTGCCGCGACTCGGAAGCCGCATCGCGGGCGCCGGGCGCGCCGGGAGCGAGGGATGGCGGGGGCGGAGAACGGAGTTGGGCCGCGCGGCGCGCTCCCTCTTCGAGCGGGGCGACACGGACGAGATCGCGCGCTCTCTTCCCCTCGCGCGCTGGCTCGCCCTCCCGGCCTACATGGGAGGGATCGAATTGCCTCCCGGTGAGCGCGAGGCCGTGATCCGCGCGGCGCTCCTGGCGGGCGCCGAATTCCTCGGGAAGGTCTGGGCATGACGGATCGCGCGGCCGGCGTCGTCGCGGGCAACCTCGAGGCGCTCGCGGCGCGCGATCCGCGGCTCGCCGCG
>CAZWVM010000092.1:0-13651 GCA_964637705.1 uncultured bacterium
TCTCGCCGGGATAATCGGCGTTGAAATACTCGATGTCGAGAATGGCCAGGGTGGAGGTTCGATCCCAGTTGGAGCGGAAGATGTCCAGGCCCTTTTCGAAGAGCCCCTCGAAGCCGTCCTTCGGCACCGAGACGAAGGCCTCATTCCGCCCCTCCCAGAGAAGGGCTTCGCCGTAACCCACCAGGTATTCCGCCGTGAACTCCTCGGGCGCCCCCGCGGGCGATCCGCAATACTCGCTGATGCGCCTTCGCACGTCGTCGGCCCGGTAGTATTCGACCTGGTTCAACATATCTCCACCATTCTCACCGTCTCAGGACGTCAGGTCAAGAACGAGAGTGACTCGAGAGCGTGTCCGCGTTTCGTGGGTCATGTAACTCGTGATGAACGCGGGATGACGAGTGATCGAACGGAAAACGGGCGTCGATTTCGCGGTTCCCGCGCTCTGAGCCGATCAGGAGTAGCTCTTGAGCTGTTTCGCCACCTGCTTCGACTTCGCGCGCGCGCGCTCGATCAACTGCGACGCGATGTTGCAGAGGAAGGTTCCGCTCCCCTCCTTGACGACGACCGCGAGATGCCGCTCGGCCTCCTCGTAACGCCCCTGCCGGACCCTCATCGCCCCGAGCCGGAAACGCACCTTCAAGGACTCCGGCGTGTCGCCGTGCCGCTCGATGAAGGTCTCGAAAAGCGCCGCGGCCTCGTCCGCACGGCCGTTGCGCTCGAGGCAGATCGCCCGCCGGAACTCCGACTCGCTGTCCCCGATCGCCTCGTAGATCCCGATCGCGCCGGCCCAGTCGTCGAGTTCCTCCAGGCAGAGCCCGGCGGAGAAGCGGCAGGTGCGTGCGCGTGGCGAACCCGGCCGGAGATCGGCGAACTCGAGAAACGTCCGGGCGGCCTCGCGCCAGCGCTTGAGCGTCCTCAGGCAGTAGGAGACGAGGAGCACCGCGTCGCCGAGGTGGTCGTCGTCGGCGCCGGGGCGTCCGCCCTCCACCGCGCGCGCCGCCTCGAGACCCTCCCGCGCGCGCCGGGCGTGAGCGAGCGCGTCGGAGACCTTCCCGACGCGGAACTGCAGGCTCGCCATGCGGAGCCGCAGGACGGGGTTGTCCGCGGTCTCGAGCACCGACTCCAGGCGCGCGATCGCCGCCTCCGGTTTCTCCTCGTCGACGAGTTTCTCCGCGATCTCATCCGGCATTGAAGGTGTTCATGGCCTCCTTGATTCCACTCTCGATCAGCGTGTCGAGCGCCTCGAGCGCCAGTTCCTTGCCCTTGACGAAATCGGCCAGGGTCTCGGGCCTCGGCCTCGAGAGCACGTAGTCCGCGCGGTATTCACCGCCCGGATCGGGCCCCGCGCCGACGCGGATCCTCGGGTAATCCGGCGAACCCAGCGCCTCCTCGACGGAGATGAGCCCGTTGTGCCCGGCGCAGGATCCCGAGGGCCGGATCCGGACGGTTCCCGCCGGAATGTAGGTGTCGTCGACGACGACGATCACCTGCTCCGGGGGGATCCCCTTGCGGCGGGCCAGGGGCCCCACGGCCTGGCCCGAGAGGTTCATGTAGGTGTTGGGAAGGACGAGCAGTCCCCGGTCGAACGACGCGATCCAGGCATTCGAGCCCTCGCGGAACGAGAGGCGCCGCTTCTTTGCGAAAGCCGCGACGACCTCCCGCCCCGCGTTGTGGTATGTGCCGTCGTATCCCCGTCCGGGATTGCCGAGCCCGACGACGAGGAGCGGCGGCATGGGCGGCTACTTCTTGCCCTTGGCCTCCGGAGCGGCCTTGGCGGCCGGAGCCGGGGCCGCGCCCTTGGCGGCCGGAGCGGCGCCCTTCGCGCCGGGCGCGGCGCCCTCGGCGCCCTCGCCCTCCTTCTCCTTGCCCTTCGCAATGACCTCCGGTTCGGCCGCGGCGGCTTCGCCCTCGACCGGCGCCTCGGCGGGCGGCGCCTCTTCCTTCTCCGGCGGCGTGACCGTCACGATCGGCGCTTCCGGAAGGGTCTTGAGCGTCACACCCTCGGGCATCTTCAAGTCGGAGGCGTGCAGGACGTCGCCGATCGACTTGATGCCGGAGATGTCGATGACGAGCTTCTCCGGGATCTCCAAGGGCAGGCTCTCCACCTCGACCGTGTGCATCAGGACCATCAGGATGCCGCCGGCGACGATCGCCTCCGACGTGCCCGTGACCTCGACCGAGACCGCGGTGACGATCCGCTCGGTCAGGGAGATGCGCTGGAAGTCGACGTGGAGCATGGCGCGCGAGACGGCGTGGCGCTGGAGATCGCGGATGATGGCGGTCTCGTCCTGGCCCGAGAGCTTCAGGTTGAGAATCACGTTGCGGCCCGACTTGGACTTCAGGATCTTCTCGAGGGAGCGGCTCTCGACGAGGATCGACGCGGCTTCGCCATGCCCGTACAGCACCGAGGGAACCAGTCCCTCCCGGCGATGACGACGTGCGGCTCCGGAACCCTTGGACGTGCGCGGCTGGGCCGCGAGATCAACCTTCTGCATACGACTTCCTCCAGTGCGGCCGCCTCTTCGCCGGTCCGCCGAAATCCTGACCCCGCCGGGGGCGGGGATTCAAGGCCGCTGAGATTACGGGAAAACGGGCCCATGCGCAAGGGCTATCCCTTTGACGGAACCCTCCCTCCGACGACCATCCCGGGAGCACCCCGGCCCGCGCGTTCTACTCCAGGAAGAGCGAAGAGATCGACTCCATGTTGTGCACCCGCTGGATCGCCTCGGCGATGAGGCGCGCGACGGAAAACTGGTGGATCTTGCGCGTGGGCGCTTCGCCGACGAGGGGCACCGTGTTGGTGACGATCAGCTCCTCCAGGACCGAGGCCTCGATCCGGTCCCGGGCGGCGCCCGACAGGACCGCGTGCGTGGCCACGGCGCGCACGCTGCGCGCGCCTGCGGCGCGTATGGCGCCCGCGACGAGGCAGAGTGTGCCGGCGGTGTCGACCATGTCGTCGACGATGATCGCATCCTTTCCCTCCACGTCGCCGATCACGTGGTGAACCTCCGCGACGTTCGGCTCCGGCCGCCGCTTGTCCACGATCGCCAGGGGCTGGCCGCCCAGGCGCCGCGCCATGCCGCGGGTGCGCTCCACGCTGCCCGCGTCCGGCGCCACGATCACCGTCTCCTCCGTGATCCGGTTCTTCAAGTGCTCGATCAGGACCGGCGCGGCATAGAGATGATCGACGGGGATATCGAAGAAGCCCTGGATCTGGTCGGCGTGCAAGTCCACGGTGAGGATGCGGTTCGCGCCGGCGGCCGTGATCAGGTTCGCGACGAGCTTGGCGGTGATGGGAACGCGCGGCCGATCCTTGCGATCCTGGCGCGCGTACCCGTAATACGGGATGACCGCCGTGATGCGCCAGGCCGAGGCGCGGCGGGCGGCGTCGATCATGACGAGCATCTCCATGAGGTTCTGGTTCACGGGCGCGCAGGTCGACTGGATCACGAAGCAGTCCGCGCCGCGGACGTTCTCGTTGATCTTGACCCGCACCTCGCCGTCGGAGAAAGCGCCGACGGTGACCTGGGACAACTCGTGTCCCATGCTCGCGGCGATTTCCGTCGCCAGGAGCGGATTGGAATTGCCGGCCAGGAGCTTCAGCCGGGGATCGAAGGGACGCATGGAGGAGTTGCTCATCGGGGGGGGAGTCTACGATGCCGCGATTCGGGAGGCAAGGATTTGCTCGATGCCGGCCAACTGGTCGGGCGTGTTGACGCCTCGCATTTCGTCCGGGTCGTCCGCCACGACGCCCACGACCCCGCGGCCCGATTCCGCGCAGAAACGCACCACGTCCGTCAGGTAATACTCGCCCTGGGCGTTCGCGTTCGATAGCGTGGCCAGGCCGGCCTCGAGATCGGTCCGTCGGAAGGCATACGTCCCGCTGTTGACCTCGTTGACGGCCTTCTGCGCGGGTGTCGCGTCCCGGTCCTCCACGATCGCCGTCACGGGAGGCCTTCCGTCCGCGCCGGGCGAACCCGAGCGGATCATGCGGCCGTAGCCGGACGGGTCATCGAGGATCATGGTGAGCACCGCGGCGCCGGCGCCCGAGCGGCGCCGGCTCTCGATGAGATCGGCCACGGTGGCGGCGCGGAGGCAGGGCACGTCGCCGCAGAGGACCACGACTTCGTCGACGTCCGGCGCGAGCATGGGCATAGCCTGCATCGTCGCGTGGCCGGTGCCGAGACGGTCGCGCTGGATCGCGATCGAGAAGCCGCCGAGGTGCCGCGCCTTCTCCTCCTCCGTCATCTCCGGCCCCACCACGGCCACGAGTTGCTCCGCGCCGGCCGCACGAGCCGCGTCCGCGACCCACCGGACGAGGGGCTTCCCGCAGGCCTCATGCAGGACCTTCGGCAGGCTCGACTTCATCCTCTTCCCCAGCCCGGCGGCCAGGATCACGGCGGAGACGGTCATGTTTCACCTCATGAGTGCGAATCGGGAACGGCGGCAAGTCTTCCCGAGACGCGATGAGAAAGCAAGAGGAGTGAGGAGTGAGGAGTGAGGAGTGAGGAGTAAGGAGTCAAGAGAAAACCTGATGGATTGGGATGTTGCCGCTCGAACAGCCACCGATCCGTCACCTCACTCCTCTCCCCTCACTCCTCACTCCTCACTCCTCACTCCTTATTGCTTTTCCACTCCGGAAACCGCACAATCCCCGTCATGCTCGTCGTCAAGGAGATCTACCGGACGCTCCAGGGAGAAACCACGCGCGTGGGCCTCCCCTGCGTCATCGTGCGTCTCTCGGCCTGTGACCTCCGCTGCTCGTATTGCGACACCCAGCACGCTCTCACCGGCGGCACGGCGACGTCCGTGGAGGACGTCATCGACCGCATCCGTTCCTTCGATTGCAGGCTCGTGACGATCACGGGCGGCGAACCGCTCCTGCAACCCGAGACCCTGCCCCTCGTCACGCGGCTCCTGGATTCGGGATTCGAGGTGATGGTGGAGACGAACGGCGCCCATGACATCGCCCCGATCGACCCCCGCGCCGTCGTCGTGATGGACATGAAGTGCCCCTCCAGCGGCGAGGCGGAACGCAACCTCGGGGCCAACCTCGCGAAGCTCAAGCCCGGCGACGAGGTGAAATTCGTGATCGCGACGCGGGAAGACTACGACTGGGCCCGGGCCCGGTTGGACGAACGAAGGATCCCTCCCTCCTGCCCCGTACTCTTCTCGTGGGCCGCCCCTGCCGCGCGTCCCGCGGGCCTCAACCCGACGCCCCCGGGCCACGCCCGGCTCTCCCGCCGCGAGTTGGCCGAGCTGATCCTCCTCGACCGCCTCCCCGTCCGATTCATTCCGCAGTTGCACAAGGTGATCTGGGGGTACGACGCGGAGTCGGTCTGAGAGCCGTCCCGCGCCTCCTTCAAGGCGCCTCGATCACCACGCTGTCGGCGAGGGAGACGGCGCCCGTGGAGGCGACGGCGCGGCCGCGCAGGAAGGCGCCCGCTCCGAAGGAGATCGCGTTGCGCGCGAGGACCGTGCCGGCGAAGGAGGCTCCCGCGCCCACCGTCGCCGAGCCGCCCACCTGCCAATAGACCCGTTCCGCCCGTGCGCCGTTGACAAGGGCCACGCGCGCGCCGGCCGCGGCCGAGAGGTTCCCGCTCACCCGGAAGACGAAGAGCGCGTCCGCGCGCCCGCGCGCGTCGAGGGTGAGAACGCCCGCCCCGAGCGTCGCGTTTCCCGTGTCGCGGTACACGCCGGGCGTGAGCGTCAGGCCGTCAAGCGCCGTACCGGTGACCGCAGTGTCCATCGTGCGCGAATCGATGTCGTTGTACGCGCTCGTCGCGTGCGATTGGGCCGCGGCTGCGAGAGCCACGCCCTGGTAGATCTTCCCGTTCACCACGCCCGGGCCCTCGTTTCCGCTCGTCCCGTAGAAGCCCGTCAGGGTCGAGCCCGGGCTGACGCCGAGGTCGCCGTGGAGCCGCGATGCCGCTCCCGTGGCTGACACGGCCGTCCCGCCGATCGCGGCGTAACCGCCCGCGCTCACGAGGTCCGGCGCAACCGACTCCGAGCGGTTTCCCGTCGTGAAGGTGCACGTCGCGGTCGCGGCGAGCACGTTGCCCGACAGATCCCGGACGCCCTGCGTGATCGTCAGGGTCTCCGTCACGTTCGCCCGCAGGCTCCCGACCGGCATGAACGAGGCGATGCGCGTCGAGGCGTCATAGGTCACGTGCCCCGTCTCGTTCGCGATCCGGACCGTCGCGGAGTTGATCGTCATCGGGTCCATCGGCTCGCTGAAGAGGATATGCACGCCGCGGTTGATCCTCACCCCGGATTCTCCCGCGACGGGCGACAACAAGGCGATCGTCGGCGCGACGACGTCGGCCGCGGCCGGCGTCGTGAAGGTGAACGTGGTGTCCTCGAAAAGCGGGTTCCCCGAGAGATCCTTCGCGGCCGTGGTGACGGTCACCGTGTAGGTCTTCGAGGCCGCGAAGGGCGAGAGCGGATAGAACGTCGCCTCGCGACCGGCGCAATGCACGAGGCCGCCGATGCCGCCGACGGAGAAGGACGCGGTCGTCACGGTGAACGGATCCATCTCCTCGCTGAACCGGACCGTCACCGCCTGCGCCGTGGCGGTCGCTCCCGGGGAAGGCGCCGAAGTCTCCACGCGCGGGCGCGTGCTGTCCACGCCGGCGCCGGTGGTGAACGAGAAGGTCTCCGTGGCGGTCGAAGTCTCGCCGGCGAGCCCCCGGAAAGCGGCCGTGGCGGTGGCCGTGTAGGCGGTGTTGATCGCGAGCGGAGACGACGGGTACAGGATGGCCGTGGCGCCGATGCACCGTACCCGCCCGGTCGCACCGGTCAGGGTGAAGACCGAGTCCGTGACGTAGGTCGGATCGACCGGCTCGCTGAAGGTCCGGGTGACGGCCGAGGAGATCGTCACGTTGCCGGATCCCGAGGACGGAGCCACGGAAGATCCCGACGGACCCGTGGTGTCGGTGAGAACGCCGGTCGTGAAGGAGTACGTCAGCGGCGTCAGGGGAATTTGTCCCGGGTATTCCCCCTGGATCCCCGAGGTGACGTTCACGGTGTAGGTCGTGCTGATCCCGAGCGCCGAGGACGGGCGGAGGATCGCGGTTCGGTTGCGGGAATCGTAGGTGACGGTCGCGGCGACGCCGGTGATGAAGAACGTCGTGTTGTCGACCGTCCCGGGATTGACGGAGTCGGTGAAGGTGATCAGGATCGCCGTGTTCGTGGGCACGTCCACGGAACGCGGCAGGGGGTAGGCGTAGGTGACCGAGACCGATCCCGTCACGCCTTGCGTTCTCTTCTCCTCCAGCGCGCAGTTGAGGGAGGCGACGGAGAGAACGACGAGAGCAATCAAGGCGGCGGCGCCGTCGGAGCGGAATCGACGCAGGATACCTTCACAGCCGGATCGGAACATCATCGGTCGTCTCGTTTCACAGGCTATCTCCGGCGATCAGGGAGGGCAAGAAGCCTCTCCAACAATTCCGGCAGGGTCGAGTTCGAGGGCAGCGCCAGCCCGTTCGCGTCGAGCAGGGTCTCGTCCGGCAGCAGGGCGCGGGCCGCGTCCAGGGACGGCAACGCGATCTCCCCGGAGCCGCGAAGGCGCGCGGCCAGGATGTCGCATCCCGTGTATACGCCGCCTTCCTCCGCGCAGAACCCGTAGGCGCGGCAGATCAGGGGGCGCGACGCGTAGATGGAGCAGAGGCCGTCCTCGAGAAGGGGGCAGGCGCCGGAGACGCCGGGCGGAGACGGCGCGACGGCCGAGCCTTCGTAGGCGGACCCGGGGCCGCCGGGAACGGTGATCTGGCGCGTGACGGCCGAGATCCGGGAGAGCATCCGCTCGCGAAGAACGTCCGGCAGCGCGCGGACGGCCTCCGCGGCGGCCCGCGCCTCGGCGGCGGAAACCGGAACGACCGGGGTGCGCTCGCAGCAGAGCGAGCAGGGACGCGGACAATGGAATCCGGGCGGCCAGGAAGCGCCGTCGCGCTCGAGCGCCGCGTCCCACGCGGCATAGAGTTCCTCGATGGTCAGGTTAGAAGCTGCCGCCCGTCGCGAGCCAGTAGCGGTTGGCGGCGACGGCCAGGTCGGCGCGGGCGTTGATGAGCTGGGCCTCGGCCGCGGCGTGATCGCTCTCCGCGTCGATGACCTCCGTTCCCGTGCCCACGCCCTCGTTGAAACGGAGGCGCGAAATCCGAAGGTCCTCGGTCGCGGCGCGGAGACGCGCCTCCGCGAGGAGAATCGACTCCCGGGCGGTGGCGACGGCGAGAGCGGACTGGCGCACCTCGTGCCGGATCTCGTTCTCGAGGTTCCGCACGCGTTCGCGCGCGGTCGTGCGGCGCGCGTCGGCCGCGCGCACCTGGTGCGAGGTGCGGTTCCAGTTGAAGACCTCCCACGTGCCGGTGAGCCCGATCCGCCAGCTCTGGTCGCCCTTGTTGAGATCGTCGTTGTTGTAGTTCCAGGTCCAGCTCGCGCTGACGCTCGGGAGGAACCCCGCGCGTGCGATGGCGACGCCGAGTTCCTCGGCGCGGGCGGCGGCGCGCTGTGCGACGAGATCGGGGCGGTTCCTGAGCGCCGCGACCTCCGGGTCGTCCAGGGCCTTCTGAAGGTCGCCGGCCGGCAGGTCACCCCGGACCTCCAGGGGCGTCGTCGCCGAGAGCGAGAGGAGCGTGGCGAGGCGCGACGCGGCCAGTTCGCGCGCGTTGCGTCGCGACGCCTCGTCGAGGGCCGCCTGCTGAACGCGCACGTCGGCCCGGATCACCTCGATGCCCGCCGAAACGCCCGCGCGGACCCGCGCCTCCGCGTCGCGCCGGTGCTGCCGGGCGGCCTCGAGAGCGTCGACCGCCGCCTTGTGGAGACCGGCCGCGCGCATCACCTCGTAGCAGGCCTCGCGCGTCCGGGCCGTCACTGAGTTCTCGAGGGCGATAAGATCGAGCCGAGCGATCTCGGCGCGGATCCGGGCCTGGCCGATCTGGGACGTGAGGCGCCCGCCCGTGTACACGGATTGGCTGACCGTTCCGCCGATGTTGAAGTCGTCCTCGGCCCCCACGCGCGTGTTCATCCCCATGAAACTCATCGTCGCGGGATCGCCGTCGTGCGTGTAATTGGAATTCAGGGTGAGCGTGGGAAAGAGCTGGGTCCGCGCGGCCTCGGCATCCGCGCTCGCCGCCTGGCGGCTCGCCATCGCGCCCTTCAGCTCGGGATGGACCGAAACCGCCTGCCGCACCGCCTCATCCACGGTGTAGGCCGACGGCTGGGTCTGCACGGGGAGCGCGGCGAAGAGTATGAGGGGCAGGATCCGCTTCATCGATTGACTTAACGGCAGGAAGGGCGGCGGGTTGAGGAGAATCGAGGGGAAACCCTACTCGGCGACGGGGAGCACTTCCACGCGGCGATTCCGGTCGCGGCCGGCCTGGGTTCGGTTCGAGGTGACGGGCTTCGACTCGCCGAAACCCCGTGCGACGAGCCGTGTCGCGGGCACGCCCAGCGCCACGAGCGCATCGCGCACGCTCTCGGCGCGGCGGTTGGAAAGGCGGAAGTTGTAGGCGTCGGAGCCGATGGCGTCGGTGTGGCCGTCGATGTACCAGGAACGCGAATCGGCCGCGATGACCGCCCGCCAGGACTCGATGATCGGCGCCGCCGTGGGCTTCAGCACATGCGAGTTGAAGGCGAAGAGCAGGTCCCCCGGCGCGGAAAGCGGCTCGCACTCGGGCTTGAAATAGGCTTCCTCGCCGATCGTCATCCCATCGGACGGAAACGCCAGGTTTCCGTCCTCGGGCGCGCAGATTGGCCCGGGCACCACGACAACCGGCTCCGCCGCCGCCGTGGAAAGCGCCACCACCAGTATCAAGGAGATCATCGCATACCCCTTCGGAATCATAGCGTCTTTCTCCTTGTCGTCAACCGCCGCGCTCGATTGAGTCTTTTCGGCTTCCCCGGCCTGAAATCGGGAATTTCGGTCTTTTCGGTCTTGACGTTCGACCGCTTCCGGCTTCATCCTACGGGCTCGAGAGGGGGCTTTCGAGAGGCCATGATGAAACAGATCACGTCCGACGACCTGAGGATCCTTCACGACGAATTGATCGAGATCTTCGCGCGGGACGGAGCGCCGAGCGAGGCGACCGAGGAGTCGGTCGCCATGGTGCTCCAGGAGCGCGGCGACGCGATCTTCTCCGATCTCGTCTGGAACCTCACGAACCTCCGCTTCGACGCCGCCGAGGCGAAGAAGCACTGGAAGGAGGTTCTCACCCACAAGTATCTCATCAGCGAGCGCCTCGGTCGCAACGTCGGCGTGCGCGTCGCCGCGCTCGACTACTTCGCCAACATCATCCACAAGCTCGAACAGCCGCGCATCATCGATCCGCAGATCCTCGAGCGGCTCTACATGGACGCGACGATCGATCCCCTGACGGGGCTCTTCAACCGCCGGACCTTCAAGGAGCGCTTCTCGGGGGAACTGGCGCGCGCCAAGCGCTACAGGAAGAGCTTCGCGATCGCCATCTTCGACATCGACAGCTTCAAGCACGTCAACGACACGTTCGGGCACAACCAGGGCGACGAGGTTCTTAAAGCGGTGGCGGGGGCGCTCCAGGGCTCGATCCGCGAGAGCGACCTCGGGGCGCGATGGGGCGGCGAGGAGTTCGTGCTCCTGATGCCGGAGACACCCAAGCGCGAGGCGGGTCAGGTCGCCGAGCGCGTGCGGCGCCGCGTGGAGTCGACCGTCCTCACCCCGACTTCCGTCACCGTCTCCGGCGGCGTCGCCTCCTTCCCGCACGACGGCGACGACGAGAACGCGCTCTTCGAGTTCGCCGACAAGGCGCTCTACCGGGCCAAGGCGGAGGGCAAGAACCTCGTCTGCCTCTCCCTGATCGAACGCCGCGCCTTCCCTCGCCTCGACGATACCCTCTCCGTACGCATCGTACCCCTGGCGCATATCGACGGCCGCATGGAGACCGTGACCGCGAACATCGGGGCGGGCGGTCTGCTCTTCCGATACCCCTCGGTCATCGAGATCACGACCGAGGTGAGGGGCGAGATCGACATCGAAGGGCGGATCGCGGAGTTCCGCGGGCGCGTCTCGCGCATCGAGGAGATCAAGCCGGGCCTGTACGAAATCGCGGTGCAGTTCCTGGAGATCGATCCCCAGGACCGCGAGCTCATCATGTCCTATACGACCTGATTTTCCGGGAGTTCCGCGCCGATCCCGGGGCAGGCCCGCCCGACGTCGCCCTTCCCGTTCCGACTCCGGAGATTTGCTCCCACATTTCGTTCAAGCTCAAGTTCTGAACGCCGATGAAGTGAAGGAAGTAGGTGGAATCCGCCCCGCGCGCACGGGACGGAAACGCAGCAACGAACGCGACGCCGCTCGATCTCGAGAGAGCGGCCACGGGACAGGACACGATGCAGAGAACGCGGATCGCCATTCTCGCCTTTTCGCTCTTCGCGGCCCTCGCCGCGCCCGCGCAGGCCTACCTCGATTCAGGCCCGCAAGTCGCGATCACATCCCCCCCGCCCGGTTCCATCGTCAACGGCATCGTTCCGATCGTCTTCACTGCGAGAAACTATGCGGCCGACGTCGCTGAGGACAGCTGGGCCTCGATCGACGGAGGAAACTGGATTCAGTTCAATCCGGCTCTCTCGGATTCGAACACGTACTACTACAACACGACCGACTCCGCGACCGGCGCCCACACGGTCCGCATCAAGGTCTCCGACGACGACGATGACACGGGCTACTCGGAAGCGAGGACGCTTTACGTCGACAACACGCCGCCGGTTATCTCGGAGGTAAGGGCGACGCTGCCCGGGACCCAGACGAAGCTCCGCCCGGGCCAGAGCGTGACCTTCTCGGCCCGCATCGTGGACGCTCTCGCCGGCGTCGATGACAGCACCGTCTGGCTCCGCATCTTCGAGCGCAATTACCAGATGTACGACGACGGCACGCAGGGTGATTCGATCGTCGGCGACGGCGTCTACATGCGGACGCTATTGATTCCGAGCGATTCGGTGGCCCACGGTGACACGTCGTTCCGGATTACTGCGGGCGACACCTCGCCGTATATCCGGGTGACCAATCTCGACACGATGACCGGCGTCCTCTCCATCGACAGCGCTCCGCCTCGATTCCGCTATTACGTCGCTCTCGATGCCGACACCCGTTACAGCGGCGGCGACCTGATGTCCTTCCGGGTCTTCGTCGACTCGGACGCCTTGCCGGGTGACGGGTTGGGCGGCCTGAGTTTCCGCAGTGATTTCACGAGCACCGCAGGCGAGCCGACGGGCGGCCCGATGTACGTGCGAGAGGACGGACGGGGAACCTATACCATCTTCTTCCCGATCAGCGTCAGCACCAGCCCGTCGACGCTCTACGCCAAGAATCTCACGGTGTTCAACGCCAACGGTTGGGAAGACACGCTAACCTGGCGCTGGTACAGGACCGGCGTGAGCCCCTCGCTGACCTTCACCTCGCCCGCGGCGGGGAGCGTCCTGAACGATACGGCCCGGTTGCTGATTTCCTTCACGTCCCCCGACACGTGGAACACCTTTGACACGTGTTTCTACGTGGACGGTCGGCACGGTGGTTCCATCGTCGACACCCGCGTCGACTGGGGAACTCAATATGACAGCGACGGTTATCATTCCCTGTTGCTCTCCGTGAGAGGAAGCCTGCGGGACACGTTCTATTCACAGCCGGTCGTCTATTACTCCGACAACACCCCTCCTTCCCTGTCTGAGTTCACGATCACCTATCCCGCGGGCCAGACCGCGGCGCGGCCGGGGCAGAGCGTCCTCTTCTCCATGCGCGTCACCGATGCCATCGCCGGAGTCAACGACAGCTACGTCCTCCTGAGAGTTTTCGGATCCGACACTCCGCTCTACGACAATGCGTCCAACGGCGATTCCATCGCGCGCGATCGCATCTACAGCCGTCGCATCGTGGTTCCTGCCATCCCGGGAATGCACGGCGACACGACGATCCACTTCGCCGCTTCGGATACAGCTCCGCTCTTCTCACGCGTCAACGCCGACACCGTCGCCCGAAGCCTCTCGATCGACAGTCTCCCTCCCGTCATCCGCACGATCGTGACGCTCGATGCCGACACCGTTTATGCCGCGGGGTCCGCGGTCACCATCCGCATCCTGGCCGACTCCGACGCCACCGGGATCGGCGAATCGGGACTCATCGTCCACGCCGACTTCTCGCGCGCCGATTCCTCCTACGTCACCGGCCGCGAGGTCGTCTCCGACGACGGAAACGGCATCTATACGATCGTCTACGCGCTTTCGAAGACCGACACCAAGGTGAACGGGCTCCTGCCCGTCACGATCCGGGTTACGGACCGGGTCGGTTTGGAGACGACCTCGACGTGGTGGATCGTGATGAACGATGACGACTCGCGCCCGGCGCTCTCCTTCACGGCGCCCCCGGCCGGCGCGTACATCAATCGCGCCACGACCCTTGCCTTCACGATCACGGCTCAACCCCAGGGGCGCACATTGACGGATACCCGGATCTCGATCGACGGCGGCGCCTACGTCGCGACGAGCGGGGCGGCGACCCATGCCCTCAACACCCTCTCTCTCGCCCCCGGCGCCCACACGTTCCGGCTGAGCGTGAGGGACACGCGGGGAGAAAGCTGGTATTCGGAGCCGACGATCTTCATCGTCGACAACGACACCCCGGCCGTCT
>CAZWVM010000093.1:0-13541 GCA_964637705.1 uncultured bacterium
ATCGCCGGTACGTTGGTGACAACACGAAATCCAGACATGGGGTTCCTCCTTGAACGTGTCTCCGAACATCCTTGTTCGGATCAATCAGGAAACCCTCGTCCCTCGCGGTGATTGGAAAAGGCAGAATGAGAAACATGATGCCGGGGCTCGCCGTGCCCTGGGGTGCCTTGGTTCGGACTCCTTTCCGCTTCCGCTCGCGTGCCGCGTCGGAAGGCTCGGTATTCGCTCTAATGAGATGATCGGAAGGGAGCGTGAAATCCTTGAGCGGCACGGGCGAAAAATAGTTCCGTGATCGAGAAAGATAATGCTCAAGGAGTCATTCGCACCGCGGCAGAGCGAAGCGGGGCTAAAAAAAAACGGGCCCCTTTCGGGGCCCGTTCCGCGGTTCGCGACGTCGCGGCGTTACGCGTCCGCGCCTACTGCAGGAGCTGCAACACGCTCTGCGGGGCGACGTTCGCCTGCGCCAGGGCCGAGGTTCCCGCCTGCTGGAGGATCTGGTTCTTCGTGAAATTCACGATCTCATCCGCGAAGTCGAGATCCCGGATGCGCGATTCGGACGCCGCCTGGTTCTCCATCTGGATCTGGACGAAATTGAAGGTCCTCTCCAGCCGGTTCTGCATGGCGCCCAGTTCCGCGCGAAGCCCGTTGACCTTGGTGATGGCGTTGGAGATCAGCGTGATCGCCGACTCCGCGCCGGTGCGGCTCACGACGCCGTCGGAGCCCGTCGTGCCGGTCGCGTTCGAGATGATGGAGCTGATCAGCGTCCGCGTGGCCGTCTGAGAACCCGCTACCGAGAGCCCCTTGATGCCGAGGCCGGAGGCGGTCGAGGTGAAGATGTTGAAGCTGAGTCTCTCGGTCTTGTTCGCGCCCACCTGCAGAACCAGCGAGGTCGCGTTCGCGCTCGCCGAGCCCGCGGCGCCCTTGACCTTCGAGAAGGCGCCCTGGAGGAGCACCTTGGTGTTGAAGTTCACCGTCGAGGCCTGGCGGTCGATTTCCGAGATGATCTGGTTGAATTCCAGCTGGATCAGCGCGCGGTCCATGGTGGTCAGGGTGTCGTTCGACGCCTGCACCGCCAGTGTCCTCAAGCGCTGGAGCTGGTCGCTGATGGTCTCGATGCCGCCCTCGGCGGTCTGGATCATCGAGATGCCGTCCTGGATGTTCTTCGAGGCCTGCTTGAGGCCGTTGATCTGCGTGCGGAAGCGCTCCGAGATCGCGAGCCCCGCGGCATCGTCGGCGGCCTTGTTGATGCGCAGGCCGGACGAGAGCCGTTCGAGGTTCCTCGTAAGGTTGCCGTTGGTTACCGTTAGTTGCCGTTGAGCGAATATCGCCGGAACGTTTGTATTGACTCTGAAGCTCGACATGAGAGTTCCTCCTTGAACCCAGGTCCGGACATCCCTGTCCGGATCAAGTCTGGAAACCCTCGTCCCTCGCAAACGACTGAAAAGGCCGTCGGGAACCCGTCGCGCCCGGGCGGAGATGGAACGGCGGGAGAACGAGAAGGCTCGCGGTCGAGCCGCGGGCCGAGGGGATGCGAACACCCCGCTGCGGTAGGCGGATGCCGTGCCCCGAAGAGCCACGACGGCCGGCGCGGTCCCGAACGCGGCGCGGTCCCCGAAGGGTCCACGTCGGACGGGCCGCCACGACCTTCGCCTGGTCGCCTCCCGACGCACGTGCCGTGTCCGGTCCCACGATGCGCCAGGTTCGTTATGGATGCATGAATGCTAGGCTCGCCAAGCCCGGATCGATACGGCCTCCTTTCCGATTCCGCGCGGCTGTATGATCAACGTATGCGCCGCGGGGCATCATCCTTGATGCAGCCCTGAGTAGGGCTTTCCTGTTCTTCTTATCGGCAGGAAGGCGCGATGACTTGAACGGGAAACGTGAAAATCGCTTCCACGGGCGTCAGGGCGCGGGGGGAACTCCGTCGCCGCCCGGGCGGGTCAGCTTCTTCTTCAACAGCTCCATGCCCCTCGCGACGTCGCCACGGGCTTCGGCGGCGAGCCGGTTCTCCCGCTGGATCTCCTCGTAGATCTCCTTGCGGTGCACCGCGACATGGCGTGGAGCGCGGATGCCGAGCTTGACCTGGTCGTGCTGGACCGAGACGACCACGATCTCGACGTCGTCGCCGATCATGATCGACTCGTTCAGATGCCGGGCGAGAACCAGCATCACTTCTTCTCCGGGGGATTCCCGTCGTTGCCGAGCAGGTAGTGCCTGACGCGGTGGCGCGGCGAACGCGAGATCACCTGCCGGCCGGTTCGTGATTCGGAATTGATGATGAGCGGCCCCTGGAGATTGGCCGTCATGAACTGGGGGTCCTCGGGGATGACGACGATGCAGAGGAGCACGGCGCGCGAAACGCTCTCCAGGCCCAGGCGCTCCAGGTCGTCGCCCGCCACGTCCGGCTCGTAGCCGGGGATGAAGATCCGGGGATCGATCGTCACGAAGGCCAGTTCGGGCTCGTCGAGCGACTGGAGCCAGAAGAGCGGACTCTCCTCGCCGTGGGGAAGGATCGCGAAGTGCTCGTATCCCTCGAATCCCATCAGCCCTTCGTCGATCCGGATGACGTTCCGATCCGAAATCTCGACTGTGCGCCCGAACCGGGCCTTGATGACACGCTTGTTCTCCTGAGGCTCCATCGCGTGCGACACTATCCGACGATCAGAGGTAGTTCAAGAGGGAGAGGCCGAGGACGCTGGAGACCGCCTTCAGGGCGGCCGTCTGGGCGTTCTGCTGGTTGCGAAGTTCCGTGATGACCTCCGCGAGGTCGACCTCGGAGATGTCGCTCAGGAGTTCCTTGTTGTTGAGCACCACCGCCTCGAGTCGCGTCTTGCGCTCCTCGAGCAGTTCGCTCCTGACGCCCGTCTCGGTGCGGTAGACCTCGACCGACTCCAGGGCCCCGTCGATCTCCGAAATGGTGTTGTTCACGTCGGAGGCCGAGCCGCGCCGGAGGCTGTCGCGGAGGTTGACGAGAAGGGAGAAGATGTCGCCGCCGGACGTGACGCCGGAGGAGGATGTGAGACCGAGGTCGCCGGCGAGGCTGCCGGTCGCGTCCTCGATGGTGAAGGGGCCCGGCGTGTCGCCCTCGAGGCGTATGGCGTAATCCTCGACGACCGTCGTGAGCGTGCGGGCCAGGAATCCCGCGATCGGCGCCACGTTCTCGATGCCCGGAGAACCGTTCGAGAATTCCCACCCGCCGTTGAGACGCAGGAAGACCGGCGAGGCGGCGCCCGAAAGGTCCGGATTGCCGTCGATGCGGTTCCCGTTCGCGTCGTAGATCTCCGCCGTCACGCCGGTGCGCGATTGTTCCGCGTTGATCCGGTTGGCGAGGGTGAAGATGTTGTCCGAGTCGTTGACGGTGATCGAGGCGCCGTTGAGGGAGAAGGATCCGCCGGTGAAGAGACCGCCGGAGATCGTCCCGAAATCGGCCGCGGGAAGCGGAACGCCCACGGTGCCCTGGATCGAGCCCGTGACGGTGGCTTTGACCCCGGCGCCGGCGGCGTTGATCGAGCGCGCGAGATCGAGAAGGCTGTCGCCCTCCCCCGTCGTCGGGTTTCCGTCGAGATCGTAGTTCACCAGGACGCCGTTGATGCGGATCGAGCCTTCGACGAGCCCCGAGGAGGGCAGGTAGGAGGCGGAGATCTCGCGGTCCGGGTAGGAGGCCGCGGTCGATCCGTCGAAGGTGCCCAGGGTGCTCTTGCGGACCTGGGGGCCCGAGGAGAAGACACGGTCGCCGGGCCAGGTGACCGGGACCTCGCCCCGCGCGTCGATCCGGAGTTCGACGTCGTCGCCCTGGTAGGCGACCGAAACGATCTCGCCGTTCCCGTCCCGCGTCGCCACGAAGGCGTCCCGGTCGATCTCGGCGCCGGCGAAGACGCTGTTGCCGAGCGACCGGGTGTTCGCGGTGCGCAGGAGACCTTCGAGTTGCTGGTTGATCTCCGTCGCGATCAGCACCCGGTCCGCGGTGACCAGGGAGTCGTTGGATGCCTGGAGCGTCAGCGTCCGGATCCGCTGGAGCTGTTCGATGGCGGATTTCATGTGCGTCTCCGCCTCGTTGACCGCCTGGTAGGAGTTCTCGATATTCCGGATCGCCTGCTCGTCGCGGCGGATGCGCGCCTCGAATCGCCGCGTTCGAATCGCCACGTCCGGGTCGTCGCTCGCCTCGGAGATCTTCTTGCCGGTCGAGAGCTGGCGCTGGAGTTCCATGAGCTTCGAGGAGTTCATGGCGGTGTAGTCGCGGGCGTCGGCGACGAGACGGTTGAAGGAGACGCGGTTCATCGGCCGAGCGACAGGAGCGTCTGGAGGATCTCGTCCATGGTGGAGATGATCCGGGCGGCCGCCTCGAAGCCGCGCTGGTACTTGATCATGTTGATCATCTCCTCGTCGATGGAAACGCCCTGGATCTCCTCGCGACGAGACTCGAGCTGGGTGATCTGCGCCTCCAGGCCGTCCGTGGCGCGCTGCGCCGCGCCGGCCTGAACGCCGAGTTCACCGAGCATGCCCGTCACGAAGTCGTTGAACGTCCCCGAACCGGACATGACGCCCGCTTCCCTCAGGGCGGCCAGGTCCAGCGCGTTCGCGCCGTCGCCCGGACCGCGCGAGACGTCGCCGATGCCGTCCGGCGGATCGGTGAGGTCGTCGCCCTTCGCGGCCGCGATGGCGTTCAGGTTCGAACGGATCTCGTCGGTAATGCCGATCCGCGTCGCCGCCGAATCACGAGGCCGGATCTGGACCGTCCCGGTGAAGACCGCCGTCGGCGGGCTGATGCCGGAATCCGGCGGATAGGCGCGGTTCGAGGGCAGGATGCCCAGCCGCTCAAGGAGCGCGCCGCCGCTGTCCGCCATCGTCTCGATGACGTAATCCTTCGTCCGCAGCGCATTCAGCTGCAGCCGGTTCTGGGGCGTGATCACGGCCTGGACGCCGGCGCCCGAGGCGTTGATGCGGCTCACGATATCCTGGAGGGAGTCGGTCGAACCGTCGTAGGCGATCGAGACGCCGTTGAGGATGAACCGGCCCGATCCCACCGGGTTCGCCTCGAAGTTCTCCGCCTGCGTCGTCGACGCGTCGCCGTCGAGCGCCACGTCGGTCTCGGGGACGTAGACCGTCCCGGTGAGGCTGTAGGGGCGGCGTTCGGAGGCGGAGACCGATCCCAGGTCGAAGAAATCGACGCCGGTGGTGCCGTCGAGACCGAAGCCTGCGCCGTGAACCGTGTTGAAGGACTGGGCCAAGCCGATCGCAAGCTCGTCGAGATCGCCCATGAGGTCGGGCAGGGTCTTGTCGCGGAGATCCTCCCAGGCCTTCAAGACGCCCTTGGAGAAGGTCATCACGTCCTGCACCCGATCACCGACCGCCAACTGCGGAAGGTGACTGTTGTCGCCGTCATATCGCACCGAGACCTCGAACGACTGCAGTCCCTGCACGATGACCTGGTTTCCGAAGAGCACCGTCAGCTCCTCGGCGGTTCCGCTGATCGTCTGGACGTCACCCATTTCGGCCAGCTGCTGGAGAAGAACCTGCCTCTGGTCCTCGAAATCGTTCGTGGGCATGCCGGCGGAGACCATCGCCGCGGCCTGCTCGTTGAGCCGGGCGAGCTGGGAGGAGATTGAATTGACGACCGCGGCCTTGTCGGAAACCTGGTCCGCGAGATCCGCGCGGATCTCCTCGAGCCCCGACGCCGCGTTGCGGATGAGCCCGGTCAATTCGTCGGCGCGGGCCCTCACGACCGAGCGGACCGTCAGGGAGTCGGGGGCGCCGGCCAGGTCGCTGATCGCGGCGAAGAAGTCGTCGAGGCTCTGGGTCAGGTCGATCTCGCCCGAGAAGAGAGCCTCCACGCGGTCGAGGACATTCTCCGTCTCCTCGCTCTCCTTCTGCTCCGACGTGAGATCGCGGATGCGGGCGTTGAGGATGAGATCACGCACGGATTCGATGCGCGCCACCTGCACCCCGGTGCCGATCTGAGACATGTAGACGGGCCCCTGGACATCGGGAAGATTCAAGGAGGTGCGGCTCTCGAAGTGCACCACCTTGCGCGCGTAACCTTCGGTGTTCGCGTTCGCGAGGTTCTGGGAGACGGTCTCCAGGGCCCTTTGGTGCGCCTGGAGCGCCGTCTTGCCGATGGAGAGACCCAGGATGCCGGAACCCATTTCAGGCCGTCCTGTCGATGAGCTTGGGGGCGCGCGCCGGGCCGCGCTCGGGGCTCGGACCGTAGCCCGAGCCGCGAGCGTCGATCGACTCCAGGACCTTCACGGTCTCCTCGATGATCTCGACGTTGGCCGAGAGAACACCGCCGGCCTCGGCGGCCGCGCGCGCCACATCACCCGCCTTGCGCCGCACCGCGTCGATCTTCTCGCGGCAACGTCCCTCGGCATCCACCAGGCTCAGCTTGAACCGACCGGGCTCGAGGCCCAGGGCGGCTGACGATTCCGCCACGAGTTCGTTCAGGCGCGCCTCGATGCGGGACGCCTTCGTCTCCTCGGTCATCAGTTCCTGGGTCAAACGCGAAACGCGGACCGAGTCCTTGGCGCGAGCGGCTTCGATCAACTCCGCGAGAAGGGAACGGAGTTTGCCGAACAGCGCGTCCTGCTCCGAAAGAAGATCTTCAAACCTTGATAATTCTGCGCCCATGTCCCCTATATCGGCGGGTTGGGGCGAATGCTGAATGGGTAACGGCGATCAGTTCTTGCGCCTGATCTTCAATTCGGCGAGGCTGGCGGAAAAGGCGTTCGAGAGTCTTTCCCGGCACTTTCGGCAGAAACGGCCCGTGCTGATCCTCGTTCCACACTCTTCACACGTTATCTCTAATGATGTCAGGTCTTCGGAAAGCAATCTGCCCTCGCGGACGTAGTGGAGAATCTCATCCTGATCCATCCCGCTCACTTTCGTAAGTTCCTCCAAATTCGCATCCGGATGCTCATCGATATAGCGCTTGATCAGGTCGATCTTCTCATTCTCCGAAGACCTGCATTTATTACAGATATCGAATTTTTCCCTAAGAAAAACATCTCCACAGCGTGGACAACGGGAAAGAGCCATTACGACACGACCGTCCGAATCGATGTGATCTTCCAGATGAAGGGCTCAGGGCGGACAAATTCCATATACATCCGGCCCGTTTCCGTCGTCTTCTGCCCGTTGCGGTCCGTGACCTCAATCGTGTAGTCGCATTTGGCGACGCCGCCCGTGCGGCGCGGCTCCGTCTCGACGTTGCGTATCTTGTAGTTGATGCTGCGAGCGCGAGCGAAGAGCGCGTCGAGTTCGCCGAGGTAATCCCCCTTCGACCTCCCCTTCTCGTCCCGGTAGTTGTCGTCGAGGGCACGAGTGATGAGATCCTTCTGTCCGCGCATCACACCGACACGAAGGTTCTCGATGGCGGCCGCCATCTCCTCTCCGCCTTGATACTGGGCATGGGGCGCCGCGACGCGCTGGAAGGACTCGACGCCGCGCAGGTTGGTGCCGGACGGCGTCCCCCCCCAGACGTCCTCCTTCGGGATTCTCGGGATCCACCCCTTGATGTGCTCCACGCGGTCCCGCGTCAGCGGATGCGAGCGCAGGAACTGCTCGACCTTCATCGGATTGCGGTTTTCCAGTTCCAGGAGTCCCTCCATCGCGCCGACCATTCCGTTGGGATCGTAGCCGGTGCGGTAGAGATACTTGGCTCCGAGGATGTCGGCCTGGTCCTCGTCGCCCCGGGAGTAGCCCAGGAAGATCAGGTTGGTGGCGACATTGACGGCGGTGTAGACGTCGTCGTTGACGCGGTCGCCCGCGAGAAGCGCGACGGCGGTGAGCCCGATCTGGGCGAGGGTCGCATTCTGGATCTGCTTGGCGGAATGCCGGGCCGCGACGTGGCCGATCTCATGTCCGATCACGCCGCCCAGTTCCGCCTCGTCATCCAGGACCCCGATGATGCCGCGCGTGATGAAGATGTGGCCTCCCGGCGTGGCGAAGGCGTTGGCGATCGGGGAGTCGAGGACCTTGAAGTGATAGGGAATGTTGGCCCGGTCGGAGTTCCGGACGAGGGACTGGCCGATCTGGTCGATGTAGGCCGTCAGTTCCGCGTCCTGGTAGACGGAATACTCCCGCTCGACCTCCTTGGCCACCTCGTCCCCGATGGCGATCTCGCGGCGCTCCGAAACCATCCAGACGTTGGTCTGGGTCGGCTGGAGCTGGTCGCGCTGGGAGCAGGAGGTGAGCAGCGGCAGGGCGAAGAGGGCCGCGGCGATTCCGCGACGCGTCGACACGGCGCGGAAGACGGACATCGTAACGGTGATCATCGTCACTGCGCTCCTTTCACTCCCGAAGAACTCTCCAGATTCGCCACGATCGACCCGATCGGGATCGCGGTCTGCACCCTCACCGGAATGTGGCGGCTGTCGTCGGTCATCCAGACGTGGAGCCTGCCCTTTCGGACGAAGATCCCATCGGACTGCAATTTCGGTTCCACGACGAGACAATCGAACTCCCCGGCGGGCACCTGGACACGCTCGCGTCGCGAAACCTCGACCTCCATCGTATAGCTCCTCCGCCCGTCGTGCACGGGGATGCGGAGCACGTCGCCCACGGCGAGCGGACGCGTTCGGACATAGTAGAGAGCCCCCAGAACGTCCTTCACGAAGGGCTCGATCTCCATCGGCTCGAACCTCTGCCCGTCGTCGTTGCGGTGAGCCCGGCGCGTTTCATGGTTGAAAGTGGTCACCTCGTTGTTCCGGTAATTCCCCTCGCGCTGGTACTTCTCATAGCGCCAGGCGAAAAGGCCCTCCCGGTCGACGTAGGAAATGATGGTGTCGCGGACACGATAGAAGAACCAGTCCGCCGAACTCGTCGTCGACTTGATCCTCAGGACCTTCCGGCCTCCCCAGGTGATCTCGTCCTCGACCTCCATCACGGTGGTGCCCGCCCGGATCGGGCCGTACTTGACGGCGAAGGTGAGGCGTTCGCCCAGGTCCCAGGCGTTGTTCGCGGTCCGCGGGTACGACGGCTCGGAGGCGGCAGACATCGATACAAGAAGGAGCACGGCTGCCGCCTTCCCGATCCTCTGCCAGAACCCGCGATCCATCGTGCGTCCTTCCCGCCCGAACGGGCGAAACACGTTTTTACTCAAGTGCAATAAGTATGCCCTATTCGCCCGATTTGAGCAATAAAGCGGCCGCCTTGAGTCTTCGGTACCGGTTCGGATCCGCCTCGGCCTCGGCGACGGCGCGAGCCCCCAGTTCGACGAACCATTCCCTCATGTCGCCGGCCTGGTCCAGGGCGATGCGGAGGTGTTTTTTCGCGAGGCCCCCCTGGTCCGTGAAGAAGGCGGCGAGACCGGTCAGCCAATGGACGACGCCGAAGGGATCGACGACCATCTCCGGAGCTCCCTCGCCCTCCGTGTAATCCTCGTAGGAGATCGCGACATCCTTGACGCTCATCATGATCTCGCAGGCCTCCTCGTTCCGTCCGAGATACAGGAGCGTCTCGGCGAGGTAGACCAGCGCCTGGAGACTCTCGGGTGTGAGAGCGAGCACGCGGCGCAGGACGTTCTCGGCCATCGCGAACTTGCGCTGATTGAAGAAGGCGAAGAAGAGCCCGGTGAGCAGTTCATCGTCCTCGGTTCCCTGGGAAAGGGCCCTCTTGAACCATTTCTCGGCGCCGGCCCAGTCTTCGACGTCGAGGCAGCGCTTGCCGAGTTCCTTGCGGTAGAAGGGATCGTCGTCGAGGGTGGCGGCCTTCTGAAGGAGCCTCGTCCCCTCCTCGCGACGACCCTCCAGCCAGAGGAGATTCCCCATCTCGAAAACCGCCTCCGGCATGAGAGGCGCGGACTTCAGGGCTTCCTCGATGAGCGGCCTGGCGCCGGCGTAATCCTCGCGGGCCACGTGATACCGGGCCTGGTAGACCTTCAGGAGCGGATTCGCCGGGAACTTCCCGGCCGTCTCCTCGAAGAACCGGGCCGCCTCGACTTCGCGCTTCTTCTCCCCGGACAGCACGACCTCGGAGAAGAGATACCCGATCATCTCGAAATGCTCTTCCTCTTCCTCGGGAGCGAATCCCAGGTCCTTGATGCGAAGGAAGAGATCGAGAGACTCGGGGATATCCCCGTTGTCCCAGTGCATCTCGGCCAGGCGCGACAGCGCGTTGCGGTCACGGGGATTGAGACGAAGCGCGGTCTCCCAGTGCTCGACGGCCTCCTCCATCCGGTCGGAGCCCGCGGCCATGTCCCCGAGGAGGATGCGGAGATTGCCCCGGAAGGGATCGACGGCCAGGGCCTTCTCGAACCGCTCGGCCGCCTCCTTGTCGTTCTTCTCGGCGAGGGCCGCGTGGCCGAGCATCTCCTGCGCCTCGGCATCCTCCGGCTGCCGCTCCGCGATTTCACGCCAACGGTCCCGGCTCAGGTCGCCCTGTCCGGCGGCGGAGGCGGTGCGGGCGACGAGGCGCTTGAGTTCGATATCGAACGGCATCAGCCACTCGGCGCGCCGGGCACAAGTCAAGGCACGCGGGCGGTCGCCGAGACGGGCATGGATCTCGGCCGAAAGCTTGGCCGAGGCGGCGGCGACACGGAGATTCGAGGAGTCGATGTGCGTCGCGAGAAGATCGATCATCTCGGCCAGGGGGCGGTTGCGCAGAAGAAGGCTGATCGCGCGGCCGAGCTTGGCCTCATCCTCGGTGCCCGCCATCATCCAGAGCGTGGCCGCGGGCAGGCGTTGGTCCATGCAGAAGAGGGCCCAGGCGAGCATGGAGCGGCTTTCGGAATCGGAGCGATCCTTGAGCATCATGACGGCCTCGCCGGCCGCGCCGCGAAGGACGGCCAGTTCGGCGCGGCGCACGCGGCCGGCTTCGCCCATGTTCTCGGCCGCGCGCGTGGCGAGATCGAGCCGGGACTCCCTCAGGGCCTGGTCGTAGGCCTCGATCCAGCCCCTCGGATCGTCGGGCTTTTCCGAGGCCTTCGCGAGCAGTTCCTCGGCCCGGGAGGGACCGTCCTTGTCGTCGGATGCGGCCCTCGGACGCTTCCCCGGCTTGAGAAGGTGAATCCCCCTCTTCAGGGCAATTCCGCCTCGTCGACGAGCATGACGGGAATCCCGTCGCGGATCGGGTATCGGCGTCCGCATTCCGTGCAGATAAGGCGGCTGTTCGGCTCGTCCAGTTTCACCGGCGGGCGTGAATCGCACGCCGGGCAGGCGAGAATCTCAAGGAGTTCAGGGTCGATGATCACAAGGCACCTCCGGGGGGGAGTATAGCACGCCGCATTTTCCGGCGCCAACTTCCGAACTCCCCTTGATGGCCGAAGGTCGAGAAACCACCGAAGCGCGGAGCCCGCCTTCGCATCCCTCCCTCAATCGTGGAGCCGTTGTCGAGAGAGATAACGACGGAGCGACCGGCGTCAATCGGCGTCTTTCAAGGCCTCGCGGAGAACCGTGGCCGCGGTCTCCGGAGCCAGGGCATTGATGTAGAAACCCGTGCCCCACTCGAAACCGGCGATATTCGTGAGCCTCGGCATGATCTCGACGTGCCAGTGAAAATGGACCATTCCCTTCTCGGCGGGCGGGGCGGTATGCATGACGAAGCTCAGGGGCGGATCGGACAGGGCGACGTGCAGGGCGGCGAGAGCACGCTTCAGCGCCCTGGCAAAGGCCTCGAGATCGGCGGCGTCGCTCTCCTCGAAATGGGATTCGTGTCGTTTCGGCAGAACCCATGTCTCGCAGGGAAACCGGGCCGCGTATGGCGTCGCCACGAGAAAATCCTCCGATTCCCACACGATCCGTTCGCCGCAGGACTCGGCCTCGACGATATCGCAGAAGACACAGCGTTCCCGCCCCTGGAAGTACGCGTATCCGGTGGAGATCTCCTCCGCGAGGCGGCGCGGAAGAGCGGGCGTCGCGATGATCTGGGAGTGGGAGTGCGACGAGAGGGCGCCGGCCGCGACGCCGCGATTGGAGCAGAGGGTGATGCAACGGAGGCGGGGATCGGCGCGGTGAACGAGAAAGCGGTCGCGCCAGAGCGTGACGAGTTCAATGAAATCCCCGTCCGACATGGTCGCCGGGCACTCCTCGTGGAACGGCGTGTCGACGATGATCTCGTGGACCCCGAACCCGGTCATCATGTCGAACATGCCCTCGCCCTGCTTGACGAGTTCCTCGTCCGCGGCGACGACGGGCAGCGTGCCGGACACGACGCGGCGGCGCCAGCCCGGGGCGTCGGGAAGCCGCCCCTCCGGACCGACGGCGCAGGATTCGGGAGGCGTCCGGTCCTCGAAGCCGGGGCAAAAGGGGCAGGGCTCATGATCCTCGCGGGCCTTTGCGGGGGGAGCAGGCGAAAAATCCGTGGGGCGCTTACCTCGGTCGGCGGAGACGATGACCCAACGGCCGACCGTGGGATCCCGTCTCAGTTCAGGAGGCGCCATGGGGACGGAGCGGCGATACCGTCGAGCCTCAGATCCAGACCTCGTCGCGCAGGAAGGCTCGTGTGAAGGCCTGGCTCCGCGAGCTCCCCTCCTCGAGCACTCTGATCAACTCCGACGCCTTCGGCGCGTTCACGTTGGTCGGGGCCTGGCCGAGGAACCGGCGGAAGTGCGCCAGGGCCGAGGCTTCGTCTTCACGCAGAAGATAAGCGATGGCGAGATAGTAATCCGCCTCGATGTGGCGTCCCTGGTAGTTGGTGATCTCCTCGAAGGCCTTGCTTCCATGCTCGCCGTTTCCGTCGAGCTTGATGACCCGAAGATACTCGGCCATGGCGAATTCGGCCCAGTCGCGCTGACGATAGAGATCGGCCATGTGCAAGCGCGCGACCGGCCATTGGCGGTCATAACCCACGGCGTCGATGTATTCCGTCACCGCCTGGTCGAAACACGATTCCGTCATGAAGAGGTCACGGATATCGCGCAGGATGGTCAGGAGATCCGGAAGCGCCGTGTAGCACAATCCGCTGTAATACTTCTCCGTGTAGGTCGCATAGATCAAGGGTTGTCCCAGGGTCGCATCGAGTCGCTTGTTGATGTCCGCGTTGCGCCGCGCCAGGTCGGCAAACAGCCGGGAAAAACGCTGCCTGAGCGCGGGATCCGACACGATGCCGTTGACCGTTTCGTCCATCGCGCGAAGCTCGGGAGCAAGGTCTCGAACCGACTCGACGACCCGTCGGTTCATGGGATTGGCAGCATCGAAATTCGTGCCGTGGGACATCCAATCGGTGTAGTTGTCCACGACGACGTAGACCTCCTTCACCAGCGCGTCGAGCTTCTCGACCGTTTCCGCATGGGACGCCGTGTCGGTCTTGAGTTCAACGGCCCGATCACGGAACAAATCGCCCGCGGCGAGCTTATCGGCCGAGAGAGAATGCATGAAGGGTGCGTAAACGCCCCAGAGCAGGAGGCCGGACACGATGAGGATCGCCAGAGCGGTGACCGTCTGCCAACGCACTGACAGGGTGTTGACCCAGGCCGTGGTCGTCGCGGGTTCCATGCGTCCGGGTTCCCCGGCGTTCAGGTTCGTCATGAGTCCTTCCGGTTCGAGCGGTCTCGTGCCTGGGGACGGAGTTGAACCGCCGACACGGGGATTTTCAGTCCCCTGCTCTAC
>CAZWVM010000094.1:0-13527 GCA_964637705.1 uncultured bacterium
GTGCCTTCTTCACCTTGGCCACGTACCAGTCCCGGGCCTTCCTCCAGACCGGTCCCCAGGCCACGCGCTGGGAACCGTCGGGCGTGGAGGAGATTCTCGCAAGTTCGCGCAGGTCGGCGATGACGCGCTTGGCGTTCGGGGGGTCGAGCCGCTGGGACATGGAGTTCACCTCACGGATGGAATGGTCTCATCTTACTCCTGGCGGGAGAAGCCGCACAATTCAATATTTCTCCGGGAGGAGCGCGGCATCCGAGAGGAACCTCGCCTTGAGCAGGCACTCGTCGTATTCCGCATCGGCGTCGGACGCGACCGTGACGCCCGAGCCGACGCGCATCGACCAGCCGGACTCGTCGCATACGAGCGTGCGGATCGGGACCGAAAAGATCCAGTCGTCGCTCCCTAGCGCGTAACCGATCGCGCCGCAGTAGACGCCTCGCGGCGAGGACTCGAGTTCCCTGATGATCTTCATCGTCGAGATCTTCGGGGCTCCGGTGACGGAGCCGGAGGGAAAGAGGGCGCGCAGGGTTTCGGAAAGAGAGAGGTCGGCGCGGGGACGGCAGGAGACGGTGGAGGTCATCTGCCAGAGCGTGGGATAGCCCTCGGTATCGCAGAGGGAATCGACGCGCACGTCCCGGCCGATGCGGCCGAGGTCGTTCCGCACGAGGTCGACGATCATGACGTTCTCGGCGCGATTCTTGGCGTCCCCGGCCAGTTCCACGCCCAGGCGCGCGTCCTCGTCCGGAGTCCCCCCCCGCCTCGACGTGCCCTTCATGGGTTTCATCACGAGCCGACCTCCCGCGAGCCGAAAGAAGAGTTCGGGGGAGAAGGAGAGAATCGAGAGATCCGGCCAGGACTGGAACGATGCGAAGGGTGTCGGCTGGCGCCGGCGAAGATGCGCGAAGAGATCCGCCGGGCTCCCCTCCGCCTCCAGGTCCAGGCGGAACGTGAGGTTGACCTGGTAGGTCGCGCCGCTCAGGATGAACTCGTGGCCGGCCTCGAAGCGGGCGCGGTAGGCGTCGCGACTCCACTCGGGATGCGCGGCGAGCACGCGCGCTTCGCCGAGAGGCGCGCGCGCGGGATCAGGCTCGCGGCGGACCTCGCGGTACACGCCCCACCGGCCGAGAACGCCGCCGCCACGCGATTCGATCCCGTCGAATACCTCGTTCAACTCGTAGGAGAAATACCCCGCCCCGGGCCGGTCGGCTCGAATCGACTCGTCGATCGCGGCGAGCGCCTCGAGGGCGTTCGCGCGCGTCACGGTGATGATCTCCACGGGATCCGCGAAAAGGAGTCCCGGTTCCCCGCTTCCGTCTCCGGGAAAGAGGACCGTGCCCTGCCGGTCGCAGGCGTTTTCGAGATCGCGCAGGTCGTTCACGGTCATGATGAATACTCACAATCGCCGTAAAAGGCAATTTTCTCGGATTCTCGGGTCGGGTTCGTGCCCGCGAGTATACCCTTTGCTAATATTGCTAATGCGTTTTAGCTTGACTTTTAACCTTGACAGGTCTCCCGCACGCGTACTAGAATGGGAATGGCTTCGCTGATGCATTCAGACGAGCACGGCCGAAATACCGGCGGCCCCGGGGGAGGGCGGGGGACGTCACGCGGTCCGGACTAAACCATTCCAGGGGGAATCACCATGAAGAAGCTTACCCGTCTATTCGTCATGTTGCCGCTTGTCGCGGCCTTTTCCGTCAACGCGCACGCGTTTCTCGACGACCAGGACACGCTCGTCGCGTCCCTCAACGTCTCCGGTCTCGCCTCGATCAGTCTCCAGGCGAAGAACGTCTCCGACAACGCCAACGCCTCCTCCGTCGGCTTCACCCTGCCGGCGCCCGGCGAGACCCTCGTCCTGGCCCAGCAGTACGTCCAGGTCGCCTACCAGACGAACTTCGACAACTGGTCGATCAAGACCTTCACCAACAGCGGCCGCACGAGCGACGGCGTGAATTTCTGGGGCGCTCTCATCGGCACCGACACCAACTACAAGATGTATATCCGCTGGAAGGTCACGGACATCGTCGCGACGCCGGCTCTCAACTCCGGCAACTGGGGCGACTGGACGCTCTACAAGGACGTGGCCGATCCGGACTATGACTACGCCTCCGGCTACATCAACATCGCCAACGGCGGCGCCTGGGACGGCGGTTGGGCCAAGCTGGCCGACGGCACGAACTGCGCCTCGCCGATCAACGTCTATCCGGCGGGAAGCACGCTGGGCCTGCCCCCGGGCACGTACCAGAACGTCCTGACCTTCGACCTCATCCACCTGTGACCTCCCCGAGACCTGCAACGGGTCTCATGTCCACCCCAAAACGGGACCGGCGCCTCGTGCGCCGGTCCCCGAGGGGTCTGTGGTCCTCAGGGGCTACTGTCGTACTCTGTCTTTCCGGTCTCGCGACGGCGGCTTTCATAGCGCCGCCGGCGCGGGCCGGAATCGAGGCTTCACCGGTCGTCATCGAGGCAACGGTCCCGCCCGACACCGTGCTGACGGGGGCCTGGCGGATCCGCAACCCCGACAGCCTGCCCACCCAGGTTACGACGTCACTGATCGCCTTCGACGACTACAACCGCGGCCGCCGCGACGCTCCGCCGCCGAAATGGATCCGCATCGCGCCCGAGACCTTCACGCTCCGGGGCGGCGCTGAGACGAACGTCACCTACCGGCTGGAACTGCCTCCCGGGTCCCAGGGAGAGACCGTCGCGCTCGTCTTCTTTGTCGAGAAATCCCGCGGTCGCGGCACGCCCGTCGTGGGACGCCTCGGCACCGTCGTCTACGCCCTGGCCTCCGGCACGGCGCGACCGGCGCTCGCCGTCCGGAGCGTCCGCCTCCAGCAGGACTCCGCGTCGGGACAACTGCTCATCACGCTCGCCAATTACGGCAACGTCCACGTGAGGCCCCACGGTTCCATCGCCGTCCTCGGTCCCGACAACGCTCCCCTGCACGACCTCCAGATCCGGGCCGGCGCCCCGATCTTCCCCGGACGCGAGGAGGTATTCTTCTCGATGCCTCTTTCCGGCCCCCTGCCCGAGGGACGCTACCGGATCCGCTACGACTTCGAAGCCGGCCTCATCGACGGCCGCCGCGTCCCACCGCTCAGGGGCGACTCGGTCCTCGTCGTCAAGCGCTGACGGACGGTCCGTGATGCGGGCCTCGTCCGGCGAATCCGAACCGGTTCCGCCATGAAGCGACTGATCGTTCTCCTCTCCCTCATATTTCTCGTCGCTCGTCCCGCGACCGCCAGTGTCTTCGACGATCGAGCCACGATCCTCGCCTCCCTCGAGGTCACGGCCGCGGATCCCCCGCGCTTCCTTGCCGCGTTCGCTCTCCCGCCGCACTGTCGGAACTCCGGAATGCCCGTCCTGCTCCTCGCCACGCTCGACAGGAGATTCCCCGTGCGCGAGGTCTGGATCGATCTCTCCGCCTGGGGCCGCGATTCCGCCGTCTTCAAGCCCTTCCCCGGCTCCGGGTCGCGCTGGTACGCCAGCCTGCGCGTCGACTCCGCGGTCCCGCCCGGCCGTTACGATCTCCCCGTCTTCGCCCGCGACGTCGCGGGACTCGTCGGATCGGACTCGATACGGCTGACGGTGCACGAAAGCCTTCCCTCCTGGTGCCGCTTCGTGGCGCCGCGGGGCGAGGATTCGCGCACGCCGCTCGTGGGCGGACACGCGCTCTCGCTCCTGGCGCGCTCGACGCGCCCGCTCGCCGCCGTTCTCTTCGAGTACCGCCCGGTCCCCTCGGACACCTGGCTCCCCTGTCATCCCGTCGCTCGCGGCGGAGCGCCCGGTTCCAACGGACCGCGCCGCCTCGAGGGCGAGCGCCTCTCCGGCCTCGCCTGGGACCTGGCCGATCTTCCCGAGGCCGAGTACGAGGTGCGCGCGCGGGGCGTGGACGACGACGGCGCGAGCGACCCGGATCCCGAGATCCTCCGCGTCCGCCTCGACTCGGCCGGCGCGACGATCCGGGAGACGCTCGCCGGCGACGCGCTCGTCCAGCGCCGGTTCTTCGCGAGGGCGGAAAGCGAGACGGCGACGCTCTTCGACGGCACCTGGCTCTTCGTCCCGCAGGGCGGCCTCGACACCGACGCCTGGATCCAGGTGACGACCTTCGCGTCGGCCCCGCCCGAGGCTCCTGCGCCCGGCGCGACGAGCGGGCTCATCGACCTCGGTTACTTCCGCCGCTTCGTGCGCGAGAACGGCCCCTCGTCCTTCGCGCGCCCCGTCATCATCGGCTTCTTCTGCCCCGGCCTCCCGCCCGGATCGCGCCCGGCCGTGTACCGCTTCGACCCGGCGCTCGGGACGTGGGTGAAAGAGGAACACACCTTCTACGACGCGGAGGCGAGCACCGTCTACGCGCTCGTCGCCCACTTCACCGACTTCGCGGTCTTCGGGGCCGCGGCCGCCCCCTCCCTCAGGGACGTCATCGTCTACCCGAACCCGTTCGTGCCCTACGACGGCAACGCCCAGAACGGCGTGCCGTTCGTGCGCGGCGACAACGCGTCGGGCATCATCTTCGGGAACGTGACGGCGTCGGTCGACATCGAGATCTACAACGTCGCCGGGCGCCGGGTCGCGACGATCCATGCCGCGAATACGGGCGGCTCGGTCCAGTGGGACGCGCGCGGCGACGACATGACGGAGGTCGCCTCCGGGGTCTACATCGCGATCATCCGGTCGAACGCGGGCGAGATCGCGACGCGGAAGTTCATGATCATCCGTTGAGCGAGGAGCGCTACTGGAGCTCCCAGGAGGCGAGGGCGGAGTCGGAGAGGTCCATGGGCCCCCGCCCGTAGGCGAGCGCCGCGGCGCCGATCATCGCCGCGTTGTCGGTGCAGTGGAGCGGCGAGGGAATCGCGATCTCGACGCTTCTCGTCCGCGCCATCGCCTCCATCTCACGTCTCAGCCGGGCATTCGCGGCCACGCCTCCCGCGAGAACGAGCCGCTTCTCGCCCGTCTCGTCCAGCGCCGCGGCGGTCTTCGCGACGAGGTTCTCCACGACCGCCGCCTCGAAGGACGCGGCGAGAGACGCGCGCGCCTCCTCCGTCATCGGCGGCTCCTTGGCGAGCCGGTTCCTCAGGGCGGTCTTCAGGCCGGAGAAGGAGAAGTCCCGCGAGTGCCTCATGAGAGGACCCGTGAGCCGTTCCACGGGCGCCCGTGCGGCGGCCGCAAGCCGCGCGAGCGCCGGCCCCCCGGGAAAGCCGAGTCCCAGGAGTCGCGCCGCCTTGTCGAAGGCCTCGCCCGCCGCGTCGTCGATCGTCCGGCTCCCCCGCTCGTAGACGCCGAAGCGCGGCACGCGGACGATCTCCGTGTGCCCGCCCGAGACGACGAGGGCGAGGAAGGGCGGCTCCCAGTCGGGGCGGTCGAGAAGGACGGCGTGGATGTGGCCCGCGATGTGGTGCACGGCGTGGACCGGGATGCCGCGCGCCCGGCCGAAGGCCTTGGCGAAGGCGACGCCGACGATGAGGCTGCCGACGAGGCCGGGGCCGCGCGTGACGGCGACCGCGCGCGGCTCGACGCCCGCGCACGAGAGCGCCCGATCGACCAGCCCGGGCAGGGCCTGGAGATGGCTCCGCGAGGCGATCTCGGGCACCACCCCGCCGAAGCGCGCGTGCTCCTCCACCTGGGATCGGATCTCGTTCGCGCGCACGCGGTAGCCCGCGTCGACGACCGCGACCGCGGTCTCGTCGCAGGAGGTCTCGATGGCGAGGATCGGGGTCAGCACGAGCGAAAAACCGATATTCGATTTGCGATGTTCGATATTCGATTCTCGATGGAAATACGATCCGGCGCCATCGCCCGTTCAAAATCGGAAATCCCAAATCGATAATCGCTCATCGCCAATCGCCGCTTTAGCGGCGCGCGGTCGTCGCCTCGAGGCGCTGGGCCGCGCGCAGGACGTCGATCGCCTTCTTGAACTGGGGGTCGAGGTCCGGCCGGAGGTAGATCCGGCTGTCGTTGCGCCGCTCCAGTTCCGCCACCAGCCGCCGCTCCAGGATCTCGCGCGACATCACGATTCCGGCCGCGGCGACCTGCGCGGCGAGGCGGTCGAACTCCTCGCGCGTGTAATCCTGCCGCCCCCGCGCGAAATCGCGCAGGATGTCGGTGTCGCGCAAGGCGACGAGCCCCTTGAGGTCGGTGTCGGTGGGCTGAGGCATCTCGACGATCATCCCGGAATCGGGCAGGAGCCCGACGCCGTGGATCGAGCGGCCCGACGGCGTGAAGTAGCGCGCCGTGGTGAGGGCGATCTTGGAGCCGTCGGGGAGGTTCTCGACGGTCTGGACCGATCCCTTGCCGTAGGTCCGCGTCCCGATGACGACGCCGCGGCGGTGGTCCTGGACGCAGCCGGCGACGATCTCCGAGGCCGACGCGGAACTGCCGTTGACGAGGACCGCCAGGGGCAGGCGCGTGATGCGACCGGCGGACGAGGCGTAGTAGGAGGAACTCTGGCGGGGATCGCGGGCGATCGTCGAGACGATGACGCCGGAGTCGATGAAGCGGTTCGAGACGGCGATGGCGCCGGTCAGGACGCCGCCCGGGTCGTCGCGCAGATCGAGGACCAGGCCCTTGACCCGAGCCTCCTCCAGCGCCGCGAGCGCCGCGTCGAGTTCCTCGGAGGTCCGCTCCGTGAACTGCGTGATGCGGATGTAGCCCAGGTTCTCGAACGTCGTGTGACGCACCGACTGCACGCGGATGATCTCTCGCACCAGCTTGATCTCGATCGGAGACTCGAATCCGACCCTCTCGACCGAGATGACGACCGACGTGCCGGGCTGGCCGCGCAGCATCCCGACGGCCGCGTCCAGGGTCATGGTGTCGGTCGCCACGCCGTCGATCCGGGCGATCACGTCGCCCGCCTCGACGCCGCCGCGCCAGGCCGGCGTTCCCTCGACGGGCGCGATGACCGTCAGGCGATCCTTCTCGACCCCGATGTGGATTCCGATCCCGCCGAACTCGCCGTCGGTCTGCGTGACGAGCTCCCGGGCCTCGACGACGGGCAGGTAGCGGGTGTGGGGGTCCCCGAGCGTTTCGAGCATCCCCTTGATGGCGCCCGAGATGAGGGCGCCGGGCGAGAGCCGGGTCGTGTCGGCGTAGTCGGACTGGACGATCCGGTAGGCCTCGACGAAGATCTGCATCTCCTTGAGGGCGGCGTCGATGGTGTCGCCGGCCCGGAGCGTGGAGCGGTCGGAAAGCTGGAAGACGAGGAGAAGGGCGACGACGGCGGCGGCGAGGATGAAGCCGGGATTGCGGTAAGGGAGGCGGTTCATAGACGGAATGTTAGCACGAATCGTGCCGGGTTCCAGAGGAATAGCGGCCTATTAGGGCGAACTCTCTCCCCTCTCGCCCCCCCGTTTCGCCTGGATCGCCTTCTTCAAGCCCTCCATCTTCTTCGCCGCGACCCGGAAGCAGAACTCGAGCAGTTCCTCCGGGGTCTTCTCGATCCGCCCGCCCTTCGTCACCGCCGAGATCGCCGCGGACATCTCCTTCTCCGAGAGAACGTTCCTGACGAAGGTGTCACGCTCCTCCGGCGTGAACTTGTCGTAGTCAACGGCCATTGCGCACCTCCGGACCCGTCACGCCCATGGTCGATCAGAACCCGTCGCGCAGGCGGCGGATGAAGGTGAAGAGGCCGGCCGGCGTCTTCGGAAGCTCGTCCCAGCGCATCTTGAGCGTTTCGCGCAGGCGCGGATCGTGTACGCGCAGGAAGGGGTTCGTGCCCTTCTCGACGCCCAGGTCGCCCGGCACCGACGGCCGTCCCTCCGCGCGCAACCGCCGAATCGAGCTGTGATGCTTCAGGAGCAAGTCGTTGCCGGGGTCGAGATACACCGCGAACCGGAGGTTCTCCTCGGCATACTCGTGACCGCAGTAGATCCGCGTCGTGTCGGGAAGGGAACAGATGTGGTCGCGAAGCCCCCTGTACAGGTCTTCGGCCGAACCCTCGAAGATCCTCCCGCACCCCCCGATGAAGAGGGCGTCGCCCGTGAAGAGAGCCCCGTCCACGAGGTAGATCGCGTGCTCCCGCGTGTGGCCGCCCAGGATCGAGACGCGAACCTCGGCGTTGCCGAAGAGAAAGGACTGGCCGTGCGAGACGCGCAGCACGCGGATCGAGAACTCGGGGATCTCCGACGGTCCCCGGATCGGGACGTCGTACTGCCGCGCCAGTTCCACCGCTCCCCCGATGTGGTCGATGTGCTTGTGCGTCAGCCAGACCTCCAGCGGCCGCAGGCTCCGCGCGGTCAACTCCTCCTGCACCGGCCGGTAGGAGCCCGGATCGACGACCGCCACGCCGCGCCCCGTGCGTTCGTGCACGAGGTAGGCGTAGTTGTCGCGACTGGTGAGTATGGGTTCGACTCGCGGATACAAGAACGGAATCCTTTCTCGGGGGCCGGGATCGGGAATCCGTTCCGTGCACCCGGCTTTCTGCTATAGTACCCGCACGATGACAGTTCGCAAGCCAGAGGAGTTTCTTCCCTTCGGAAAACCGGTTCTGGAGGAGGAGGAGATCGCCGCGGTCGCCGACGCGTTGAGAACCGGGTGGATCTCGACGGGCCCACGGACCGCGGAATTCCAGCGCCTCTTCGCCGCCTACACGGGCCGCCGCCACGCCCTCGGCCTCTCCTCCTGCACCGCCGGCCTCTTTCTCGCGCTCCGGCTCCTCGACGTGAAAGAAGGCGACGAGGTCGTCGTACCCGCCCTGACCTTCACCGCCACCGCCAACGTCGTGGTGCATTGCGGTGCCACGCCGGTGATCGTGGACGTGGAACCGGAGACGGGCAACATCGATCCGGAGGCGATCGAGGCGGCGGTCACGCCCCGGACGAAGGTGATCGTCCCGGTGCACCTCTACGGCCGGCCCGCGGCCGCCGATCGTATCTTCTCCTTCGCAAAATCCCGGGATCTCGCCGTCGTCGCGGACTGCGCGCACGCCACCGAGAGCCGGATCGGAGAGGACCACGCCTGCCGCTGGTCCGATCTCGCCGCCTTCTCCTTCTATGCCACAAAGAACCTGGCCGTCGGCGAGGGCGGCATGCTCGTCACCGACGACGACGCCTGGTTCGAGCGCGCCGCGATCCTGGCGCTCCACGGCATGAGCCGCGGGGCCTTCTCGCGCTACAGCGAGAGCGGCTTCAAGCTCTACGACGTCGTGGAGCCCGGCTACAAGTTCAACATGACCGACATCTCGGCCGCCCTGGGCGTCGAGCAGTTGAAGCGGATCGACGCGCGCCTCGCGCGGCGCGAGGAGGTCTGGCGCCGCTATGACGCCGCCTTCGCGAGCCTGCCCCTGGATCTGCCGCCGCCACCCGCTCCCGGCCATATCCATGCCCGGCACCTCTACACACCCCGCGTGCGTCGACCGGAGATGCGCGACCGGTTGCTGGCCGCGATCCAGTCCCGTGGCGTCGGCGTCGGCGTCCATTTCACCGCCCTCCCCCTGCACACCTACTATCGCAACCGCTTCGGCTTCCGGCGGGGACAGTTCCCGAACGCCGAGAGGATCTCCGGCACCACCTTCTCGATCCCGATGACGCCTTACCTCACCGATCGCGAAATCGAGCGCGTCATCGCGGCGGTGCGCGAAGGACTCGCGGAGTGCTCCTGAGCCGGTGAGCGGAACGCTCCCGTTGCCCGCGCCGCCTCCGAACGAAGCCTCGGTCCGCATGGTGAAAACCCAGATCGAGGCGCGCGGGATTCTCGAGCCGAGGCTCCTCATGGCGATGCGCCGCATCGACCGGGTCCACTTCATCCCCGGTTCCGCCGCCCGGCACGCCTACGACGACGGCCCCCAGTCGATCGGCCACGACCAGACGATCAGCCAACCCTTCATCGTCGCGTTGATGACCGATCTCCTGGGCCTGGAGGACGGCGAATCCGTCCTCGAGATCGGGGTGGGCTCGGGCTACCAGACGGCGATTCTCCTGGCGATGGGGGCGCGGGTCTTCGGCGTCGAGCGCGTGGCCGCGCTCGCGGAGACGGCGCGGGGCAACATCGCGAAAGCGCTGGGCGAATCCGCCCTCGATCGATTCCAGCTCGTCATCGACGACGGCTCGCTCGGGTTTCCTCTGCCGCCCGCGCGCGAACGGGATGCCTTCGACGCCATCCTCGTCGCCGCCGCCGCCCCCGCGATTCCACCACCCCTCATCCGCCAGTTGAAGCCCGGCGGCCGCCTCGTCATCCCGGTCGGAGATCGTTTCGTGCAGGATCTCGTCCTCGCGCGGAAGAACTCCGACGGCTCTCTCGAGGAACGGATCGTCGACGGCGTCCGTTTCGTTCCGCTCGTCGGGCGCCACGGCTTCGCCGAGTGAGCGCCGTATTGCGGCCGGCCGCGGTCATCCTGGCCGCGGGCGAGAGCCGCCGGATGGAGGGCGCGTTGAAGCCGCTCCTCCCCTACCGCGGCGGCACCTTTCTTTCGACGGTCGTCGGAACCCTGAGAGAGGCGGGGTTCGAAACGATCCGCGTCGTGGTCGGCGCGAGAAGCGACGAGGTTCGCGCCGCCGTGCGCGACCTCCCGGCGGCCTTCGTCGAGAACCCGGCCTGGCGCGACGGCATGCTCGGCTCGCTCCAGGCCGGCATCGCCTCGCTCGAGCCCGGCACGCCGGGCGCGCTGGTCACGCTCGTCGATCTCCCCGGGATCCTCACCGACACGATCGGACATCTGGGAAACGAATGGGACCGGGACCGTTCGCGGATCGTCCTGCCGGTGCGGCAGGACGCCGGTGCGCGGCCGCGAAGAGGCCATCCCGTCATCTTTCCCGGCCCGCTCTTCGCCGCCATTCGCGCGGCGCGCCATCCCGACGGGCCCCGCGGCCTTCTCCGCGACCATGCGGCGCTCGTGACCGAAATCCCCGTCGAAGACGACGGATGCTTCCAGGACGTGGACACGCCGGAGGACTACCGCGTGCTTCAGTCCGCAATCCGCGCTCCGCAATCCGCAAACCGATGAGACGCCACTTGGATTCCCATCGGCCCGGTTGTATCATGAAAAGCTGCCACCGACGCCGGTCGCAGCCAGGCCAGATCCAGAGGTGCAAGATGTTCCAGGAATTCCACTCGCCCACCACGGTCCAGGAAGCTCTGAAACTCAGGCAGGCTTCCTCCTCCAGCATGTATTACGGCGGCGGCACGGAGATCAACTCCCGCGTCTGGCCCTGCCGGCCCCTGGAACTGCCCTTCACGGCCGTCTCCCTGGCGCGCCTGCCCCTCACCGAAATCACACCGGGCACGACTGGGATCTCGATCGGCTCCGGCGTCGTGATCCAGCGCCTGCTCGAGACCCCGGGCCTCCCGCCGCTTCTCGTTGCCGCGGCGAGGAACTTCGCGAACCGGAACGTGAGGAACATGGGGACGCTCGGTGGGAACATCGGCAGTCTCAGCTCCTGCTCCAACATCGTCCCGGCGCTCCTCGCGCTCGACGCGTCGGTGAAAGCCGCGGGGCCGAAGGGCGAGGAAACCCTCTCGCTCGTCGACTACATCGCCCGCGCCGATCGCACGTTCCTTGTTCTCTCCATCGAGATCCCCTCCGGCTGGGAGAAGCGCCGCTGGGCCACGAAGAAGCACAGTCGCACCGCCAACGACGTCTCCATCGTCTCGGTATCGGTTAGCTTCGCCGGCGACGCGTCGCGCGTGGATAAGCCCGTCATCGCCGTGAGCGGTGTCGCGCCCCGCGTGATCCGCCTCGGAAAACTGGAGGCGCAACTCGACGGGAAGCCCCTGCCGCCCAGGGAGGAGACGGACGCCGCGGTCAAGACGCTCGTCTCCCCTCCCGCGGACCTGCGGGGGGGAGCCGAATTCAAGAGGCACCTCGCCGCGGTCATGGTGAGCGACGCCCTGAAGGAAGCCGCCGCAGGCGGGCGCGGCGCTGCGCGGGCGGAGGCGGGGCGATGAAGATCCAGTTCACCCTGAACGGCGTTCCCCGCACCTTCCACGTCGAGCCCGGCGACCGCGCTCTCGCGGTCCTCAGAAAGGAAGGCGCCGTCTGCGTGCGCGACGGATGCAACGGCGGCGGCGTCTGCGGCATCTGCTCCGTCCTCCTCGACGGCCGCCTCGTCAACTCCTGCCTCCTCCTCGCCCCCCAGTTGGACGGCCGGGAGGTCCAGACGATCGAATACTACTCGCGCCAGCGCGCCCTATCGGCCGTGCAGTCCGCCTTCCTCGACGCCGGCGTCGTCCAATGCGGCTACTGCACACCCTCGATGATTCTCGCCGTCGAGGATCTCCTGAAGCGCACGAAGGCGCCCTCCCGCGCGGACGTCCAGGACGCGCTCTCCGGCATCTTCTGCCGTTGCACCGGCTACGAGCAGTTCTTCCAGGCCGTGACGCTCGCGGCCAAGCGGCTCCAGGACCCGGATTTCCACGCGCCGCTCGTCCCGGAATTCAAGGAGGACCTGCGCATCGTCGGAAAAACGAAGCGGAAGGTCGACGGCCCGAAGCTCGTCCGCGGCGAGAAGGCCTACGTCGAGGACATGGTCCAGCCCGGCGCCTGCGTCCTGAAGATGCTGCGCTCGCCGCATGCCCACGCCTACGTGAAGTCGATCGACACGACCGAGGCCGAGAAGGTCCCGGGCGTCGTCTACATCCTCACGCACAAGAACTGCCCCGACGTCTATTACAACCAGGCCGGCCAGGGCTTCCCGGAACCGTCCCCCTACGACCGCAAGTTGATCAGCGAGAAGGTGCGCCATGTCGGCGACCGGGTGGCCGCAATCGTCGCCGAGACGTGGGACGCGGCGGAAACGGCCGCCGCGAAGATCAAGGTCGATTACGAGGTCTTGAAGCCCGTTCTCACCGTCGACGACGCCGCGGCGCCGGGCGCACCGCTCATCCACAACTCTCATCTCGAATATGTCGTGGGTGCTCCCGAGGGCCTCGACGAGGACAACCGCGCGGCCGACCCCCGCGACGGCCGCATCATCTACCAGTTCCCGATCCACGCCGACCCCCGGAAGAACATCGCCGCGAGTGTCCACGGCCACATCGGCGACGTGGAGAAGGGATTGAAGGAGGCCGACGTCGTCGTCGAGCGGACCTACGACTCCTGCCAGGTTCAGTGCACCCCCGCCGAGACGCACGTCGTCTACACGCGCATGGACGGGGACCGCCTGGTCATCCACGCCTCGACCCAGGTCCCCTGGCACCTCCGCCGCATCGTCGCGCGCGTCATCGGCACGGACGAGAACAACATCCGGGTCATCAAGGAGCGCGTCGGCGGCGGCTTCGGGGCGAAGCAGGACATCGTGCTGGAGGAACTCGCGGCCTACCTCACCTGGATCACGGGCCGTTCGATCTATCAGCGCATGACGCGCGAGGAGGAGTTCATCGCGTCGCGCACCCGCCACGTGCTCCGCGTCTCCGTCAAGCTCGGCGCGAAGAAGGATGGGACGCTCACGGCGGTCTACATGGACGTGAAGGCCAACACCGGCCCCTACGGCTCGCACTGCCTCACCGTGCCGATGAACGCCTGCTCCAAGTCCCTGCCGCTCTTCCTCTGCGAGAACATGGGCTTCGAGGTCACGACCTACTACTCCAACATCG
>CAZWVM010000095.1:0-13457 GCA_964637705.1 uncultured bacterium
TCGAGCCGGGCAACACCTGCTCGCTCGCCTGCCCGGTCTGCGAGACGGGCGCGGGCCTCCTGCGCCGTCCGCCGCGACTCCTCGCGCTCGAAGAATTCCGCGCGATCGTCGACCGCGTCGCGCCCCACGCGAACACGCTGAACCTCTACTTCATGGGCGAGCCCTTCCTGAACCGGGCCTTTCCCGAGATGGTCCGCTACGCCAAGGACCGGGGCGTCCCGTGGGTCACGACCTGCACCCACGGCGAGCAGGCCGACCCGGAGCGGCTCGTCGCGTGCGGGCTCGACGAGGTCGCCTTCCAGGTCGGAGGGATGACAGAGGAGACCCACGCCGTCTACCGCGTGAACGGCCGGCTCGAGGCGTCGCTCGCGGCCCTCCGCGAGACGGTGCGCCTGAAGCGCGAGCGCGGCGCGCGCCTGCGCGTCACCTGCGGCTTCATCGTTATGAGGCAGAACGAGCACGAGGTGCCGCTCTTCCGGAGGACGATGGAGGAGATCGGGGTGGACGAGGCGTCGATCGTGAAGCCGTGCGTCCGCGACTGCGAGCAGGCGCGCCGCTTCCTGCCCGCCGATCCCGCCTACGTCGACTACGACCGCGCCGCGCTCGAGGAGGGGATTCTTCGCCCGGCCGTCCCGGTCGGACCCTCCTGCCCCTGGATCCACTTCTCCATCGCGGTGCACGCGAACGGCGACGTCGTGCCCTGCTGTCGCGATGCGCAGGGCGACGAGGTGATGGGGAACCTCCTCGCGGAGGATCTCGACGCGATCTGGAACGGCCCGCGCTTCCGCGATTTCCGCCGCCGGCTCCGGTCCGCCTCGAACGCGCCGGCCCTCTGCCGCCTCTGCTCGGGCTTCGGGGTCCCGGTGCCGCGATGAGCCGCGACACGGTCGAACTCGTCATGGTCGCCTCGGGCTGCCAGGGCGACGCCGATCGTCGTCACCTGCCCCTGGGACTCCTCTACGTCGGTTCGGCCCTGAAACGCGCGGGCCGCGACGTCTCGATCTTCCACCTCCTGCCGCGCGACTTCGAGGAATACGCGCGAGGCCTGCGCACGCGGAACCCGCTCTGGGTCGGGCTCTCCGTGCTTTCCGGAATGACGACCTTCCATGCCGTGCAGCTGACGCGCCTCATCAAGAAGGCCTCTCCGTCCTGCCCGGTGGCCTGGGGCGGTCACCACCCGAGCGCGGTGCCGGAGCAGTGCCTCGAGGACCGCGACGTCGACTACGTGGTGATCGGCGAGGGCGAGGAGGCCGCGGTCGAGCTGACGGAGTGCCTGGCCGGGGGCGGGGACCCGTCGGGCGTCGCGAACGTGGGCTCGAAGAGCGGGGGCGTGATCCGCGTCAACCCGGTGCGCACCCCGCAGGCGGACCTCGACCGGTATGAACTCGACTGGAGCCTCCTGCCGCTCGAGGCCTACCGCTTTCGGACCGCGACGGGCCGCGTGCCGGTCGGTTTCTACAGCTCGCGCGGTTGTCCCTTCACCTGCTCCTTCTGTGCCACGCCGGCCGCGACGGGCCGGGCCTTCCGCGTCCACTCGCCCGAATACGTGGTGCGCAACCTCGAAACCCTGAGGAGCGAGCACGGGTTCAACGCCGTATGGTTCTCCGACGACAACTTCATGCTGAGAGAGGAGCGGGGACTCGAGATCCTCAGGAGGCTGGCGCGCGCGGGCATCGCGACCGACACGCTCGACATGAGGCTCGACCAGATGAAGGAGCCGGTGCTCGAGGAGTTCCGGGATCTCGGCGTGCGCGGGCTCTTCTTCGGGTACGAGTCGGCCAACGACCGCGTGCTGGAGATCCTCTCGAAAGGTCACGACGAGGCCCTGATCCGGCAGAGGGCGGAGTGGCTGGCGCGTTACCAGCTCAACGTCTGGGCCTCCGGCATCATCGGCGTGCCGACGGAGACGCGCGAGGAGGTCGCGCGCACGCTGGAACTGGCGATGGACCTGCGCGATCTATTCGCGGAGGGATCGACCGTCTCGACGTACCGCTACATGCCCCTGCCGGGAACGCCCCTCTTGGAGGAGGCCGTGCGGGCGGGCTTCCGTCGCCCGGCGTCGAGCGCGGAATGGAGGGCCATCGATCCGATCGGGCCCCACTACGCGATGAGTCCCTGGCTCCCGTGGATGACGCCGGAGGACGAGACGCAGTACGCCTGGATCCAGGAACTGGGCCGCAGTGGCATGTTCTCGATGAGGCGGCGGAATTTCTTCGCGATCAACGCGGTGAACAACTTCTTCGTGCGGCGGCTCAGGAGGAAGGCGCAGGCGGGCCGGCTGCGCCGCGACATCGACGTCCGCGCCTTCGAGCTCTGCCGCGACGCCTACACCCTGCTCCGCCACGGGCGCCGGCTCGGCCTGCGGTCGCGCGCCGTCGAGGGCGACTGACCGTGCGCCCGCGGCATCTCTTCGCTCCGATCGACGTGGTGATCGCGCTGGTGCTATTGCCCTCGACCCTGGTCGCGCTGATGCGCTCGGCGACGGTGCGCCGCGACCGGAAGACGCCCGGTACGCTCCTTCACCTCTCAAGCGAGGCTTCGCGCGCGGCCGTGCGTCGGAAATTCGGCTCGCTCGATTTCTTCTTCGCCTACGACGGGACCGCGGCCGAGGGATTGTTCCGCCACCAGGTGATGGCCTGGTACCCGGGCGACGAGGACGGCGACGAGGTTCACGGCGGATGGACGATCCACGAGCGGCGCAAGGCGTGGGGATGGGGCGCCTTCACCGGGGCGATGCGCCTGCTCCGCTTCCTCGCCGGCGTGATCGGGCGCGAGAATGTCACCGCGATCCGCGCCTGGAATCCGCACATCAGCGGATTCCTCGGGTGGATCCTCGCCCGCACCGCCGGGATTCCCTTCGGCATCTCGCTCCATGCCGACCGCGAGAAGAGGCACGGGCTCGATCCCGGCCGCGGCGCGCCGACGATCCTGGGATTCCGCGCGCCGGCGCGCGCGCTCGAGGGTTTTCTCCTCCGCCGCGCGGATCTCGTTCTGCCGATCCGCGATTCGCTGGCCGACCGCGCGCGGGCGCTGGGCGTTCCCGCGGACCGCATCCGCGTCATTCCGCACGGGATCGATCTCGCGCCCTTCGACCGGGCGCCGGCGCGGGACGCTCGCGCGGCGTGGAACCTGCCGCCGGGCGTCCCGATCCTTTCCTTCGCCGCGCGGCTCGAGAAGGAGAACTACGTGGATGATGTCCTGGCCGTCGCGCGGGAAGTGGCGGCGCGCGGGCGGGATTTCCTCCTGGTCATCGCGGGCGACGGCACCCAGGCCCGGCGTCTCGAGGCGGAGGTGCGCGCCGATGATCGCCTCGCGTCCCGCGTGCGGTTCCTCGGGTTCCAGTCCCGCGAGGCCGTGATCGAACTGCGCCGGATCTCCTTCGCCTCGCTCTGCCTCATGGGTGGGTTCAGCCTGGTCGAGGCGTGCGCGGCGGGCCGGCCTGTCGTGAGCTACGACGTGGAGTGGCACGGGGAGCTCGTGAGGACGGGGGAGACGGGGGCGCTGGTGCCGGAGCGCGACATCGCGTCGGCGGCGGACGCGATCGCGCGGTGGATCGACGACCCGGCCGAGGCGGACCGCCTCGGTGCGCGGGCGCGCGAAGTCGCGTTCGAACGCCACGACATCCGGAAGACGGCGGCGATCAAGCGTCGCGCGTATGCCGAGTTTCTCAGGACGGCGACCCCGTGACGACCTCAGCCGTCGCCGCCGCCTGTTTTCTCCTCGCCCTGCTCCTGCGCCTTGTCCCGGCCGTGGTCAATCGAGGCGAGAGCGGCGTCGATCACTGGTACTGGCGCGCCTTCACCGAGGCGGCGCGGCGGCAGAAGGCGTTTCCGCCGGACCTGCCCCAGTACCGCCTCGACGTGGCGCAGTGGTACCCGCCCCTCTTTCCGCGCCTCCTCGTCCTCTTCGGGCGCGTCCTCGAGCGCCCGGCGCCCGCCGTGCTCGTGCCCGTCCTCATCGATATCGCGAGGATGTCGCTGATCGTTTTCGCCGCCGACCGGCTCGGCCTCCGCGACCCGTCCTCGGCCGGGACCGCGCTCCTTCTCTACGCGCTCACGCCGGTGCTCGTCGCCTACAACATCCAGCTCAACCCCCGCGGGCTCGGCGCTCTCTTCCTCGACTCGCTCTTCCTTCTCCTCCTCCTTTCCGACGGACCCGCGGCGATCGTCGGAGCGGTCGTCCTGGTCGCCCTGATCGCGCTGACGCACAAGATGACGTTCCAGCTCTACGTCTTTCTCGCGGCCTGGTTCGCGCTCGCGGGTGATGGCCGCGCCCTGCTCGCCCTGCCCCTGGGCCTGCTCGCGGCCTGGATCGCGAGCGGCGGGTACTACGCGAAGGTCCTGCGCGCGCACGCGGAGATCCTCGGCTTCTGGCGCCGCCAATGGCCGTGGCTGATGGCGGACCCCCTCCTCGAGTCGCCGATCTACGGGACGCCCGGGTACGAGACGCCCTCGAAGGCGCACCGGAGCGGAGCGGCGGGGATTTTCCATCACCTGCGCCGTCTCGTCCGCTACCACCCGGCCGCCTGGATCGCGATGGCGCTCCTCGCCGCCGTGCCCGCGCCGCTGGGGCTCGTCGAGAACTGGCTCATCGCGACGATCTTCTTCGCTCTTCTCACCCAGGTCGCTCCGCCCTTTAAATTCCTCGGCATGGGTGACCTCTACATGTTCAACGCCGCGATGCCGGCGGCCCTGCTCTTCGGGCTCAAGTCAGCGGAGGGCGGGCCCTGGCGCCTCGGCGCGGTTGCGGGCGGCCTTCTCGGTTTCGCCGCGATCCTCGCCTTCTATCGCCTCGCCCGCCACCGATCGCTCGCCTCGGATCCCGATTTCGCCGCGCTGCTCTCGGATCTCGCCGCCCGGCCCCGCGGCGCCGTCCTCTGCCTGCCGCCCGCCTGGTACGATTATGTCGCCTACCGCACCGGCCAACCGGTGCTCTTCGGAGGACACGGCTACGGGTTCACGAAGCTCGAGCCGTTCTTTCCCGTGATCCGGATTCCCTTCCGTGAGATGGCGGAGCGGCACGACCTCTCCTACGTTGCGACGGACGGGGCGCGCGGCGACGCGGTGGAGCGCATCCTCCGCGACGAGAAACTGATCGACGGGCCGCCCGGCTCCTTCGGCCCCTACCGCCTCTTCGCGATCCGGCGTCCCGCGGCGGCGGGAGGCACGCCATGAACGCCGCCGCACGAGCGTCGCGCCGGGTGCTCCTGGTTTTCCCGGGGCGATTCGTCGGGGATCGGTGCAAGCCGACGATCCCGCTCTCGATCCTTTCACTCGCCGCCCCGCTCCTCGACGCCGGGTTCGAGGTCACGATCTTCGACCAGCGGATCCAGTCGACGGAGGAGTTCGAGCGGCTGGACGCGCGGTCCTTCCTCTTCGCGGGCTTCTCCTGCCTCACCGGCAACCCGATCCACTACGGTCTCCGGCTGGCTCGCCGACTCCGCGCCGCGGACCCGGCGCTGCCGCTCGCCTGGGGAGGGATCCATCCGACGCTGATGGCGGACGAGGCCCTGCGCACCTGCGAGCTCGTCGACGTGGTCGTGCGCGGCGAAGGGGAGGAGACGGTCCTGGAACTGGCGCGCGCGCTTTCGAGCGGAACGGGGGTCGAGAGTGTCCCCGGGATTTCCCGCCGCGACGGGACGAGGATCGTGCATCACCCCGACCGCCCGCACATCGACTTCGAGGCGACGCCGCTCGTCCTGCCGTATCACCTGCTCGACGCTGCGCGGACGGACCTCGAGGAGACATTCCTCTACCAGTCCTCGCGCGGCTGTCCCTACGACTGCGAGTTCTGCGAGATCGTCTCGTACCACGGGCGCGTCGTGCGGCGAAAAGCGGCGCCGCGCGTCCTCGAGGAACTCGCGGAGATCCACGCCTGCTTCCACCCGAAGTGCGTCGAGTTCGTCGATGATCTCTTCTTCCTCGAATTGGACCGGTGCCGCGCGATCATGGAGGGACTGGTCAAGGCCGGTGCTCCCTTCGCGTGGAGGGCCAGCTGCCGCGTGAACATCGCGGCGGGCCTGGACGAGGAGTTCCTCGCCCTCCTCGCCGCCTCGCGCTGCACCAACGTCTACCTCGGAGCGGAGAGCGCTTCGCAGGCCATCCTCGACCGGATCAGCAAGCGCATCACGCCCGCGCAGATCGAGACGGCGGTCGAGAAGCTGGTGCGCCACGGCATCCGCGTCTCGATGAACTTCATGTCGGGCTTCCCGGGCGAGACGCCGGAAGACATCCGGGCCACGATGGCGATGGTGGACCGGCTCGAGGCGCGCCATCCCCGCGATCTCCTCTCCACCGGCGGCATCAACGTCTACGCGCCGTATCCCGGAAGCCGCCTCTTCGACGAGGTGGTCAAGCTCGGGTTCCGCCCGCCGGCGACCTTCGAGGCGTGGGGGGACTTCATCCTGAACGACGACCGCCCGATGGAGTGGCTGCCCCGGGAGCACGTTCGCTTCCTGCGGCGGCTCGCCCTCGTCTCCCGCTGGCGCCTCGACGGGCTCTCCTTCGCGACGCTCGCCCGCCGGCTCGCCTCGGGCCGCCTCCGCGACGCCGTCCGCGGGCTCTTCCATCACCTCTTCGCCCTGCGCTGGCGCCGCAAGTACTTCGGCCTTCCCCTGGACATCCTCCTCTGGGGCTGGATCACGCGGCGCGTGATGAGGCAGGGATGAGCGCCGGGCGGGAGGAGGGACGGTCGATGCGCATCGCGCACCTGGCCGAGCCGAACAACATCCACTCCTGGCGCTGGCTCTGGGCCCTCCGGGACCGCGGTCACGAGGCGGTCCTGGTCTCGCTCGGGAGCCCGACGGAGGAGACGCGCAAGGCGCTCGCAGGCATCCGGATCGAGGAGATCCGCGTCGGCACTTCGCTTCCAGTCCTGCGAACGATGCTCAAGGTCCTTGGCTTGAGACGGATTCTGCGCGCGCTCCGGCCGGACGTTCTCCACGCCCACTTCGTCTCGGGGCTCGGCGTCATCGCGGCCGCGAGCGGATTCCGGCCTCTCGTTCTCACGGCCTACGGTTCGGATCTCTACGTCGAGGCACCGAGCTCGAGGCTGAGGACATGGCTGACGCGCCGCGCCCTGTCGCGGGCCGACCTGGTGACGGCGGATTCCGACGACCTGCTCCGCGTGAGCGTCGCACTCGGGGCGGCGCCGGACCGTCTCATGAAGCTCCAGTTCGGCGTGGACCTGGATCTCTTCAGGCCGGGCGAAGCGGACGCGGTGCTGCGCCGCGACCTCGGGATCGCGCCGGGGGACCGCGTCGTCTACAGCGCGCGCGGGCTGGCCGCGCGTTACAACATCCACCGCCTCGTCGAGGCGATGCCGGCGGTCCTCGCGCGGCATCCCGCGGCGAGGCTCGTCGTCTCGACCCATCTCGAGGACGCCAAGTACCGTGCCTTCTGCGAGGAGCGGGTCCGGGATCTCGGTCTCGTGGCGAGGACGATCTTCCTTCCCCCGCAGTCCTACCAGGAATTGCCGCGGATCTACCGCCTCGCCGACGTCGCGGTCTCGATCCCCGCGACCGACGGCACGCCGGTGACGCTCCTGGAGTGCATGGCGACGGGCGTGCCCTTCGTCGGCTCGGACGTGCCGAGCCTGCGGGAATGGATCACGGACGGCCGGAACGGCTTCCTCGTCGATCCCGCGCGCCCCGATCTCGTCGCCGATCGCATCGGGGCGATCCTCGCGGATCCCTCCCTGTGCGCGTCGTTCCGCGCGGAGAACCGGTCACGGGTGGAAAGGGACGCGGACGCGGCGAAGGCGCAGGAGGAGCTCCTCGGGCTCTACCGGCGCCTCGCGACCGGCCGCTAGGGGCGCGCGATGACGGGACGGATGACCGGGAAGATCCTCTCGCACACGGGAGCCTACTCGCTCGGCACGATCGCGCAGAGTCTCCTCGGCTTCCTCCTCGTTCCCCTCTATACGCGGTCCTTCACCGTCGAGGAGTTCGGCGTCTTCGCGACAGTCGTCTCGGTGCGGATGGTCCTCTCCGTGCTCTCGAAACTCGGCCTGGAGAACGGCTTCTTCATCGCCTATTTCGAGACGAGCGACCCGGAGCGCCGCGACCGCGTCTTTCTCGCGTCCCTCGGCCTGACCCTCGTCGCCGCGCTCGCTGCCGCGTTCCTGGTCATTCTTCCGGCTCGCCCCCTCGCCCGCTGGCTGCTCGGCGACGACTCATTCGCCCCGCTCCTGCTGCCCGTCGGGTTCTACCTCGTCGTGGACAACCTCTTCCGCATGGTCCTGCAGGATCTCCGGGCCCGCGAGCGCGCGGGCGAGTACGCGGTCTTCATGACCTTCCGGCTGGGCCTGGGCCTGGCCGGCATCGTCGGGGCGGTCGCGCTCGGCGGCGGGCTAGCAGGGCTCCTCTGGGGCGAAGTCGCCGGCATGTCCCTCGTCGCGGCCATCGCCGTTCTGCGCGTCGCCGCGCTGCACCGCCGTCTCCTGGCCCGGATCCAGGGCCGGTGCCTCGACGCCGCGGCCGCTCGACGTTTGCTCTCGCTCTGCCTGCCGCTCGTCCCGGCCTCCCTTGCCTCCTGGGTCCTGACGGCCTCGGACCGCGTGATGCTTACGACGCTCTCGTCGCCCGGCGCGACGGCCCTGTACGATCTCGCGGCCCGGACCGGCGCGATCACCACCATCCTCTTCCTCTCGCCCTTCGCGCTCGCCTGGGGCACGCTCTGCTTCGCGGTGGCGAAGGAGGAGGATGCGGCGCGTCTCTACCGTTCGCTCTTCACCCACGTGATGCTCGCGACGACCGCGCTGGCGGGCGCGGTCGCGCTCTTCGCGAAGGAACTCGTCCTCCTGCTCGGCACCCCCGAGTACAGGTCGGCCGCGGCGATGGTGCCCCTGGTCTCAGCCACCTACGTCGTCTACGCGGCGAACGTCTACTGGACCTTCGCCCCGAGCGTCAGGGGGAGGACGATGCAGTTCATGACGATCAACGCCGCCGGCGCCCTGCTGAACATCGCCCTGAACCTCCTGCTGATCCCGCGCGGCCACGCCTGGGGAGCGCTCGCCGCGACCCTCGCGACGAACCTCGCCATGAGCGCGGGGATGTATCGCTGCGCGCAGGGGCACTGGGCGGTGGATTACGAGTGGGGGAAGCTCCTTCGCCTCGCCGCGATCGTCGCGGCCGCGGCCTTCGCCGCCCACGGCCTCGTTTCGGCGGATGCGCCGGTCCTGGCGCAATGCGGCGTGAAGGCCGCGATCCTCCTCGTCGCGCTCGGGATCCTGCCCGTCTCGGGATTCTTCGACGAGGGCGAGAGGAAGCGGCTCTACGAAATCCTGTCCGCCCCGTTCCGCGGGCCCGCCGACCCGCCCGCGCGGGCCCTGTAGCGCCGCAGGTTCCAGAGGGCTCTCAGCTCCGAGAGCGCGCCGGTCGCGGGCCGGGGAGGTCCCGCCGGCGCCCCGCAGGGCCGGGCTTCGGGAAGGCGTCCCTCGACCAGGGCCCCGATCACCTCGACGAGCCCCTCGCACTCGAGCCGGACCAGGTGCGAGCGCGCCTGGGCGAGTCCGCCCGGCGGCCACGCGACACGCCTCTGGAGGAGAATGTCGCCGCAATGGACCTTCTCCGTGACGCGGTGGACGGTGAAACCGTAGTCCTCGAAGCGGTCCTGCACGGCCGGCCAGACCGGGCCGGAGAGTCCGCGGTAGTCGGGGATGAGGCCGGTCTGGGCGTTGATCGCGATCTCCTTCGCGAGGGAGAAGATCCGGGACGAGAGGATCGGGCAGGCGAAGAGCACGATGACGTCGGGCTCCCACCCCCGGACGAAGGACTCGGCCTCCGGGCTGTTGACGTCGGCGAACCGCCGGACTTCGACGCGCGCGTCGAGCGGTTCGAGGGAAGGGAGAAGCGACGGATCGTAGAGGGAACGGGGGCGTCCGACGAAGGAACGCACCTTCGACTCGAGCGAGAAGAGGAGGAGGTCGACGAGATGATAGACACCGTGGCGCCTGAGCACGCTCGCGTAGTGCCTCAGCGCGCTTCGCCAGGGATCCACGAGCTTCGGTCGCGGCTCCTGCAGTGCGACCGCCACTTGCTGTCCCAACGCGGCGATCCGGTTCGCGAGGAACGCGTAGCCGTACTCGTAGCCGTCGGACGAGACGACGAGGAAGCGGCGCGCCGTCACGACGCCGTCCGCTCCTCGTGCAGCGCCTGAAGGAGCTCCAGCTCGTCCGGGTCGAGCCACAAGGTGCCGCAACGGAGGCACCGCTCGACCATGACCGAGGCCTGGTAGTCGAAGAGGTTGGAGAGCATGGGGGAGCCGCAGTCGGGGCAGGTGTAGCCGGAGCGCGACTCGCTCTTCGAGCGCGTGAGCACCGTGGCGGCGAGGAGCCGCCGCGCGCGCGCCCGCACTTCCTCCGGGATCGGCGCGCCGCGCCGGACCATGAAGCGCGCGAGTTTCTCGGCCTCGACGAGATTGCCGCCGCAGAGCGAGCAGGCGCGAATGGTGGCGCCCTCGTAGGTTCGCGCGGAGAGGGGCGAGACGCAGCGGGGGCAGAGCCCCTTCGTTTCGACTTCTCCCTCGAAGCGCCGGCGGATCCAGTCGACGGCCGCGGCCGCGACCACGATGCCGCTCCCGTCCTTGGCGACCCAGGCGTCGGGCGCGAGCGCGGTCTGGGCGGCGAGAAGATCGCGCGTGAAGGGCCCGAGCCAACCGCCTTCGCCGTGGATCCACCAGCGGTCGTCGCAGGAGAGCGGATCGGTGAGGCCCTCGGTCTCGTAGGCGTGGCGGCTTTCGTCGCGCGGCGCGGCGGGGACGCCCTGGCGGGCCATGGCGGCGAGCGTCGCGACGCGGACGGCGAGCGGGGGATGCGTCGAGAGCCACGCCGCCGCCGCCCCGGCACGCCCCTCGAAGGCGTCGCCCTGCGGCGGGACGAGGAGGAGCGGCGTGGCGATCGCGGGGAGGAACCCGGGGCAGTCCTCGAGCCGCCTGAGGGCGGAGGCGAGGGCGAGGGGATCGCGCGTGTACTCGACCGCGGAGGCGTCGGCGCGGAGCTCGCGATTGCGGGAGATGGCGAGCGAGGTGAGGCGCATGAGAAAGACCGCGGCGGAGGAGACGAGGGAGCCGGCCAGCCCGAAGACCGCGGCGAAGCCGCGGCCCGAGCGCGCCATCGTCCAGAGCCCGGAGCGCAACTCCTCGAAGCCTTCGATGGCGAGGTAGGCGAAGGTCTTGGCCCGCGTGTCGCCGTGCACCAGGTGGGCGGTCTCGTGCGCGACGACCGCGAGCAGTTCGTCGCGCTTGAGGCGTGCGAGCGCCCCCTCGGTCACCGCGACCGCGGTCCGCTTGCGGTCCGCCAGCGCGAAGGCGTTGGCCGCGGAGAAGGGAAGGACGTAGCTCTCGATGCGGGCGAGCGATGTCGCCAGCGTGATCTCGTCTACCGTGTTCTTGAAGCGGCGGTGAAGGAGGTCACCCGGATCGGGCGGCCGGGCGCCGAGCGCCTTGAGACTGCGGTCGATGCCGGAAAAGTGCGCCGCGAGGGCGTGGACGAGCGCCGTGAAGAGCGCGGCGCCGAGCGCCAGGTTCGTGGCGCCGCCCGGCAGGGGCAGGAGGAGCTTCGCGAGGTGCGCGAGCGCGAGGAAGGCCACGGTGTGGATGACGAGGAAGAGCGCCAGGAGCCGCGCGATCGCTTCGCGCGAGTCGTCGCGGATCTCGCGGAAGGTGCGGGGCGCCGTTCCCGGAGTCGTCATGGGGGGATTGTAGGAGGAGGGGGGGGAAATCCCAAATCCTAATACCGCCGCCCCATCGGGTGGATTGCCTTTTTCCCCTCCCGCCCCTAAAGTGATCGCATGAGACCCGATTTCGAAGACGAGCCCCGCGTTCCCTCCGAAAAGGACTGTCGAGAGGAATTCGCGCGCGTCGAGACGAACGTGAGGAACCTTCTCGAGTCCCTCCATCTCGATCTCTTTCAACCCGACCTGCGCGACACGCCCTCGCGCGTGGCGAAGATGTACTTCGAGATCTTCGCCGGGACGGTGAAGGAGTTCGAGCCGAAGATCACGGTCTTCCCGAACGAGGAGAACTATCGCTCGATGGTGCTCGTCCGCGACGTGCCCTTCTACTCCATGTGCGCCCACCACCTCGTGCCCTTCTTCGGCGTCGGCCACCTGGCCTATCTTCCGGGCGAGCGCATCGCGGGTCTCTCCAAGCTCGCGCGGATCCTCGAATTCTTCGCCCGGCGTCCCCAGGTGCAGGAGCGCCTGACGGAGCAGGTCGCCGATTTCCTCGTCACCAAGCTCGATCCGCGCGGGGTGATGGTCGTCCTGGAGGCCCGGCATCTCTGCATGGAGATGCGCGGCGTCGAGAAGCCCGGGACGCTCACCATCACCTCGACCGTGCGCGGGCTCTTCAGCGACGCGGAGCGGGGCGGAGAACTGCGCGAGGAGTTCATGCAGCACATCAACCGCATCGCCGCGGTTCCGCGCTAGGATCCGATGAAGATCGCCGAGATCCTCGCGAGGAAGGCCGGCCTCGCTCCCGTCGTCTCCTTCGAGTTCTTCCCCCCGAAGACCGCGAAGGGCGAGGAAGCCCTGTACCGGGCGATCGACGAGTTGCGTCCCCTCGGGCCGGACTTCGTCTCCGTCACCTACGGCGCGGGAGGCTCCACCCGCGCCAAGACCCTGGAGTGGGCGACGCGCATCAAGCACGAGCACGGCGTCGAGGCGATGGCGCACTTCACCTGCGTCGGCGCGGCGCGCGAGGAGATCGAGGCCCAGGTCCGGGAACTGGAGGCGCGGGGCATCGAGAACATCATGGCCCTGCGCGGCGATCCGCCGGCGGGCGAGACGGCCTTTCGGCAGGTCGAGGGCGGATTCGCGCACGCGAACGAGCTGATCGCGTTCCTCCGCCCGCTCTTCCCGTCCTTCTCCTTCGGCTGTGCCGGATATCCGCAGAAGCACCCGAAGGCGCCCTCGCTCGAAGAGGACATCCGCCGCCTTGGCGCGAAAATCGACGCCGGCGCCGATTTCGTCGTGACCCAGCTCTTCTTCGAGAACGCGCACTACTTCCGTTTTGTCGAGCTCTTCCGCGCGGCGCGGCCGGATCTCGTGCGCGTGCCCGTCATACCGGGGCTCCTGCCCCTGGCCTCCGTCTCGCAGGTCGAGAAACTCGTCGGCATGAGCGGGGCGACCGTGCCGGAATCTCTCATCGCGGAGATGTCGGCCGCGAGGAGCGAAGAGGAGGCTCACGATGTCGGGATTCGCCACGCGCTCGACCAGGCGAGGGGGCTTCTGTCCGGGGGCGCCCCCGGCATTCACTTCTACACCTTCAACAAGTCGCCGGCCACGCGCCGGATCCTCGCCGAACTCAGAGCTTGAGGGGCCGCGCGGCGTCCGGCCGACCCGGGTACTCGGCATCCCGGGCAACACCTTTCGCTCCGGTCATTGCGGCTCTTGACCCGGTTCCCTCAAACGCATAGATTTCCAATACCATGAAGCGCCTCACAGCTCTCTGTCTTCT
>CAZWVM010000096.1:0-13397 GCA_964637705.1 uncultured bacterium
CAGCATGGGGCCGGACAAGCAGTCGACGCCGAACATCCGCTCCACGCCCGGCGCCAACGACGTGATCTTCGCGAACGACGGAGGGTTCATCGATGTCGCCTCGAAGTACTGAATCCGCGCCCGCTCTTTCGACGGGCGTCGCGACCCGGGGGAGCCTCCCGCCCGAACCCTCCCTGGACATCCTGGGATCACGCCTGGGACGCAAGCTGGTCTATCGTTTTCTCTTCGTCGCCATGTTCCCCCTGACCATCTTCTGCCTGCCTCTCTACTTCCAGACGACGTCTCTTCTCGATTCCCAGGCGCGTTCGACGCTCATCGGCTACTCCCAACTCGCCAAGGGGTCGCTTTTCTCCACCCTCGAGCGGGCCCGGTCGCATCTCCAGCAGCTCGACCTGTCGGGCGAAGAGCTTCCGGCGGCGTCGGAGAAGGGGCCGTTCCGCCGTTTCCTTCGGCTCGACGGGAGCCTGAGACCGACGTCCGGAGCTCGTCCGCCCTGGCAGGACCTCGATCCGGGACGGCGGGGATTCCTGGCCCAGGGCAAGGTCATCCTGACCCGCCCCTACCCGATCGAGGACGGGATGACCCTGGCTCTCATCATCCCGACGCCGCGCGGTCCCGTCGCGGCCGAGATGGATCCCGGCGCCTTGTGGGACGTGACGCGCGCCGGACTTTATGGCCCCTACGGCAGTCTCATCGTGATCAGCGACGACGGGCGGCTTCTCGCCTCGTCCCTGGGAGGACTGAGGCCCCTCCAGGCGATCCTGCCCCGTCTGCCGGGAACGGCCCAGAGTTCGGGGGAGGGGGCGTTGCCGGGCGTAGGCGAATGCCTCTGGGGCTTCAACGAGTTCTGGCTGGAGGGGGCGTTCGGCGGAGAACGCTGGGGACTCCTGACCGTTCAGACGCGCCAGGGGGTCTTCGAGCTGCCGATCCTCTTGATGAAGTCCCTTCTCGTCCTCCTGGGCATCGCCTTCTGCGCGATCGTGATCCTCTCCTTCCGCTACGGGCGCGAGATCCTGGCCCCGATCGTGGAGCTGGCGCGGGCGACGCGCGAGGTCTCCTGGGAGGGGAAGAGCCGGATCCGCAGCATCGCCGACGACGAGCTCGGCGACCTGGCGCGCTCCTTCAACGAGATGACGGAGCGCTTGAGGGAGACGCACGAGGAGAGCGTGCGACTGACGCGGGAGGCGATGGTGGGGCGCCTGGCCGCGATGGTCGCGCACCAGGTGAACACGCCGCTCGCGGCGATGAAGTTGAAGCTGGAACTCCTCGAGGAGCGGGCGCCGGCGCAGAAGGAGGCCCTGCGCGTGGTGGCCGGCCAGGTGACGCGGATCGAGACGACGGTGAAAGCGCTCCTCGGCTTCGCCAAGCTCCGGAATCGGCCGGGCGCGAAGACGCGCGTGAACGAGATGACGCGGAACGTGGAGGCGCTCTTCCGCGACTCCTTCGAGTCGCGCGGCTTCGTGCTCGAGGTCGATCTGCCCCTCGAGGAGGCTTTCATCGCCTGCTCGTCCGATGACCTGCAGGAACTCCTCGTCAACCTCCTGGAGAACGCCCTCGACGCCTGCTCTCAGGCGGGTGAAAGGGAGGACAGGAAGCCGCGGGGCGCGCGAATCGCGGTGGAAGCGCGCGGGGACGGCGTCGTCGTGAGGGTCGAGGACGACGGAGTCGGCCTGCCGGCCGAGGTGCAGAAGATCTTCGACCCGTTCTTCACCTCGAAGATCCACGGCACGGGCCTGGGACTGGCCATCTGCCGCCGCATCTGCGAGACTGTGGGCGGGGAGATCCGCGCCGAGAACCGGTCGGGCGGAGGCTCCCGTTTCGAGGTGCGCCTGCCGCTCGAACCGACAGCGGCGTGAGGGAGGCCGTGTGACGGAGGAAACGAAACAGGCGGGTGCGGATCGCCGCGTGCTCGTCGTGGAGGATGACGCGACGCTTCGCGAAGGACTGGTCGAAGCGCTGACGCTCAGGAACTGGAACGTGGCGTGGGCTGTGGACGGAGAGGACGCGCTCTCGACCTTCCGCGCCGAGCCCTGCGACGTGGTCCTGACCGATATCGTCATGCCCGGCCTCGACGGACTGCACCTGGTGGAGAGGATCCGCGAGTTCGACTACGAGACGCCGATCGTCATCCTGACGGGATACGCGACCTACGACTACAGCGTGAGGGCCTTGCGGGCGGGCGCGAACGACTTCGTGACGAAGCCCTTCGAGACGAAGGCCCTGGTGGCGACATTGGAGCGGGCCCTCGCCCTCTCTCGCACAGGGTCCCCCGCGGGGCCGCCGGGCCCGGGATCGCGCTATGCCTTCGAGACGACGCTGCCCTGCTCCTTTCTCGCTTCGCCCGCGGCCGAGGCCGCCCTGCAGGAGATCGCGCACCGCGTCGACGGGCTCTGCCGCGTCGCCGGATACTCCCGCCGCCGGCTCGCGATCCACCGGGCGGTCGAGGAGGCCCTGGCGCACATTCACCGGCAGGCGGTCGAAGAGGGCCGCCGCGGCCGCCGGAGCGACGGCAGCGTGGGCCTGGACCTGTCGGCCGACCGTTCGTCCTGCGTGATCTCGATCCAGGGTCCGCCCGGCATGATCAGGCCGGAGCGCCTCGAGGGAGACGGCGGCGAAGACCGTGCCGCCCTTCTCCGTTCCTTCTGCGACCGGGTCACGGCGGCACCGGACGGGAGCCGACTGGAAATGTCCTTCCTGCGCCCGGGCGGCGGCGACGCCTAGATGCCGCGGGCCGTCGTCCACCTCGTCGAGCCGGACGCAACGCTGCGCTCGACCTTCGAGGAGCATCTCTCTTCCGCCTCGTACAAGGTGCGCGCCTTCGGGTCCTTCCCGGCTTTCGAATCCTTTCGCGAGACGGCCATGGCGGGCCCGGACCTCGTGATCGCTCCCGTCGACCTGCCCGACGTTCCGCCGGAGGCGGTGATCGAAGCCGTCAAGGACGAGGCGGCGGTCATCTTCACCGGCCCGGGCGGTTCCCGCCCCGACGTCCCGGCGCGGGCGCTGGAACTGATGAGGCTCGGCGCGGCCGATTATCTTGCGCGTCCCGTCGATGTGGCCGCGCTCCTGGGCGCCGTCGAGAAGGCCCTGCGCGTTCGCGCCCTCGAGCGGAGGGTGCGGAGCCTCTCCGACCGGGTTTCCGACATCACGGGCGAGTCGAGCGGCATCGTCGGGCGCTCGGCGGCCATCGACGCGGTGAGGAGGGATATCGCGCGCGCGGCGCGCGGGCCGCTGCCCGTTCTCGTGCTGGGGGAGACGGGCGTGGGAAAGGAACTGGTCGCGCGGGAGATACACCGGTTGTCGGGTCGCGACGGCGAGTTCGTGGCGATCAACGCGGCCGGGCTGGGCGAGAATCTCTTCGAGACGGAGCTCTTCGGCTACGAGCCCGGGGCCTTCACGGGCGCGCGAGGCCGCAAGGTGGGCCTCGTGGAGACCGCGCACCGCGGGACGCTCCTTCTCGACGAGATCGGCGAGATGCCGGCGGCCGTGCAGGCGCGCGTGTTGCGCTTTCTCGACGACAGCCGTTTCCGGCGCGTCGGGGGTTTGAAGGAGATCGAAGCGGACGTGCGGGTGATCGCGGCGACGAATCGCGCGGTGGACGCGGCCGGAGGTCCCCCTGCGGAGGCCGCACGCGGCGATTTCCGCAGCGACCTCTACTTCCGGCTCTCGGCCTTCACGATCCGCGTGCCCCCCCTCGCGGAGCGGCGCGATGACGTGGCGGACCTGGCCCGGCACTTCCTCGCCCACTTCGCGCGGCGCCACGGCCTCGGCGACCGCCGCTTCTCCGAGGCCGCCCTCGCGTGCCTCGCGGCGCAGGCATGGCCGGGGAACGTGCGGGAGCTGAAGAACGCGGTCGAGCGACTCGCCGTCACGCTTTCGGATCTCGAGACGATCGACGAGCGGGACGTCGAGCCGTTTCTCACCCGCCCCGCATCGCCTCCGACGGGAGGCTCCTACCAGGAGCAGCGTCGAAGATGCCTCGATGACTTCGACCGCGCCTACCTCTCGCGGCTCCTGGAGCGACACATGCGCAATATCTCGGCCGCCGCGCGTGAGATCGGGCTGGACCGCAAGACGCTGTCGCAGCGCCTGAAGGAACTCGACCTCAAGTAGAACCGCCGCGCCGTCAGCGCCGCCGCAAGGCCTCTTCCACGCGGGGCAGCAGGTTCTCCGCGATCCGGCGGTGCCCCTCCTCGTTCGGGTGGATCCCGTCCGCCTGGTTCATCGCGGGCACGGCGGCGACGCCATCGAGCGGGAAGGGGGCGAAGACCGCGTCGTGCCGCTCGGCGATTTCCGGGTAGAGCGACTCGAACCCGCGCGCGTAGAAGGGCCCCAGGTTCGTGAAGGTCTTCATCCCGCAGAGCACGGCAACGGCCCCTTTCGCGCGAACGGACTCCAGGATCGCGTCGAGGTTGCGTTCGATCTCGTCGAGCTTCTTTCCGCGGAAGGTGTCGTTCGCGCCGAGCAGGATGATCACGATGCGCGCGCCGGGCGGCACGCTGAAATCCACGCGGGAGAGGGCGTCCGAGGTCGTGTTGCCGCTGACGCCCGCGTTGGCGATGCGGACGTCCCAGCCCCGGGATCGCAGGGCGGATTCCAGGACGGCCGGCCAGGCCGCCTCGTCCGGGTCCTCGATTCCCAGGCCGGAAGTGAGGCTGTCGCCGAAGGCGACGATGAGGGTCGGTTCGCCCGGGGTCTTGGGAGGGGCTCCCGGGGGAGCGGGCGCGGACGGGCGTCCGCACGACGTGACGGCGAGGGCGAGGACGAGGAGGAAGGCGACGGTCCTACTCATGGCGAAGCACCTCCATGGGGCGCACCGAGAGGGTGAGGGCCGAGGCCGCGAGCCCGGAGAGAGCGGTGACGACCGTGAAGAGCGCGAGAAACGGCAGAGTTCCCGTCCACCAGGGGTCCCAGTCGCTGCCGAGGCCGTGGTGCATGACGGCCCAGGTGAGGGCGAGCGAGACGGCTCCGGCCGCGATCGACGCGGCGACGCCGGATCCGAGATGCTCGAGGAGGAAGACGGCGAGCACGCGCCGGGGCGATGCGCCGATCGCCCGGAAGAGAACCGCCTCGCGCCGGATCTCCGCGAGGTTGACGAGAACGCCGGAGACGAGAAGGAGGAGCCCTCCGCCCAGCGCCGCGGCCGCGACCACGTTGACGGCGCGGTGGAGGCGGTCGAGAAGGAGCTCGACCTGCTCCGCGACATCGGCGAGGTCGAAGAGGGTGACATGGGGCAGGAGGCGCGCGATCCGGCGTTCGGTCTCGGGGATCCGCGCGCGCTCCAGGTTCATGCCGCCCATCAGGGTCTGGGGGAAGGTGTCGACCAGGCCGGGGCGGAACTGGAAGTAGAAAAAGGGTTCGCGGGCGGTGCGGTTGATGGAACGGAAGGAGGTGACCGTGGCCGCGACGGTGCGCCCGAGGATGTTGACGACGATGAGGGAGCCCTGCCGGATCCCGAAGCGGTCCCGGAACTCCTCGAAGACGGAGACCTGGGGGCCGGGGACCGCGTCATCCCACAACTCGCCGCCGCCGGAAATCCTGTCGGTCGGAAGGAGCGAATCCCCGTAGGTGAGCCCGAACTCGCGGGTCAGCCGGTCTCCGGAACCGAACGCGTCTTCGTGCGCGTCCTGGATCTCGGCGGTCCGCACTCCGTCGACCGAGACGATGCGCCCGCGAATGAGCGGGTAGAAGCGCGTCTGCGGCGCTTCCGCGGCCTCGCGGAAGGAGTTCTCCTCGCCGGGCCTCAGGTTCATGAAGAAGACGTTGGGCGATCCGCGCGGCGCGGCGCGGACGAACTCGGACGTGACGTTGTGCCGGAGGAGGAGGATCGAGAGGATGACGGAGGCGGAGAGGCCGAGGAAGGCGACGGCGAGGGATCGGTAGGCGAAACCGTGACGCGCCTCGCGCGCGGCAAGCCGCGCCACGGTGAAGCCGGAGAGCGACGAGGCGCGGAGACCGAGGGCGAGGAGGAGCGCGGCGACGACCCAGGCGACGGCGATGGCGCCGGTCCAGGCGGCGAGGCCCCAGGCGGCGAGGGCGAAGCCTCCGACGTGGAGTCGGACGAGGAGAAGGAGCGCGGCGCCCGCGGAGAGGCCGAGGAGGAGGCGTTGGGCGCGTCCCGCGCGGGCCGGCAGGGCGGTCTCGCCCCGCAGAGCGGCGTGGGGCGGCAGCCGCGCCAGCCGCGCGAGGGCGCCGGAGGAGAAGACGAAAGCGACGAGGATGACGCTCGCGACGATGCGAAGGAAGAGGGCCGCGCCCTCGTCCGGCACGAGACCGTCGGGCAGAAGGTCCCCGAGCCCGCTCGCGACGGCGCGCCCGACGAGGAGCCCTCCCCCCGCCGCGACGAAGCCGGCGAGCAGGGAAAGAATGAGGATCCAGCCGGCGAAGACGCGGACCGGGAAGGACGGCGGGGCGCCGATCGCGCGGGCGGCGGCGAGCGCGGGGGCCGAACGGTGGAGGAGGGCGATGAGCACCGCCGCGCCGGTCACGCCGCCCAAGGCGAGCGTCAGGAGCCCGGTGACCGAGAGGAAGAAGACCGTGTTCCTGAGGAAGCGAGTCACGCCCGCTCCCTCGTCCCGCCAGGACTCCACGCTCGCGGTCGCATCCGCGGCGCGATCCTTCAATGCCGCGAGCGCCTGGTCGAGGTCGACGTGTTCGGGCAGGTTGAGAAAGAGGCGATGGCGGGCCCGGCTGCCCGGCGCGAGGAGCCCGGTGCGATCGAGGTCGGCGCGCGCGATGAAGACGGAGGGGGCGATGCGGAAGAAGGAGACGGCCACGTCCGTGCGCCGGCCGACGACCCCGGCGATGACGAAGGCGGTGTCTCCGAGCAGGACGGAGTCGCCCTCGGTGAGGCCGGCGAGGGCGAGAAAGCGTTCCTCGACGAGGAGGCGCCCCGAGCCCACGGCTTCCCCCAGCGACCGGCCGTCGCGCGTGTGCACGGATCCGTGGAGGGGATAGGCGGTGTCGACGGCGACGAGCGCCGCCTGCTGGACCTCGCCGTCCGCGATGCGCCGGGCCATGGTGAGCAGTTCCGTCGTCTTCGCGGACCGCGCGCCCGGCCAGGCGCGCAGGGCGTTCTCCTCGAGCGAGAGGATCGAGTTCTCGTCCGCTTCGATCCGGATATCCGCCGCCGCGATCTCGCGCGCGCGCTCGTCGAGAGAGCGCTCGAGGGCCGAGGAGAGCCCGGAGAAGGCCGCGAGCACGGAGGTCCCGAGGCCGATGGCGAGGACGAAGAGGACCGCGAAGCGGGGGGCGTGGCGGATCTCCCGCGCGGCGAAGAGGAGCGCGTTCACCGGAGCAACCCGCCCGCGGCGCACCCGGCGGACGGGACCGCGGGGATCACGGCAGGATGCGCCCGTCCGCGATCCGGACGATGCGGTCGGCCCGCCGCGCGACGTCGTCGTCGTGCGTGACGACGACGAGCGTCCGCCCGCGCGCGCGGGTGTGGGACTCGAGGAGGTCGAGCACGGCGGACCCGCACCGGGAGTCGAGGTTCCCGGTCGGCTCGTCCGCGAAGACGATGCGGGGTTCGTTCATCAGCGCCCGGGCGATCGCGGCCCGCTGCTTCTCGCCGCCGGAGACCTTCGCGGGGAGGAACGAGGCCCGGCCGGAGAGTTCGACCGCCTCCAGGAGGGCCCGGGCGGCGGTCACGTCGGCGCGGCCTCGCAGGAACCCGGCGGGCAGAGCCACGTTCTCCTCCAGCGTCAGCGCCGGGACGAGGTGAAAGGCCTGGAAGACGAAGCCCATCTCCCTCAGCCGGATGCGCGAGAGTTCGCCCTCGTCGAGAACGTCGATGCGCCGGCCGGCGAAGCGGACCTCGCCGGACGTCGGGCGATCGAGCCCCGCGAGGAGCGAGAGGAGCGTCGTCTTGCCGCTGCCGGAGGCACCTCGGATCGCGACGAACTCGCCCTCGGCGACCGAGAGCGAGACGCCGCGCAGGACCGCTACCTCGGTACCGTCCTCCGTGAAGGACTTGTGCAGATCGCGCGTCTCGAGAAGGGGCGTCATGCCGGTAGTGTACCGGACGGCGGAGGGAGTGTCAGCGGACCGCGAAGTCCGACTCGAGCATCGGCGCGTCGACGAAGCGCCGGTCGGCGTAATAGGCGGCGACGACGGAGCGGAGCGGCTCCCGGGTCAGGACCACGTCGCGATCCTTGGCGTGCTCGCGGGCAAAAGCGGCCGCCGCGTGCTCGCGGGCGTACCAACCCGTGTCGGAGTAGTATCGGCGGTTGAGAACGCGGACGGACTGGTCGAGGAAGAGGAGGAGAAGGACGAGCGCGAGGGCTCGGGGAAGGCGCGTGAGAGCCGCCGCGCAGAGGAAGGCGACGGCCGGGATCAGGTAGAATTGCCAGTAGTCGTGCACCGTCGCGGCCTCGCGGAAGACGAGGATGTAGAGGAGACCCCAGAGGCCGAGGGCGAGGACCAGGCGGGACTCGGGGCCCCGGCGGCGGAACGCGAGGAAGAGCCCGGCGACCGCGAGCCCGGCGCCGATCGGAGTGAAGGCGTTCCAGGCGAAGTAGAGCGCCTGGGTCGAGAGGAACGCCGTCCAGGAAAGCTCGGTGCCGGCGCCGGCGCGCGCGAGGCCCTTCGCGAAGAGCGCCGCCACTCCCCCGGGTCCGGCGATCCAGGCGACCTGCGCGAAGCATAGAGCGGCGACCCCGGCGGCCGCCGCGGCGGGCCCGAGGAGCCGGCGGCGGAATCCGACGGCGAGGACGAGAGCGGGGAGCAGGAGCATCCCCCCGTAGTCCACGGCCGCTGCGAAGGCCATGCCCCCGACCTCGAGCGCGCTGCCGAAGGGCGCCTGCGCCTCCCTCTCTTCCTCGACGCTTCGAACCACCGAGTCCGCCACGGCCACTCCGACAGGCAGGATGAGGGGCATGAAGGTCGCGAGCTTTCCATACCAGGCGGCGATGGGGAAGAAGGCGGCGCAGGCGGTGACGAGCGCGGCATGGCCGGGCGGCAGCCGGTGCCGGGCGGCGCGATGGAGCAGGGCGAGGCCCGCGAGGGAGAAGAGGAGCGGAACGAGCCTCGTCGCGGCCTCCGATTCCCCCAGGACCGCGTAGGCGGCGGCCAGGATGAGCGAGAGTGTGCCGGGGTGGTTCACGTAGAAATCCCCCGGCCGGGGCTCGTCCGTGGCGACGGCGAGGCAGTTGGAGCCGCGGGTGACGGCGAGGCCGAGGCGCAGGTGATTGCGCGCGGCGAGGCCGTAGCGGGCGTTGTCGTCCTCGTGGGGCCTGAGGAACGGATCCGAGAAGGAGGGCAGGCGAAGGACGAGCGCGGCGAGGAGGATGAGGGCGAAGAGGAACCGCCGGGAGCGCGGAGCGCCTCCGCTTTCGACCTCCCCGGGCATCACACCTTCGACTTCTTCTTCTTCGCCTTGTCGCTCTTCGCGGGTTTCGTCTCCTTGGCGCCGGCGGCTTCGGCCTTGCCGCTCGGGGCCGTTTCCGGCTTCGGGGCGTCGCCCGCCACCGGGGTCTCCTCGGCCTTTTTGCCCGACTTGGCGGCCACGTCCTTGGAATACCAGCCGGATCCCTTCAGGTGGAAGGCGGCGAGCGAGATGATCTTCTCGGCCTTGCCCCCGCAGGTCGGGCACTTGGTGGTCGAGGGAGCGGAGAAGGAGGCGAGCTTTTCGAAGTGATGACCCTTGCGGCAGGTATATTCGTAGATGGGCATAACGACTCCTCGGATGAAGGAATGAGCCGGCGTGGCCGGTCCGCAAAGGATACGAAAGAAACCGTGCGAAAGTCAAAGCGGGAAAAACCGCTTGTCGCGATCCGGAGGGCTCCGTACCATCCGAGGCGTGAGACGCCCCATCGTGATCGCCGCCGTCGTCGCGGCCCTGCCCCTGGTTCTCCTCGCCTTCGCCTGTGCGCACGCGGAGGAACCCGAGACGCTCACCCTGTGGCATTGCCTGAAGGGGAGGGAGGAGGAGGCCCTGGAGCTGGTCGTCAGGGCGCACAACCTCCAGAGTTCCTGCCGCATCGTGACCATGCGGAAGGAGGCGGAACCGTTCATGGGGGAACTGGAGGCGGCACTCACGGCGGGCGCCGGCCCGGACCTCGTCATCTGGGCCCACGACAAGGTGGGGGAATGGAGCGAGGCGGGCTGGATCCTGCCGCTGGAGAACCGCCTCGACGGGGCGGGCCGCGCCGAATACCTCGACACGTGCATCCAGGCGCTGACCTACGGCGGCCACCTCTACGGACTGCCGCTCTCGTTCGAAACGCTCATCATGTATTACAACCGCGACCTCGTCCCGCGCGCGCCCGCGACGACGGACGAGATGATCGCGGCCTGCCGCCGGATCTCGGACCCGGCGGCGGGCCGCCACGGTCTTCTCTACGAGAGGGGCAATTTCTATCACCACGCCATGTGGCTTCACGGCTTCGGCGGCGACGTCTTCGGGCCCGACGGAAGCTTTGCCGCGCGATCCTCCGCTATGGAGAGGTCCATCGCCTTCGCGCGCGACCTGGCGAAGGTCCACGGGATCGTTCCGGACACGGTGGAGGCGCGGACGCAGGTGGACCTGTTCAACGAGGGACGGGCGGGCATACTCCTTTCCGGCCCCTGGGCCTACGGCCTGATCGACTTGCGCCGCGTCAACCTCGGCATCGCGCCCCTGCCGGTCATCTCGCCGTCGGGCCGCCGGGCCACGCCCTTCATGGGGGTCAAGGCGTTCTTCATCAGCGCCCGGACTCCGCGCGCCGCCTCCGCGTGGGACGCGGCCCGGTTTCTCACCTCGACCTACGCCTCCTCCGCGGTCTCGATCATGGCGGGCTACCTGCCGGCGAACCGCAAGGCCTTCGATTACAGCATCGTGGCGGCCGATTACGTGACGTCCTGCTTCAAGGAGCAGGTCGGCCATTGCCGGCCGATGCCGTCGACGCCGTCCATGAGGCGGGTCTGGAGCGCGATGATGACGGATCCCGCGACCTGGAGGCCGGGCTGCCTGGACCGGGTCTTCGTCTTCGGCGAGCCGGTCGAGAAAGCCCTCGAGAGGGCCGAGGAGGAATACCGGGCGGGCGCGTCTCCGGGGCGCTGATACCGCTTTCGGGCCAGAAAGAACTGGCACAACGAAGCGCCCGGGGCTTATGATGTCCTTATCATGGCCAGGCGCACTCGAGCCGTCACGATCGAAATGGTGGCCGCGGAAGCGGGCGTCTCCAAGACGACCGTCTCCTTCGTTCTCAACAACAATCCCACCATCAGCGAGAAGACGCGCCGGAAGGTCCTGGAGATCGTGCAGAGGCTGGGCTACCAGCCGAACGTCAACGCCCGGAATCTCTCCTCGCGCCGCACGCGCGCGATCTGCGTGCTCGTGCCGGAGCTGGGGCACGTCTTCGAGGATCCCTACTTCAGCCGGGCCCTGAGCGGCGTCTACGACGAGCTGGAGGCCGCGGATCACCGGATGGTCCTGAGGAAGGTCTCCTACGAGTTCGCCAAGGAGAAGGAGTACATCAACCTCTTCCGGCGCGCCGAGGCCGCGGGCATGCTCTACATCGGGTCGACCCTCGACGACACCTACCTCGGCGACTTCGTCGAGGCGGGGTATCCCTTCGTCCTGGTCAACAGCTACCTGCCGGGCGTCTCGCTGCCTTGCGTCCTCTCCGACATGACGCAGGCCGGGCTCCTGGCCACGCGGCATCTCCTGGAGCTGGGCCATCGCCGGATCGCCCACGTCGCCGGCTCTCCGAACACCACGACGGCGCGTGACCGCGGCCGCGGTTACCGGAAGGCGTTGAAGGAGGCGGGGGTCGAGTACGATTCGGCGCTCGAGATCTGCGACAGCTACGCGCGGGAGGACGCGCGTGCGGCGGTGAAGGCCCTGTTGGCCCGGGACCCCTCCGTCACGGCGCTCTTCGCCGCGAACGACATGATGGCCCTCGGCGCGATCGAGGCGGCCCGCGAGTGCGGCCGCCGCGTTCCGGAGGACATCTCCGTCGTCGGCGGCGACAGCGTGGACCTCTCGCAGTTCACCTCGCCGCCGTTGACCTCGATCGACCTCGCGGTCTTCGACGTGGCGCGCGAGTCGGTTCGGCTTCTCTTCGATCTCATCCAGCGAAAGACCCCCTCGCGCGGCTCCAAGGTCGTCCTGGAGCCTCGGCTCGTCGTCCGCTCCTCGAGCGCGCCGCCTCCGGCGCGGGAGGTCGTTTCGGCCTGAGAGGATCGCCTCGCCGCCCGTCGGTCCGCGCGTGGGCGTGCCTCCTTCTCGCGCTCGTCCCCGGCTGTGCCGTTTTCACGCCGGTCTTCACCGGCGTCTTCGGCATGGACGAGCCGTCTCTCTTCATCGAGACCCCGCCCCTCTATCGCCTCCCGCTGCCCAGGGACCGCGAGTCCTATCTCCTGATGCAGGGCGTCGGGGGGCGGTTCAGCCACACGGGCGACCAGAGCTTCGCCTACGACTGGGCGATGCCGACGGGCACGCCCGTCCCGGCCGCGCGCGCCGGCGTCGTCGCCGCGGTGCGCAACGAGCGCGAGGATCCGACGCTGCCGATCGAGCTGCGCCGGGCGAATTACGTCCGCATCCTGCACGAGGACGGGACGACGGCGGTCTACGCGCACATCGACACCACTTGGCTCGCGCCCGGGAGGGCGGTCGAGGAGGGCGAGCCGGTCGCGCTTTCCGGCAACACCGGCTACTCCACCCGGCCCCATCTCCACTTCCACGTCGAGCGGGACGGGCGCACGATTCCGGCCTCCTTCCGCGACGTCCGGGACGATTCGGGGATTCCGCGCGCGGGCCGGATCTACCGGGGCGGAATGTAGAAGGCGCTCAGAGAAGGACGAAGAGCAGTCCCTTCAGGGCCGAGAGCAGGAAGACGAAGATCATCGCCCACCCGAAGCTGTCCGCCGTGAAGCCCGGGACGACCGTCGTGACGATGAGGATGAAGATTCCGTTCAGGACGAGTGCCAGGATCGTGATCGTCAGGGTGTTGATCGGAAGCGTGAGCATCCCCAGGAGCGGCTGGATGGCGGGGAAGGCCAGGCCGAGCATGAAGGCGACGACGAGGGCCGTGCCGATGCCCTTGACGCGGATGCCGGGCAGGACGAGGGCCGCGAGGACCACGGCGATCATGGTCAGGACCAGTTCGACGAGGACCTGGATCATGAGCGTATTCTAGAAACGCGAATCAAGGGGTCAAGGCCTTCAGCCGCCCCAGGAACGCCTCCGGTCCCTCGAAGCCGACGAGCCTCAAGTCGGCTCGTTCCGCGCCATCGGATCCGATGAAGAGGACGGTGGGGACGCCGGCGATGCGCTTCTCGGACGCCAGCCGTTCGATTTCAGGAGCGATCTCCGGCCCGGTCATGTCGGCCTTGAGGAGCACAAACGACCCGAGCGCCTCGGCGACGCGGGGATCGGAGAAGGTGACGGCCTCGAGCTCGTGGCAGGGGAGGCACCA
>CAZWVM010000097.1:0-13278 GCA_964637705.1 uncultured bacterium
AGACGCGGCACTGCTTCGGCCGCGCCGGGTAGACGCTGCAGCCGTCCTTCCAGAGCGGGCACCCGGGACGCCCCTCGGCCTCGTCCATGTACTCCCCGTTCGCGAGGTCGCACTTCACGTAGCGCTTCCGGAACTCCTTCACCGGCATCTTCATGTAGTCCGCGATGGCCTCCATTTCGGAGGGGCGTCCCTCGTCGCCGTACATGAGGGAGACGATGCCGGAACGGAGGCAGCATTTGTGGCATTCGGGCAGGCAGGCGAAGCGCAGACCGAGCTTGTACCAGGGGCGGGGGTTGACCGTCATGCCGCCATTCTATCCCGGGGCGTCGTTTTTCCCAAGGAGTGCCTGTCGTCCGGGTGCACGCAGGAAACGTCGGTAGTTCGTCGGTGGAATGTCCACGAAGCGGCGACGACGAATCCATGGAGGGATGAGGAGTCGGCGGGAGGCGCAGCCTCTGCGAGGCCGAAGGCTTTCCCAGGGATGGAAAAGCCGAGGCCAAGACGCGGAGAGGACATTCCACCGACGAACTTTGCGTGCACCCTAGTCGTCCCGGGGGCCGGACTGCTAGTATGAACGGATGAAGAGCCTGATGGTCGCTCTCCTCTTCGCGCCGCTCCTGTCGTGCGCCGCGGCTGCGCCGCGCGATGACCCGCCCGCGGTTCCCCGCGCGGATTCCGCCGCGCCGTCGGCGGGTCCCGCGGACCGCACCCGCGTCTTCGTCTGCTTCGACGGCGTGGCGTATTCCGTCATGGAACGAATGTGGTCGCAGGGGCGCTTCCGGGCCTTTCACCGGCCCTCTCGCCTGGTCAGCACGTTCCCCGCGATCACCGAGGTGATGCTGACCGAGCTGTATGGAGTGCCGCGACCCGGCGGCTACGGCCTGCGCTACTTCGACAAGGCGGAGAACCGGCTCATCGGGGGCATTCTCCAGGTGCGGGAACTGGGGGTCTGGTTCCGGATCTACGACCACGTGACGCCCATGGCTCTCAGGGGCCTCGTGTATTTCCTGCCCGCCAGCGGCGATCTCGACGTTCGCGACCTCAAAGAGGTCGTGCGCCGGCGGCGCGCCGCCGGTGCGCGGCTCGTCACGCTCCACCTCGACGCGACCGACGCGGTCGGCCACGTCGCGGGTCATGCCCGCGTGGAGAAACTCCTCGCGCGCCTCGACGATGCGATCGGGGAACTCCGCCGCGAGAGCGGCGGCGCGCTCGAGTTCGTCTGTTTCTCCGACCACGGCATGAGCGACAGCCCGTGCGTCCGCATCCCCGTCGAGCGCCACCTGGAGCGCCACGGATACGACCTGGTGCGCCGGCTGGAACGGGACAGCGATGTCGTGCTCCTTCCGACCGGTCTCATCAGTTGCGGCTACCTCTATACCGCCGAGGCGAACGAGCAAGCCCTCGCCGAGACCCTGTCCTCCCTCGAGGGCGTGGATTTCTCCTGCTACGCCCGGGGTGAGACGGTGCACATCGTGGGTCGCGCCGGGCACGCGACGATCGAGAGGAGGGGGGGGCGCTACCGCTACGCGGCGGCGAGCGGCGATCCCCTGGCGCTCGATGACGTCCTGGCCCGCGCCCGCGACGAGGGTCTCGTCGACGCCGGGGGCTATGTCGAGGACCGCGCGCTTTTCGAGCGCACCTGGGACCACCGCTATCCCGACGTCGTCAACCGCGTCTACCACGGAACGACCGGCCACGTGCGCAATCCCGGCGACGTGATGGTCAGCCTCGAGGACGGCTACCAGTGCGGCAGCGCGGTGATGAGCACCTTTCTGCGCTTCAAGGGCACGCATGGCTCGCTCACGCGCAAGTCGTTGACCGGCTTCGTGATGTCGACGGAGAAGGAGCTTCCCGAGGTCCTGAGGACGGAGGATCTTCTGGACGAGGTCGGGTGGGAGGATCTTCGCCGGGGCCGGATCGACCTCGGCACCGTCAAGTCGAGCGCCTGGTGACGGGTCCCTTCAGGGCCGCGTGCCGCTCATCGTCTTGAGATCCGCCACGATCGATCCGAAGGGGAGACCCATCCGGATCCGGACCGGGATGTGGCGCGCGTCATCGGTGAGCCAGAGCGTCATCTGGCCCCGCCTCTTCACGGTGCCGTCGCTCTGGTAGAGCGTGGGCTCGACCTTGAGACACTCGAAGGCCCCCGCGTCGGTTCGTATCCGCTCTCGTGAACGCACCACGACCTTCATCGTGTAGTCGCGCTTGCCGTCGTGGACGGGGATCGAGAGAGTTCGGCCGACGGCAAGGCTCTGCGACCTCACGTAGTAGATGGCGCTCAGGACGTCCATCGGGTTCCGCGCGATCTCGATCGGCGGATGCGCCCGGCCGTCCTCGGTGCGGACCGCCGTGCGGTTCGCGTGGTTGAAGACCGTGATGTTCCTGCTGTTCTCGTCTCTCTCCCGCTGGACCTTCTCATAGCGTTGGGTGACGTAGGTGACCGGGTCGCAGGTCGAGGTCGCTTCGTCGTAGATCGAGTAGAAGAACCGGGGCGCCGACTGGAGCACGGACTTGAACTGCACCGTGCGGCGCCCGCCGATGGTTTGCTCCGGTCCCGCCGTGAAGACGCTCGTCCCGGCGTTGAAGAATCCGAAAAAGACCTTGTATTCCAGGCGCTCCCCCGCCACCCAGGCGGTCGAACCCGGGGACGTCTGGGCTCCGGCCGAGGAGAGAAGCCAGAGGACGGACAGCGCGGCTAGGGTCAGTTTCTTCACGGTTGCCTCCGGGCAAGGGAAGTGCAAACAGTGTGCCACGGGAGGCGGCATGCGACAAGAAAGAAGGAAGGTGGTCTTGATTCGGGCCCCGGGGTCGTGCAGACTGGAACCATGGGAAACGACAGGGAATCGAGGGGAGAGAATGCGATCATCGACTCGGCTCGCGCCGCCGAGGAGATCGCGGAGAATCCTCGACAGGCCGTCGAACTGATCGAAGCGGCCTCGGCCAAGGCCGGTCGGATTCGGCTGGACCAGGGTCGCCTCGCCCAGTTCGTCGACGATCTCGGATCGGTCTCACGGCTGCTCGGCTCCTATTATCGCCGCGAGTATACGAGGCTCCCGAAGAAGACAATCGTCATGGGTCTCCTGGCCCTCTTCTACTTCCTCAACCCCTTCGACATCCTGCCCGACGTCTTTCCCCTGCTGGGATACATCGACGATGCGGCCGTGGTATCGTTTCTCGTGGGTGCGTTTCGCTTCGATCTCGAGACCTTTCGCTCGTGGGAAAAGAACCGGACCGCTTCCTGACGGGGTTCCGTGTGCACAGGTTGATGCACTTTTGAAAGACCCGTCGTAAAAAACATCACAATCGCTTGCAGGGCCGCGCGGGAACCGCCGATGAGTGAGGAGGGGCGATTTCGCTCCGATCCGAACACCCCGGAGGTTCTCATGAAACGTTCCGCACTGGCTCTCGTCATGGTCGCGCTGGTCGCGCTGCCGTCCTTCGCCGCCGAGACGATGATTTCGAATTACAACGTCAAGCTCTACGGCTTCCTCCTGGGCGAGTTCCAATACGACAACCACGGCAACACCGGCGAGGAGCTGATGATCTACGCCAACTCGAGCCGGACCACCGCCAGCGACTTCCGGGCCGTGGCGGAGGGAACGCGCGTCGGCGTGAACATCTCCGATACCGGTCGGATGTCGGCCAAGATCGAAGCGGACTTCGGAGGCACCAACAACGCCAACCAGGTGCACTTGCGTTTGCGGCACGCCTACGTCTCTCACAAGATCGGCTCTCGCAGCGAACTGCTCGTCGGCCAGACCTGGAACCTGACGCCCCTGGAGTTCTCCTCCATCGCCAACAACATCGTCATGGGCTACTCCGGCGCCATCTGGGGCCGTTCGCCCCAGATCCGATTCTCCTCGCGCCTCGCCGACAACTTCAACGTCGCCATCGCCGTGACCCGCCCGACGCGCTATCCGGTCGACAACAACGGCACGGCCTCGAGCCGGCCGGCCTACCAGGCCATGATGACGGCCAAGATCGCGAAAGCGACGCTCTCCGTCGGCGGCGTCCTCGGGCGCTGGTCCAACCTCGTGGGCAACGTCGAGCAGACCGGCAACGTCGACCTCGTCTGCGCCGGCTTCAACCTCCCCGTCTCGATCGTGACCCTGAACGGCCAGTATTGGTCCGGCCGCAACCTCGACGACTACCTCGGCGGATGCGGCAACATGGGTTATGACGGACGCGAGGTCCGGGCTCACGGCGGGTTCGGAAACGTGCGCATCACACCCCAACCCCGCCTCTGGTTCAACGCCGGCTACGGCGTCGACGATCCCGACGACGAGTTCCTGGCCAACGGCAACATCGTCCAGAACACCACCGTCTACGGCAATGTCAACTACAAGCTCTTCACCAATTTCACGGTGACGGCGGAGTACGCCGAGATGCAGACCGAGTACAAGGTCGCGACGCCCATGCTCCCCGACGTCCGCACTAACCAGCGCTACAGCCTGGTGACCAAGTTCGACTTCTGAGAAACCGCGACACGGAAGGGCCGGCGGGGACGCCGGCCCTTTTTCGTTGCGGAACGCGGGATCGTGACGAGCGGACCGGCTGGCCCGTGCCGGCGGTCAAGCCCCGTCACGAGGCGTCGATGCATTCAACCCGGGATCAAGTCACTCCGGCTTCTTCCGATACACCGTCCCCTGGAAGAGCGCCACGGGATCCCCGGCGTCGTTGCAGACGCGCACCGTGTAGGTCCGGACCTTGCGCCCCGGCGACTCCTCGAAGGCCTCGGCCGTGAGCGTCCCCTCGAGTCCGGCCTTCAGGAACGAGATCGAGGCCGTGATGGAGACCGCCTCCTCGCCGCGCGAGTTCGAGGCGGCCGCGAAGGCGTAGTCGGCCAGGGTGAAGATCGCCCCGCCATGGCACATCTCCAGGGTGTTGCGATGCTCCGCGCGGATCGGCATGCGGGCCGTCGCGCGGCCCTCCGATATCTCCACGAGTTCGATCCCGCAATGGCGCGCGAACCGGTCGAGAGTGCGGAAGCGCTCGCTCATCTCCGCGAGCGTCTTCATCAGGCCCCGAGGACCTCCCGGGCCGGGAGCACGGCGACCTTGCCCTTCCGCAGGGCCTTGATCGCCGCCGCGAGGTTCTCCACCCGGAGGATCACCACGGCCTTGCCGCGGATCTTGCCGACCATGAGATAGAGGTATTCGAGGTTGAGGCGGGCCGTGTTGAGGGTCTCGAGCGCCCGCGCGAGACCGCCGGGGCGGTCGTCCACGGCGATCGCGACGACGTCGGTCTCGCGCACCGAGAAGTTCGCGCGGGCGAGGGCCTTCGCCGCGCGGTCGGGGTCCGGCACGATGAGCCTCAGGATCCCGAACTCCGACGTGTCGGCGATCGCCAGCGCCCGGATGTTGATCTTCGACGCCTCCAACGCCTCCAGAGCCTCCTCCAGCCGCCCCCTCCGGTTCTCCAAAAAGACCGTGATCTGCTTGAGTTTCATCGGGCCCTCCTCACAGGTTCCGCTTGTCGATGACGCGCTTCGCCTTGCCTTCGCTCCGCGGAAGCGATTTCGGCTCGACCAGCGCGACCCGGGCCCTCAGCCCGATCGCCTTCTCGATGGTGTCCTCGATCCTCGTCCTCAACTCCTCCATGTGCCGGATCTCGTCCGAGAGGATCTCGCCGGAAGTCTCGACCTGCACCTCGATCTCGTCGAGGTGATGGGGCCGGGTGAGGACGATCTGGTAGTGGGGCTCGATGCCCTTGATCGCGAGAAGGGACCGCTCGATCTGCGAGGGAAATACGATGACGCCCCGGATCTTGAGCATGTCGTCGGACCGGCCCGTGATGCGGTCCATCTTGACGAGCGTGCGGCCGCAGCGGCACTTCTCGCGCCAGATGCGCGTGATGTCGCGCGTGCGGAAGCGGATCATCGGCGTTCCCTCGCGCGTCAGCGTCGTCAGCACAAGCTCCCCGCTCTCGCCCTCCGCGACCGGTTCCAGCGTGTCCGGCGAGATCACCTCCGGGTAGAAGTGGTCCTCGAAGATGTGCAGGCCCTTCTGGCGCACGCACTCCATCGCCACGCCCGGCCCGATGATCTCCGTCAGCCCGTAGATGTTGAGCGCCGTCAGGTTCAGCCGCCGCTCGATCTCGTCGCGGATCTTCTCCGTCCACATCTCCGCGCCGAAGGCGCCGGCCTTGAGGCGGAGCCGCTTCGGATCCACGCCCTCGGCCTTCAGGCTCTCCGCCAGGAAGAGCGCGTAGGACGGGGTGCAGGTGATGAAGGTCGACCCGAAGTCGACCATGATGTCGATCTGCCGCTTGGTGTTGCCGGCGGAGATCGGGATGCAGAGGGCGCCGATGGCCTGCGCGCCGTAGTGGACGCCCAGCCCGCCCGTGAAGAGGCCGTACCCGTAGCAGTTCTGGACGATGTCCCTGGCGGTGACGCCCGACATGGTGAGGGCCCGCGCCATCACCTCGCTCCAGAGCGCGATGTCGTTGCGCGTATACCCCGCCACGGTCGGCTTTCCGGTGGAACCGGACGAGGTGTGAATCTCGACGATCTCCTTCGGGGGCACCGCGAACATCCCGAAGGGATAGGCCGTGCGGAGGTCGTCCTTGGTGGTGAAGGGGAGGCGGCGGATGTCGTCGAGGGTCCGGATCTGCTCCGGCTTCACGCGCGCGGCCGCGAAATGGTGCCGGTACCACTGCACGTTCTTCGCCACCCGCTTCACGGCCGTCTTCAGGCGGGAGAGCTGCAGCGCCTTCATGGGGGCCGCCGCGAGGGTCTCCTGCTTCTTGTTCCAGTACATGCGCGGTTCCTTTCCGTGTCGCGAAACGCGACAACGCGTCGGGGGGCGGCACGAGGGGAAAATGCGCTTCGCCGCGTCCCGGCGCTTCATTTCCGGGCTCATCATATGGTAAGATGGCGGACCGGAAAAGTGACAGAACGAGTCAAAAAAGTCCTGATGGGAAACGAGGCGATCGCGCGGGGCGCGTGGGAGGCCGGGTGCCGCGTCGCGGCCGCCTACCCCGGCACACCCTCGACCGAGATCCTCGAGACCGTGGCGCGGCAATACCGCGAGATCCGCTCCCAGTGGTCGCCCAACGAGAAGGTCGCGCTCGAGGTCGCGGCCGGGGCTTCGCTCGCCGGCGCCCGCTCCTTCGCCGCCATGAAGCACGTCGGCCTGAACGTCGCCGCCGATCCCCTCTTCACCTTCTCCTACACGGGCGTACGCGGCGGCTGCGTCATCGTGACCGCCGACGACCCCGGCATCTGGTCGTCCCAGAACGAGCAGGACAGCCGCCACTTCGCCCGCGCCGCCAAGATCCCGATGTTGGAGCCGGCCGACGCGGCCGAGGCCCATGCCTTCACGAAGGCCGGGTTCGAGTTCTCCGAGCGCTTCGACCGTCCCGTTCTCCTGCGCAGCACCACGCGCGTCTCCCATTCGCGCGGCATCGTGGAGATCGGTCCGAGGACCGAGGTGCCTCTTGTCCCCTATGTCCGCGATGCGCGCAAGAACGTCATGCTCCCTGCGCATGCGCGCGCCCGGCACGAGGTCGTCGAGCGGGTGACGAGCGAGATCCGCGCGTATGCCGAGGATTGTCCGTTCAACCGCGTCGAGATGAGGGACCGGTCCGTCGGAATCGTCACGGCCGGCGTCGCCTACCGGCACGTACGGGAGGCCTGCCCCGACGCCTCCGTTCTCAAGATCGGCCTCGCCTGGCCCCTCCCCGCGAGGCTCTTCCTCGATTTCGCCGCCGCCGTCGAGAAGCTCTACGTCGTCGAGGAACTGGATCCGTTCATGGAGGAGCATCTCCGGGCGCTCGGCATCGCGGTCACCGGGAAGGACCTCCTGCCCCTGACCGGCGAACTGCGCCCCGAGATTCTCGAGGAGCTCCTGAACGGCCGAAAGGCCGTGCCCGGCCCCGCCTACGGCGGCGCCCTTCCGGGCCGCCCCCCCATGCTCTGCCGCGGATGCTCGCATGGCTACGTCTTCGCCGTGCTCAAGAAACTCGATCTCACCGTCATCGGCGACATCGGCTGCTACACGCTCGGCACGCTTCCGCCCTACCAGGCGATGCACGCGCAGATCTGCATGGGCGCCAGCGTCTCGATGCACCTCGGCTTCGAGAAGGCGCTCGGTCGCGGCTACGCGGAGAAGAGCGTGGCCGTGATCGGCGACTCGACCTTCATTCACTCCGGCATCACGCCGCTCATCGACATGGTCTACAACCGCACCACCGGCGTCGTCATCATCCTCGACAACTCGACCACCGCCATGACCGGGCACCAGGACCATCCCGGAACGGGCGAGACGCTGGAGGAGGAGCCGACGTTTTCGCTCGACCTGGAGGCGGTCTGCCGGGCGGCGGGCGTGAAACGCGTCGTCGTCGCGGATCCATACCGGCAGGACGATTTCGAGGCGATCCTGCGCGGGGAACTGGCCGCGCCGGAGACGTCTGTGATCATCGCGAGGAGGCCGTGCATCCTGTGCAAGTGACCAATGTTCTCATCGTCGGCGTGGGGGGGCAGGGCGTGATCCTCGCCTCGCGCCTTCTCTGCGAGGCCGCCCTCGAGAGCGGCCTCCAAGTCGTCGCGACGGAGACGCACGGCATGGCCCAGCGCGGGGGCAGCGTCGACTGCCATGTCCGCTTCGGGCCAGAGGTGCATTCGCCGGTCATCGCGCGCGGCCGCGCCGACACCGTGCTCGCCTTCGAACTGCTCGAGGCCGTCCGATACGCCCCCTACCTCGCGCCCGGCGGGATCCTCCTTGCCGCCGCCACGCGGATCGAGCCGGCTCCCGTGAAGGACGGGCTGGAGCCCTATCCCGCCGACCTGGCGGAATGGATCCGCGCCCGCGTGCCGGGCGGTCTCGTGCTCGATCCCGCCTCGGTCCCCGGCTACACCTCCGCGGCGCGCACCCTGAACGTCTTCATGACCGGCGCGCTCTCGACGCGGCTCGCCTTCCCGCTCGCGACCTGGGAGACGGTCCTGGAACGCCTGGTGAAGCCGCAATACCTGGCGATGAACCGGGAGGCCTTTGAACTCGGGCGAAAAGCGGCCTCGAGGGCGAACTGAAGATTCCTCGCCACGCCGCCGTATCGGCGGTACAATCGTTGCATGATGTTCCGTAGCCCCATCGGAGGATTGAGATGAAACCCGTTCGCACCGTCCTTGTCACCCTCGTCGCCCTCGGTCTCGCCTCGACGCTCGCTCTCCAGCCGGCGTCGTCGCAGGCGCGCTCCTCGCGCACGGCCTCCCCGGCCCCCGCTCCCTCGCGGGTCGTCCTGGAGGTCAACGGCATCAAGACCACGGCGGCGGAGTTCGGCGCGCAGCTCGAGCGGGAGTGGAACGACTTCCGTGCCCAGAACCAGGTGAATCTCGAGGAGAATTCCCCGCGCCTGCAGGACCTGAAGCGCCGCCTGGCCCTGCGCCTCGTGGAGAAGATGATCGAGCGCCACGTCTTCCTCAGCGCCGCGCGGAGGGCCAATATCCGGGTTTCGGCCGACTCGGTCCAGTCCGAGTGGAGCCAGCTCGTCGCGAACTATCCGACCGAGGCCGATTTCGACAGCGCGCTGGCCCGCGTCGGCCGGTCGCGCGCCGAGTTGAAGGCGCGGCTGCAGGAGGAGCTTCAGATCCGCGAATTCATGCGCCGCAACGTCGAGGACCCGGTGGTGACGGAGACCGAGGCTCGGGAATTCTACACGGCGAACCGCCAGCGCTTCGCCCAGCCGGAGATGGTCCACGCCAGCCACATCCTCGTCCCCGACGACACGGCGGCCCAGACCAGGCTCCGCGAGATCCGCTCCCGGCTCGACCGCGGCGAGAGCTTCGCGGTGCTGGCTTCCCAGTATTCGATCTGCCCCTCGAAGATGAACGGCGGCGATCTCGGGATGTTCGGCCGCGGGCAGATGGTTCCGGCCTTCGAGCAGGTCGCCTTCTCGCAGCCGCTCGGCCGCGTTTCCGACCCCGTCAAGACCGAGTTCGGGTGGCACCTCATCCTCGTCGAGGAGCGCCAGAACTCGCGCACGCCGGATTTCGGCGAGGTGCGTCCGAGGATCGAGCAGGCCATCATGGACCGCAAGAGCGAGGAGGAGCTCCAGTCGCTCGGCATGCGCCTTCGGCTCCAGTCCACCGTCAAGGTGACGGGGCCGCTCCTCTAGATCGCTTCGAGGGGAACTCCGCCGCGGGCGGAGGAGACGAGTTGGCCGCAGGCCGCCGAGATGTCCGACCCGCCCGAGTAGCGCCGGACGAATCCGATGCCGTTCGACTCGAGCGCGTCCAGGAAGCGGCCGCGTTCCTCGTCGCCCGGCGGGCGGTGCGCCCCCGAGGGATCGTTCACGTCGATGAGGGAGACTCGAATGCGGCGGCCGGGGAAGAGCCCCTGGAGTCGCCCGGCCTCCTCGGGCGAGGTGTTGACCCCCGCGACGAGCACCCACGCGATCGTGACGACCTGGTTGCGGGCCTCGCAGAGCCTCGTCACCGCGCGGCAGACCTCGTCGAGCGGGTGTGACCTCGTCACCGGCATCAGCCGCTCCCGCGTCTCCGGAAAGGTCGAGCCGAGCGAGAGAAAGATCCTATACGGGTGTCGCTCCTCGCGGAACCGGTCGATCGCCGCCGGGATGCCCACCGTCGAGATCGTGAAGCGGTCGCCGCGGATCTGCCCGCCGGAGGGGTCCGAGAGGACCTGGGCGGCCCGGATCACGTTCTCGTAGTTGAGCATCGGCTCGCCCTGGCCCTGGAAGACGACGCCTGAGACGGGCCGCTCCGTCGACTCGCGCCGCACGGTCACCACCTGCTCCACGATCTCCCACGCCTCCAGGTCCCTGCCGAATCCGAGCCGCCCGGTCTCGCAGAAGGCGCAGCCGAGCGCGCAACCGACCTGCGTCGAGACGCAGACCGACCAACGAGGCTTCTCCAGCGGGATCCGCACCGACTCGAAGAGCGCGCCGTCGGGCGCCCGGAAGAGATACTTCACGAAGGGGTCGATCGCGCTCCGGCGGCGGTCGACGATCGCCAGGCGGTCGAGGCGGGCGCGGCGCAGGATCTCGGCGGCGAGGCGGGGCGAGAGGCCGGAGACGCCGTCGAGATCGTCGCGGTTCTCCTTCACGACCCGGGAGAGGATGCGACGGGCGATCCCGGCCTCGAGGCGCAGGTCCGGCCAGAGCGTCGCGAGCGAGAGAGCGGTCTCGCCGCGCAGGTGCGGACGGTTCGTCAAGGGACGCGGACCTTCACCACGATCTTGCGGACCTCCTCCCCGGTTCCCCTTTCACCGCCCGGCGCGTGGGCGTCGGAGGGGAAGAAGACCGCGAAGAGGCCCGGCTCGAGGAGGCAGACCCCGGGTTCGCGCGGCGGCTCGAAGAAGAGGATGTCCTTCTCCGCATGGTAGGGCTTGGCGATTTCGAGGCCCGCGGCGGGCGACCAGAGGATCCTTTCGCGACCGCGAGAGAGCAGCTGGATGTCGATGTACCGTTCGTGCGCCTCGAAGCGCAGATCCGACAGCGGCCGGGTCCGATAGTCGCTGACGCTCGCATACAGCGCGCCGCCCCGGATCTCGTGGCGGCCCGGTTCGAGCGAAGAAGCGTGGCATTCGAGGAAGGAGAAGGCTTCCGGGAAGAGCGGGTGGAGTGCGCCGAGGCGGCGGCTCCCGTCGAGGGCGTCGAGGATCATCTAGATCGGCGGCGCGGTCCCCTTGAGGGGGGAGCGGGGGAGGGAAAGCGTGAAGACCGTGCCCTGGTCCGGGGCGCTCCGGACCCGGATCTCCCCGTCGTGCGCGCGGGCGATCTTCTGGGCGATGTAGAGCCCCATGCCCATGCCGCCGTAGTGCAGCGAGGTGTGGGCCCGCTCGAAGGGCTCGAAGATGCGCTCGATCTCCTCGGAGGGAATCCCGATGCCGCGGTCGGCGATGACGAGGCGAGCCTCGCTTTCGTCGACGGCCGTCTCGATCCGGATCGGCTTCCCGGCTCCGAATTTCAGGGCGTTGGAGAGGAGATTCTCGATGATCTGCTCGAGCCGCTCGCTGTCCCATTCGCCCATCGCGCCCCCCGAGAGTGATTCCTCGACGCGGCATCCCGCGCGCTCGATCTCGACCGCCTGTCGCGCGAGGACGTCGCGAACAAGATGGTCGAGGTCGCCGGGGCGGCGGGTCAGCTCGAAGCGCCCGGACTGGATGCGCGAGAGGACCAGGAGCCCGTTGACGAGGCGGATGAGGCGGCGCGTCTGGCGGCCGATGAGATCCAGGCCCTTCCGCCGCGTCTCCTCGTTCAGTTCCGCGCCCGCCCGCTCCATGCACTCGACCTGGATCTGGAGGGCGCCGAGCGGGGTCTTCAGGTCATGCGCCGCGATGGAGAGAAACTCGTCGCGCACCTTTATCGCGTTCTCCGCGGCCCGCCGCGCCTCCTTTTCGCTTTCGAGGAGCCGTGCCCGCTCCTCCTCGCCGAGCTTGCGCTCGTGGATGTCGATTTCGATGCCGTCCCAGACCACGTGCCCGTTCTCCAGGCGCCGCGGCGAGGAGGTGAACTGGCGCCAACGGACACCGCCGTCCGGGATCTTCACGCGGACCTCGGCCATCATGGTCTGCATGCGCGAAAAGGCCGCGCGCTCGATATCGGCGACGCGGGAGAGATCTTCCTCGAAGACCTGGCTGTAGAGGCTCATCGGGTCGCTGAGCACCTCTTCGACCTTGAGCCCGTGCATGCGTTCCACGGCGGGACTGATGTGGGTGAACCGGCGCGAGGAACCGTCGACGCCGCTGTCGATCTGGTAGACCATGCCGTCGGCGAGGTTGTCGCTCAGGGACCGGAGCCTCTCCTCCCGCTCCCTCAGTTCCGCGTAGGCGTGCTGTCGCTCCGTCACGTCCTGCGCCACGCCCTCGACCGCGACGACCTTCCCGGCCTCGTCCTTGACCGGGTATTCCGAGACCTCGAGCATCCGCGGCGTGCCGTCGCGGTGGAGGACCTCGACAAGATACGGCGGTTGCTCGGCGCCCTTGAGACTCAGTTCGGTGAAGCGCGCGACATCGCGGTTGACGGGATGATCGGTCATCCAGGTCGAGTAGTGCGTCTCGAACTCCTCGGTGGAGTATCCCAGGACTTGGGTGAGGGAGGGGCTGACGTAGGTGAAGACGCCCCGCGGATCGTGACGGTAGTAGAAGAAGCGCAGGCCGAGCCGCTCGACGAGGCGCTGGAAGAGGAGATCATCGATCGGCCGTTGCGTCGGTATCATCGCATCGACTATATGACACGGGGGGCGGGCAGGGAAGAGGGGGCGGGGGGAAGGCTGACCCTCCCGCAGGTCACGCGCGCGCTTCCTGGCGCCGCTCCCCTTCG
>CAZWVM010000098.1:0-13088 GCA_964637705.1 uncultured bacterium
ACTACTACGCAAGTGTAGTTGTCGTCATGTCACAGATGTAGTTGACGTCCGGGGGGCGATCCTCGGGCCTTTCGCGAGAAAGGGGCTTCGTGTCGCTCTTGAAGCCTCAGGTGGTTCCTTCGCCCTCTACGATCGCCTCACTGCCCTTGGATGCGACGAGGTTCTCGTCTGGCCGCCTCACAAGCTCCGAGTCATCGCCGAATCCAAGGCCAAAAACGATCGGAACGATTCCCGCTGGTTGGCCGAGCTCCTGCGCCTCGGCTTCTATCCTCGCTCCGTGTACATCCCCACACCCAGGGAGAGGGAGATTCGTGACTTACTCACAACCCGGAACACCGTCCTGCGCTCCCGGATCCGGATCTCGCAGAGCGGACGGTCCATGATGGTGCGACTCGGGATGCGCGCGCCGTCCCGGGCCTTCCAGTCGCATCGAGGATGGCGGCGCATCTGTACCGGTCCGCTCCTGAATGAAGCGAATCGTCTCGTTCTAGAGGAAATGTATACGACATGGAAAGGTCTCTACGAGAGCGAGAACCGCCTGAACCGTGCGCTCGAGGAGATCGCGGAGAAGGACGGTCGCGTCCAATGGCTGAGGTCCATCCCCGGGGTGGGACTTCTTTCCTCGCTCTGGTTCCTGGTGGGCTTGGGGAACCCGGAGAGATTCCGCAACTCGCGGGAGGTGGCAAGCTACCTGGGCCTCGTGCCGACCATGTCGGACTCAGCCGATACGCGCGTGAGAGGGCATATTACGAAGGAGGGAAAAGCGGAACTGCGTGCCGTGTGGATTCAGGCCGCGCATTGTTTTCTGCTTTCGCGGGCGTCCCGAAATCTCCCGCTCAGGACATGGTTTGATCGCTGCGCAAAGAAGCGCGGCCGCCGCGTGGCCGTGGTCGGCCTGGCGCGAAAGCTCATGATCGTCGCCTGGCACCTCCTGAAGGAGAAGAGAGGTTTTCAACGGGAGGCGCCGATGAACTGAGCAAATCGGAACGAGAGACCGATCATCGATACAGAGGACCGATGAGAGGCGTGGCTTGGTGTTCGTCTGAGCGGCGGGTAATCCGCCGGCTCGATCGTTAGATAAAGCGCGCTTCTTCGATTTCGACACCAGGTGCGTCCGCAAGGGCGGCACGAATGGAAGATGGATAGTCTCGTATTGATGGCGGAGCGGTGATTGCGCCCCGTGGAAACCGTGGACAGCCTGACGGCCGCCCACCGTTCCCACAGGGCCGACGACTGGGAAAGGAGGTTCTATCGATCGGGTCTTGACGAAGACGGACTATTCATGGAAGACGAACATAGCTGTCAAATGCATATGAGCCGGTAACGACTTTGCTAGAATGGCCCATAGGGTTCCCGCCCGGGGATGAGTGATCGTAGACGATCTGGTTTTGGGGCAGTCGCGCCGACAAGATCACGCCATGCCTTCAAGTCGCGATCTGCCTCATTCGCCCGTCCAAGATCATCGAGAACGTGGTAGCGGTTGGCGAGAAACATAGATTCATGTGGCGCAAGTGCGATCGCCGAATCGAGATAGACAAGCGCCATTGTCAAATTGCCTTGCTCCTTGAAATTGATGCCAATCGAGTTGAGAGTGCACGCGTTCAAAGGCTGAGCGTCGAGCGCAGCCATGTATTCTGAGGCGGCTGTGTCAAAGCGCGATTGAAGCCGATGCCATTCGCCCCAGAAGTAGTGCGTAGACCTAGTGTCGTTAATTATGCCTTGGCAAAGGCGCATGGATATGGCGGAACTGTCGTAGTTGCCCATCCGCATATGAACAAAGGCCAAGCCATACGCAGGTAACGGAGACGATGAGTCGAATATCGCAGCTGAATCGAAATATGTTTTTGACCAGTCATAATAGCCAAGATTCAAGTAGGCGCGTCCCAGTTGAATAAGCGTGAAGGTATCACCAGGTGTTTCGCGGTAGCGAGACAAGTATTCGTCGAGATGCTTCTCCGGCGCAGCGTCATCACCGCCACAACAGTATTTTGCGAGCGGATCGTTAGCCCCGATGAGCGTTCGCACTACAACGGCGCCAACAAAGACTACGGCGACAAGAAGTAACCACAGGAGCATATATGAGCGTGGCGCATTGCCACCACTCCCGATGCTGCCTTCACTTCTGTCATCGGTCAGCAGCGCGGGGCTAGATTCCGAAGTGAGTTGTTCAGTCATGAAATGTCCCTCCGCGAAGCGGTTCGGCTAACGATGAATGTTTCTGAACCGCGCGCCCCTCGCTGACTACGAGTCCAGACACGCTTGAGGCCTTCACCGAAAATCAACCGCGTCGGGCGCGGGGATTGCCGTCTTTGCAATCCCCGTGAACGACGCATCACGCTTACGCGCGGTTGCGCGGAGCGACCGAAGGGAGCGTAGCCAGAAACATTTCGTTAGACGAACCCCACCACTCCGATTGCTCAAGCGCCATTCTCCCGAATATAGAAGTTGATGATACCCATGCTGTCCTTACCATTGGCGCTCATCAGGCGAAGTGAACAGTTGGCATCAAACGAAGGCACGTCGCAATGATACACGGTAGAAGAGTTATCTTGGTCGAAATCGAATGAGGCGCGGCGGCCCGTGGCAAGGCATTCAATATATCCTGCGCCGCGCCCGAATGGCTCAAGTTCTAAGGGCGACTGTACCGAAAGCGTAAACGATAAGCGATATTGTCCGACCGTGGGATTATAGGGCACGAGATACCAACGGAATGACGGCGTTTGCTTTTCCTCAATCCAAGCTTCACGAACAGAAATCGTGTCGCCAAACCAATTGAACGCAGCTGGAACTGCCGCCGCGTGTCGAATTAGCGCGTTCGATGCGCGGGCATCATTTGCTCTGAAGTAGGCTTGTGGCAAATCGCTTTGATGCCAAAACACAAAAAGGCCCCAACATGAAATGGCAAATACGAGAGTGGCGAGGAGTAATGTGCGTGGCGTCATGACTCGGCGGATCGCAGCGCCTCGATGAGGGGCTGAAGCTTCTCGAGGAGACATTCAGGAAGATCTGCCGCATCCATGCGGCCACTGGCGATCTCCCGGGCTACAACTTCGTGTGGCTTTAACGAGTTGAACCGCTTGTACAGCGTTCTACTCGGGCCGTCATGGAACGCGTGAATGCGATCAGTAAGGTCAATCGCGGACATCCCGTCTCCGCCCCACTTGCAGAAATCCTCATAGAGTTCGGTCAAGAGATCGGTGAGTTCAGCGTTGTAGGCTTCCAACGCCAGACCGGCAAGAATCGCTCGCTCACCTTTCGTCAGCTTTGGTGGAGGGATCGACACGACTCAGCGCGCCTGCGGTCGCGGTTCGTGTAATGGGCGCGTTTCCGAAGCCCGCGATTTTACGCACGGAGAGGCGGGGAACCGACGGTTCACCAGGTTCCCCGACCGACGCGGAAAATCGCGGGGTTGCGCGCCAGCCGGAAACGAGACGTTCGCCGGACCGCAGGATTCTGCTCTGCGTCCACCTACGAGCGCCGGGAACCCAAGCGCGCAACGAAACGCGCCCATTCGCCGGACCGGCACGGAGGCCGGTCCGGCGAACGATTCGCACAGCCGAACTTGCGGGCTGGCGTGACGTTTGCGGCGCGTCGATGACCTTCGAAGAAACATGACCGTCACCGTATCAAAACCTCTGGGGAACTAGAACCCTCAGCAAACGGCATGACAGGCCGCAAGTTAGCGGGAGCGGCGCGCCAGCGCCGCGGACGCGGCTGTGCGTCGTTAGGCGAATTCCGCCTTCTTATGTCGCCTCGAACAATTTGCCCGTTCGTCATAGGGCCAATTCCGGCGGAGGCATATTCAATGCTGAACCCGCTGGGGCGGAGTAGGCATTTGGCGGAGATGGTGCCTCATCATCAAATGAGCCCCAGTCTGGAATGTGAACCGTAGGAGTGAAGCTTCGGATCAGAGTGACGACTAGGTCATACTTCTGACGCGCGTCCGCTAGGTCCGTCATTTCGATTTCAGGATCGATCTCTGGGTACTCGACATACCCGTCTTCTCCTCCGCTCGGATTCATCGGGTCATACCGACGAAAGCGAGCGTCACCGGTTCGTGGAACAGTGACGATTGAATACTTGCCGCTCTCCGTCACTTTTACTCTTTGGCGCTGATAATAGCCCAATCCTGTCGAATACGGAGGAGGTCTTGGTCCAGAACGTGTCACGTCAACATCCGGAATCGTTGGAATATTTGCAATGTTGTTGAGAATAACATCCTTACGAACCATAGTCATATCAAGATAGTGGTGGAGTGCTTCACGCGCGATCGGCGTGTTCTCGAGTGCGACAGAGCCATTTGCTAGAGTCCGAAGAGCAATGTTTGAATCACGCAGATAGGCCGCGAGAGAATATTCTCCGTCCGATTCGACGAACTGCGCTTCACGCAATGCCGGTCGAAATGAACACGCCATTACGCTCATTACAAATGCAATGCTAATAGCATGACGCATCATGGCGCGGCTTCGTCTAACGATTGGATTGCCGCAGGCCCACTTCGGCTAACCCTCCGATTCTGGGTGGTTAGGCGAACGGCTCTTCGGCAATATTTCTCTATAGATGATAGAAGATAGTCATTGCCTGGAGCGGATAAGAGAGGCCGCACTACGCTGCTTCCTTCTCAAGCGGGACAAAGGCAATCTCAAGCTGCGCCCCCAACGCCACGGCAATTCGACTCAACACCTCTACGCTGGGAAGATACTGAAGGTCAGGATTTTCTATGCGGGAAATGACGGCTTGAGTCGTTCGGACCCGCTTGGCCAATACCGTTTGGGAGAGCCGAGAGCGCTTCCTTGCGCTCAGAACTGCGGCGGCCAGGGCGCGCTTAATGCGCTTCGCGCGAGCCTTAGCGAAGGCGACCTTGAACTCCGGGTTGCCGATTTCGGACGCGATGAACTCGTCGACCGAAGATCCGGCCCAGCTGGGCTTCTTATGCTTCACGTTGAACCTCCTTGAGACGCTTCTCAGCGACAGCGATTTCGCGGACTGGAGCTTTCTGACTCTGCTTCTTGTACGCGTGCAACAACACCATCATCGGCCCATCAACCAGAACGTAGAAAACACGACTTGAAACGCCACCGATGATTCGAAATTCCCATAACTTGCCTCGGATCTTCCTGAAGGCAATCCCAGGAGCGTCAAATCCGTGCTCGCGAATCGCGATGAGCGCGTCAGCCAATGCCGCCCGATCGGGTATGGAAAGCTCTTCAAAGTAGTCACGGACGGGTTCCCGCCCCGAGGAACTGCGATAGAAGATGACGTTCATGAGCAGAGCATATACCTTACAGGATATATTGTCAACGCATGACCGGTTCGTCTAATGGGCGCGTTTCCGAAGCCCGCCGGTAGCGACAGGAAGGGCGGCGGACCCTGGTGTTGGGTTCGACGACCGATGGTCGCGTTAGGCGGGGTTGGGCGCCAGCCGGAAACGAGACGAACGCCGCCGTTGACACGGTGATACACTAGTGCTATACTTATGGCAATGGAGGTGGCCGATGCCCGCAACAAATCCTAGAATATTTACCGTCCTTGAGAAGCCTGTCTTCCGTGCTGTCGAGGGACTCGCGAAACGTGACGGCGTCTCGCTATCGCAGAAGGCTCGCGACCTGATAGTACAGGCTCTTGAGCTGTCTGAGGATGCTGGACTTGAATCCATCGTGGCTGGCCGCCGCAAGAATCGCGCTAAGTCCATTCCGCTTGATGATGTTCTTACACGGTACAATGTGAAATAGCCGTGTTTACGGTTCATTTCAGACCAGAAGTCATTAGGGATGATCTTGATAACGTGCCACAGAATATGCGTGAGCGCGTTCTGCGTGCGATCCGCGATCGCCTCAGGACTGAGCCTGCGAAATATGGCGAGCGACTTAGGAAGTCTCTTACGGGCCTTTGGAAAATGAGGTGCGGAGACTATCGCGTCGCCTTTGATATAGAAAAAAAACGCGTTACCATCTGGTGTATCGGTCACCGTCGAGCGATCTACGAGGAAGTGCTGAGGCGCTGGATTCGTCATTGAGGCCTTCCCGCACTGATCGGGTTGCTCATGCAATTGCTTGAGCGACTGCGTATTGAATGGGAGCAACGGGAGCGGTTTTGGCTTTCCAGATGAGGTACGAGAAGAAGAACATGACGATGATGCACGGAAGCAACAAGCAAATGAGATTCTCGATCCATTTGGGAGTCTTGAATCGTTTTGCCATGTGCAATGCGAAATAGACCGCGAGCAAGGAAACGACAACTGGCAACGATAAAATCGCAATCATGGCAAGCCAAGCGTGAGAGTTCAACTGTCGCTCAGCGGTTCGTGTAATGGGTTCGTTTCCTGTACCGCCACATTAAATCTTCCCCGGCGAGGTGGTGTTGAGAGACCCCTTGCCCTTCGTCACGTCCATGACGGACGGTTGAAAGCCCCGCATGAACCAGCGCCCTGAAGTGAGTGCCGGTCGATGAGCCGGTCCTGGAATGCGGCACCCCTGACTTCATCCGAGTCAGAGGTGTAGTTGCTATCTATCGTCCTCATTCTGTGAACAAAGCACCACCAGCTTAGGTGCGAAATCCACGCTTGGCCGCGTCGATAAAATGTGGTGTAAGTCCTGAGTCGCTAGTGGTTTACTCGGGCCGGTGGGATTTGAACCCACGACATCCAGCTCCCAAAGCTGGCGCGCTACCGGACTGCGCTACGGCCCGTTCGTATCCTCGCGAGAGGTTCAGCGGACGATGTGGCACCAGCCGAATCGATCGTCCCGCTCGCCCCTCTGGATGCCCGTGATCTCGGCGTGCAGTTTCAGGGTCATCGCCCCGGCCTTGCCGTCGCCGATCTCCACGGTCTTCCCCTCGTGGCCGATCCGGCCCACGGGCACGATCACCGCGGCCGTACCGGTCCCGAAGGACTCGGTCAGGCGCCCCGCGACCGCTGCCTCCATCACCTCGTCGATCGCGATCCGGCGCTCCACCACCTTGATGCCCAGGGCGCGCGCCACGGCGAGCACGGAGTCGCGGGTCACGCCCTCCAGGATGGAGCCGTTCAGGGCGGGCGTGTGGAGCTCGTTGTCGATCACGAAGGCGATGTTCGACGTCCCCACTTCCTCGATGTACCTGTGCTCCACGCCGTCGAGCCACAGGACCTGCGAGAATCCCTTCTTCTCGGCTTCGAGCGCGGGCAGGAGGCTCGCGGCGTAGTTGCCGCCCGTCTTGGCCATGCCGATGCCGCCCTTCACCGCGCGCACGTACTCGCCCGACGAGACGAGGCTGATCGGCGTCATCCCGCCCTTGAAGTACGAGCCCACCGGCGAGGTGATGATGAAGAACCGGTAGGCATGGGCCACGTGGAGGCCCAGCGCCTCGTCGGCCGCGAAGAGGAAGGGCCGGATGTAGAGCGACTGGCCGTCGCCCCGGGGCACCCAGGCCGCGTCCACCTTCAAGAGCTCGTCGAGCGCCGCGATGAAGGCCGCCGGATCGATCTCCGGCAGGCAGATCCGGCGCGAGGAGGCGTTCAAGCGCGCCGCGTGCCGGTCGGGCCGGAAGACCGCGATCGCCCCGTCCTTCCGGCGGAAGGCCTTCATGCCCTCGAAGACCGATTGGCCGTAGTGGAGCGCGGAGAGCGAAGGGTCGAAGGTGATGGGGCCGTAGGGCTCGATCCGCGGCTCGCTCCACCGGTGGTCCGCGTAGGTCATGCTGACCATGTGATCGGCAAAGACCGTGCCGAAGGTCAGCTTGTCCCAGTCCACGGTGCCGATGCGCGAGGTTTTCGCGCGCGAGATCGAGATGCTCATGTCACGCTCCTTAGAGGACAATTCTCGTTTCGAAAGGTAATGGAGTCAAGGAAGGCGTGTATTCGACTTGGATGTTCAGGATGTACAGGATTCGAATCAAGATCAACCATTTCAGATCACGACCCCGCCATTTCGATGCTGCAGGGGAATAAGGACGAAGTCCCGAGGGAAGATGGGCCGACCTACTTCCGCGAACGCAGCGTCGTCCCCTTATCCGAGGGTTCCAGCGTGAACGTATCGCCGCCGGAGGTATGGACGGCGCCGGCCCCGAAGCCGGTGACGCGGGAGAAGGCGGCGGGGCCCTTCGAGAGAAGGACCTCGTCCGGCTCGTCGAACCGCGCGGGATCGGCTCCGATGCGCTCCGCGAGGCGCCGTGCGAGCGCGACGCGCTCGGCCTCGAAGGCTTCTCCGAGCTCGGACATGAACCTTCGTCGCGCCCCGCGCAGCAGGCTCGGGTTCACGTACAGGTCCGGTTCGATCGCGCACTGCGCGCCGGGGAAGAACTTGCGGGCGTCCTCGGCCGCGAAGCCGCGCCCGCGCGCCGGCTGGGTCTCGAGGGGATAACGCGCATTCCAGGTCAGGCGTCCCCGGCGCGCCGAGAGGGAGAGGGCGTCGCGGGCGATGCCGGCCTCGAGGTACTCGACCGGCGCCTCGAAGCCGGGCCTGAGGTACGGCTCGATCGGCCTCTCCACGGCCAGATACTCGTTTTCGACGAGCTTGGCCGAGTGGACGAAGGCGCGGCGGACCGTGCCGGCGCCCGGTGCCGCGACGCTGACCTTCTCGCCCGTCTCGACCCGGTTCCGCACCCGCCCCTTCTCGTCCCTCATGTCCTCGATCGCGACGTGGCACTCGCTCTCGGCTCCCTCTCGACTCGCGACGATGAGCCTCAAGCCGTCGCGGATGGAGAGGGGCACCGGGGTCGTGAAAAGGAGGCGCCGGGCCCGGCCGGAGTCGCGGACGCTCCAGAAGTCGATCTCCAGGCCCTGGTGCCCCGAGTTCTCCGCGGCGACCAGTTCCTCGCGGTTCGTGGCGCCGTCGAAGAACCCGGTGCACCGGGGGCGCGAGTAGATGACGGAGATCTCCCGGTCGAACCGTTTCCGTTCCGCGGGCGTGAGACCCGGGGGCGTGCGCGAGAGGGCCGTGCGGAGCCAGCGGACGACGCAGCCGACGTAGGCCGGCGACTTCAGGCGTCCCTCGATCTTCAGGGCCCTGACGCCGGCCTCGAGGATCCCGGGCAGGCGGTCGAGGAGATCGAGATCCTTCATGCTGAAGATCCTACCGAGGGAGCGGTCCGCCTCGTCGAAGTACTCGAGGCGGCAGGCCTGGCAGCAGGCCCCGTAGTTGCCGCTCCGCCCGTCGACGGCCTCGCCCATGAGGCAGAGCCCGGAGACGGCGAAGCAGAGCGCGCCGTAGACGAAGATCTCGATCTCGAGGCCGGGCACCGCGCGGGCGATGGAGCGGATCTCGTCGCGGGAGAGTTCGCGCGCGAGGATAGCCCTCGCGCAGCCGAGGTCGCGCGCGCGACAGGCCGCCGCCGCCGTGGCCACGCCGTGCTGGGTGCTGGCGTGAAGAGGGAGGCCCGGGAGGAGGTCGCGGGAGGCCTCCATGACGATCGGGTCGCGGAGAATGACGGCATCGACGCCGCCGAGATGGGCGCGGGCGAGAAGGTCGGCGAAGTCGGCGACGGTCCCGGCCTGGACCGGGACGTTGAGGGCGAGGTGAAGCCGCGCGCCGAAGGAATGGACGTAGGCGGCCGCGCCCTCGATGCTCTCCGGCTCGAGATTGCGGGCGCGGACGCGGGCGTTGCAGGCGCCGGCCCCGGCGTAGACGGCGTGGGCGCCGTTGGCGAGCGCGGCCTCGATCGCCTCGGGACTTCCCCCGGGCGCGACGATTTCGATGTCAGGCATCGCCAGCATCCCCAAAAAGAACGGGCGGCCCGAGGGCCGCCCGCATGATCGGCATGGACTACTTCCTGAAGATCTCCGCGCCCGGGTAGATCGCCTCGTCGCCGAGCTCTTCCTCGATGCGGATGAGCTCGTTGTACTTGGCGATGCGGTCCGTGCGGCTGGCGGAGCCGGTCTTGATCTGTCCGGCGTTCGTGGCCACGGCGATATGGCTGATGGTGGTGTCCTCGGTCTCGCCGGACCGGTGGCTGATGACGGCCGTGTAGGCGCTGCGGTGGGCCATCTCGACGGCGTCGAGGGTCTCCGTGAGGGACCCGATCTGGTTGACCTTGACGAGGATGGAGTTGGCGATGCCCTTGGAGATGCCCTCCGCGAGGATCTTGGTGTTGGTGACGAAGAGGTCGTCGCCGACGATCTGGACGCGGTCGCCGATGCGCTGCGTGAGCAGTTCCCAGCCCTTCCAGTCGGCCTCGCCGCAGCCGTCCTCGAGGGAAGCGATCGGGTACTTGTCGACGAGGCGCTCCCAGTAGTCGACCATCTGCTGCGAGGAGAGCTTCTTCTTCTCGCTCTCGAGGTTGTACTTCCCGCCCTCGAAGAACTCGGAGGCGGCGGCGTCCATCGCGAAGACGATGTCCTTTCCGAGCCTGTAGCCGGCCTGCTTCACGGCCTCGGAGATGACCATGAGGGCCTCCTCGTTGGAGCCGAGGTCCGGCGCGAAGCCGCCCTCGTCGCCGACGGAGGTCGCCCCGCCGCGCTTCTTCAGGACCGACTTCAGGTTGTGGAAGATCTCGGCGCCCATGCGCATCGCGTCGGCGAAGCAGGTCGCCCCGACCGGCATGATCATGAACTCCTGGATGTCGACGTTGTTGTCGGCGTGGGCCCCGCCGTTGACGATGTTCATCATCGGGACGGGCAGGGTCTTGGCGTTGACTCCGCCGATGTAGCGGAAGAGCGGCAGGCCCAATTCGATGGAGGCGGCGCGCGCGGCGGCCATGGAGACGGCCAGGATCGCGTTGGCGCCGAGCTTGGACTTGTTCTCGGTTCCGTCCAATTCGATCATGACGTTGTCGAGCGCGGTCTGGTCCGTGACCTCGAAGCCGATCAACTCGGGCGCGATCTTCGAGTTGACGTTCGCGACGGCCTTGCGGACGCCCTTCCCGAGGTAGCGCTTCTTGTCGCCGTCGCGGAGCTCGATGGCCTCGCGCGTGCCGGTCGACGCGCCCGAGGGCACGGCGGCCCGCCCGACAACGCCCGACTGAAGAATGACGTCCGCTTCGACCGTGGGGTTGCCCCGCGAATCGACGATCTCCCGTCCCTTGATCCCGACGATAATCGGCATGTTGCTACCTCCCTCTGGGGTTCTGTTGTGATTCCACGAAGGCGGCGAGGAACTGCTCGGCCGCCTCGAATTGGTCTGATTCCTTGTACGAAGTCGTGATGCGCGTCAGGGCCTTCTTCGCCTCTTCCATGTTGCCTCCGCGGAGCTGGACCTTGGCGATCTCGAAGAGCGCATCGTCGGCGAGGGAGGAGGCGGGATGGTTCGCCACGAGCTCGTTGAATTTTGCGAGCGCCGTGGAGCTGTCGCCGCGCGAGGAGGCGATGACGCCGTCGAGGAGGACACGGAAGACCGCGGCCCCGTTCTCCTCCTTCTTGAGCGCCTCGATCTTCCCGAGGAAGTCGCGGAACTGCTGCTGGACCTCCTGCGGCCTCATCACCCGCGGCATGATGATCAGGAACTCGTCCGGCAGGTAACGGCGTCCGGCGACATAGGCCAGGACGTCCTTGATGGCCAGCTCGGCCTCCTCCATCCGCCCGCTGAAGAAGAGCGCGCGGGCCAGACCGTAACGCGCGGCCCACGAGGTCTCTCGGTTCGGATATTTCTTGATGATGTCCATGAGGATCGGGATGGCCTGGTCCGGCTGCTTGTCCAGTTCCAGGGAGAGCGTGGCCAGGAGAAGGAGCGCGTCGTCGGCGTACTCTCCGCCGGTCACCGCGAGCGTCTGGGCCTCCTCGCGCGCGCGCGTCGTGTCCTCCGAGAGGACGTAGAGGCGCGCGAGGTTGAAGCGGGCGAAACCCGAGGCGTCGGAGCGGGAGATGTCCTGGAACATCAGGGTGATCTGGGGCATCAGGAGCTGACCGGCGGGACCCATGGCCAACAGCACCAGGCGCTCCTGCGCGTCCGGCGCGAGTGATCCTCCGCCGGTCGCGATGCGCTTGAGATCGGCCAGGCCGGGGCCGGGATCGGCGGGATTGGCAAGCCTCAGCGCGGAGCGCGCCATCAGGTAATCCTCGGTCCACGGGCTCGAGTCCTCGATCTGCGCCGTCAGGAACTTCTCGGCGTCGGCCAGCTTGTTCTTGCCCCGCGCGAGGTATTCCATCGCGTAGGCGACCACGGCCTGCCGCGCGAAGGGCGAGGCGGGATCGGCTTTCACGATCGCGTCGATCTTCTCGACGGCCGGGGCCGTGCGGTCCTTCTGGAGGTCGAAGACGACGAGGATCCAGAGGAGCGCGGCGCGGTCCTCGCCCTGCGGATAACGGGCCAGATACTCCTTCGCCAGCTTCTCCGCCTCCGCGACGTTCCCCATCTCCGCCGTGGCGTATGTGTAGAGGTACTGCCCGTGAGCGGCCTCGACGCTTGAATCGGGACCGACGAACCGCCTGGCCGTCTGCGCCGCGGTCTCGAAGAGACCCTGGTCGAGACAGGCCTCGGCGTAACGGAGCGTGGAGGGATTGTCCGTCGCCTTCGCCAACTCGTTGAAAGGCACCGGGAACTCGATCGAACGCTGGATGGCGCGCCGAACGACCGAGATGTCGCGCGGGCCGTCGAGTTTGGTGATGACGTCGCCCGCGGCGTTGACGATGACCAGGGCCGGCACGTCCGTCACGCCCCAGGCCTCCATGCGCGGGGTGTCCTGCGTCGGATCGATCCGAACGCGCACGAGGGGCTCGATGAGATTCGCGACCGAGGCATGCTCGAAGTTGTTGCGCTCGTAGCGGCTCCAGCCCGCCCGCGTCACGACGACGATGCGCGGGCCCGTCCGGTCCGCCTGCTTCAGCGCCTCGGTAACGCTCGAATACCAGCCGCTTTCATCCTGGACCGGGATGGGCGGCGTCCCTTGGTTGGCATACCAGTAGCCGCCCAGGGCCAGGAGGAGTCCGACGATGACGAGAACGAGAAGGAGTTGTTTTGACAAGGTGGGGTTCTTTCTTTAGTCCAACAGGTATACGTTCACGCTGCGACGGCCGAAGGCACGGGCCGTTCGGACGTCCGACATGAAGAGATCGATGCGATTGCCCTTGATGGCACCCCCGACGTCGGAGGCGACGGCGAAACCGTAGCCCTCGATGTATAGGCGTGTCCCGAGATTGATCACCCGGGGATCGACGGCAGCCACTCCGTAACCGGCCTGCT
>CAZWVM010000099.1:0-13069 GCA_964637705.1 uncultured bacterium
CTCACCTTCGGCTTCGCGCGCCGCTTCGCCACCTACAAGCGGGGCAACCTCATCTTCCAGGACCTCGACCGGCTCGCCGCGATCCTCAACAGCGAGGAGCGTCCCGTGCAGATCATCTTCGCGGGCAAGGCTCACCCGGCGGACAACAACGGCAAGGAGTTCATCAAGCGGATCGTCCAGGTCTCGCGCGACCCGCGCTTCCGCAATCGCATTCTCTTCGTCGAGGACTACGACATTCACATCGCGCGCTACCTCGTGCAGGGCGTCGATGTCTGGCTCAACAACCCGCGTCGGCCCCTGGAGGCGTGCGGGACGAGCGGCATGAAGGCCGCGGCCAACGGCGCGCCCAACTGCTCGGTGCTGGACGGCTGGTGGGACGAGGCCTATCGCCCGGAAAACGGCTGGGCGATCGGCAGCGGCGAGGAGTATACCGACGAGGGCTACGCGGATCTCATGGAGGGTCGCCATATCTACGACCTTCTGGAGAAGGAGATCGTGCCGCTCTTCTACCGCCGCGGCGCCGACGACCTCCCCCGCGAGTGGATCCAGATGATGAAGGCGGGGTTGTCCCAGATCTGCCCGGTCTTCAACACGCATCGCATGGTCGAGGATTACATGACGATGTTCTACAACCCGGCCGCCTCGATCGCCCTGCGTCTCAAGGGCGAGGAATACAAGGGCGCCCGCGATCTCGCCTCGTGGAAGTCGCACCTGGCCACGGAATGGAACGGCGTCTCGATCGTCTCCGTCGAAACCAACGCGGGTCGCGAGGTCAAGGTGAACGCGACGCTCGAGGTCAACGCCCGGATCGCACTCGGCCGCCTCAAGCCCGGCGACCTCAACGTCGAGGCCTACTACGGGCGTCTCAACGCGGAAGGGGAGATCGACCAGAGCGCGTCGCTGGCGCTGTCCCCCCGCGAGGAGCGGGACGGAACGGCGCTCTACGTCGGCACGATCCCCTTGAAGGCGGTCGGTCGTTTCGGGCTCGCCGTGCGCGTCATGCCGCGCCACGAGCTGAACGTCAATCCCCTGCACTCGGGCATCGTCAAGTGGGGGTGACGGCGTTCAATCCCCTTTTCATGGTTCGTTGAGGATTTCCGGCAGTCGGCGGCCGCAGGCTTCGAAGGGAAATGACTACTTGATGATTTCCCGGATCTTCTGCTCCACGATCTTGGCGTGGATCGAGGCCACCGGTTCCTCCGGGATCGCCTCCACCAGGTAGCTGTCGCCCGACGGTTCCACGGAGGTCACCTTGATCGCGGTCTGGATCCGGGGGACGTTGGTCGAGAGTTGGAGCCGTGAGTGGTTCTCGATGGGGTCGAGCGCGTAGATCTCGAGGTAGCCCTTGTCGCTGATGTTGGCCAGCTTGCAGGGAATGCGATCCCCCAGGTGCGAAATCAGAACCCCGTTGATATCCAGTAGCTGCGTCATAAGATGGCCGTTGTCTAGTAGTGTATCGGAATTTCGGGCGAAATGCTTGAGAACGCATGAGGTGGTGAGGGTGTCGGACGAGGATTACATGGGAGAGGCGCTCGATGAGGCGCGCGCGGCGGCGGCGGCGGGCGAGGTTCCGATCGGTGCAGTTTTGGTCTGCAACGACCGCGTTCTCAGCCGCGGCCGGAACGAGACGATTCGCGCCAACGACCCGACGGCCCATGCCGAGGTTCTCGCGGTCCGCCGCGCCGCCGCGGCCCTGGGGAATTACCGCCTTTCCGGCACGACGCTCTTCACCACGCTCGAACCCTGCGCCATGTGCGCCGGGGCCCTCGTCTGGGCCCGCGTCGCTCGCGTCGTCATCGGGGCGCGCGACCCGAAGGCCGGGGCCGCCGGATCGGTGCTCGGCGTGATTCCCCACCCGAAGCTCAATCACCGCCCCGAGGTCGTCTTCGGGGTGCGAGAGTCGGAATGCGCGGAACTCCTCACCGCCTTCTTCGAGGAGCGGCGGCGGATCGCCGCGGCGGAGGCACCCCGGTGAAGACGGTCGCGATCATCGGCCGGCCGAACGTCGGCAAGTCCCGGCTCTTCAATCGCATCATCGGCCGGCGCAGTTCAATCGTCGACGACCGGCCCGGCGTGACGCGAGACCGGATCGAGCACGTCGCGGATCACCGCGGCCGCGCGATCCGCTGGATCGACACGGGGGGCATCGGCCTGGAGGATGACTTCGGCGCGATGATCTCCCTGCAGACCGACGTCGCCATCGCGGCCGCGAACGCGCTCATCCTCGTCGTCGACGGCCGCGAGGGACTGGCGCCCCTGGACGCGGAGATCGCGCGGAAGGTGCGCGGGCGCAAGCCCGTCCTCGTCGCCGTCAACAAGTGCGATCGCGTCCAGGACGACCTCAACTGGACCGACTTCGCCGTTCTGGGTTTCGAGGAGATCATGCCGGTCTCCGCCGAGCATGGACGCGGCGTGGGGGACCTCGCCGAGCGGGCGGTCGAATTGACCGGCGAGGACGAAGACGAGGAGACGGGCGTGCCCGTGACGAAGGTCGCGATCGTCGGCCGCCCGAACGTCGGCAAGTCCTCCCTCCTCAACGCCATCCTGGGCCAGGATCGGGTCATCGTCTCCGACATACCCGGGACCACGCGCGACGCGGTCGAAGCGGCGGTGGAACTGCCGCAGGGCCGGATCGCGATCGTCGACACCGCCGGGATCCGCAAGAAGCGCACGCACTACACGCGCCTCGAGAGCGTGATGGTGGGGCGCAGCCGCAAGGCGGTCGAGAGTTCCGACGTCACGGTCGTCGTCGCCGACGCGGCGGAGGGGATGCTCGAGCAGGACGTCCGCCTGGTGGCTGCCGTGCTCGCCTTCGGTCGCGGCTGCGTGCTCGCCCTCAACAAGTGGGATATTGTCGATGAGAAGAACTTCGACGCGAAGGTCAAGACGATCCGGCGGTTGCTGGGCTCGGAGGCGCACGTGCCCATCGTATCGATCTCGGCCCTGAAGAGGTTGCGCGTGAGGCGACTGCTGGAAGTGGCGCTGAAGGTCGGAGAGAACGCCCGGCGGCACATCGCCACGCCCGAACTGAACCGCATCCTCTCCGAGACCGCCCAGCGCGCGCCGCGCGGCATCCGCTTCAAGTACGGCATCCAGCGATCCGTCGCGCCCCCGTCGTTCCTGGTCTTCGGCGCCGCGAAGCCGCCGCGGAGTCTGGAACTCTTCCTGCGCTCGGCCCTGCGCGCGAGCGGCGGATACGACGGTGTGCCGATCGTCGTGGAGTTCATGCGATGATGGAGAATGTCTTCACCTACGCCGCGGCCTGCCTGACCGGGTATCTCTTCGGCAGCGTGCCCTTCGCCTACGTCCTGGCGCGCCGCCGGCTCGGTATCGACATCCGCGAGCACGGGAGCGGCAACGTCGGCGCCACCAACCTCTGGCGCGTCGGCGGCTCAAGGCTCGGCGGCCTCTGCTTCGCCCTCGACGTCTTCAAGGGTTTCCTCCCGGTCGTCATCCTGCAATATGCGGCCTTCGAGCGCGCGGCGATCGCCGCGGCGGTCTGCGCCGTGATCGGGCACGTCTACCCGGTCTGGCTCAAGGGCTCCGGGGGCAAGGGCGTGGCCACGGCGACCGGCGCCTTCCTCGCGCTCGCACCCGCCCCGCTCTTCTACGCCGTCCTCATCTTTTTCGTCGTCGGCCCCTTGGCGACGCGCACCGTGTCCGCGGGTTCCGTCACGGCCGCGGCGGTGCTCATCCTCCTCTCCTGGGGCTACGCCTCCCGCGACGTCGCGGTCGTGGCGACGCTCGTCGGCATTCTCACGATCGTGCGCCATCGCTCGAACCTCAAGCGTCTCTACCACGGAACCGAGTCGAGGATCTGGGGCGGGATGTCCTTCCCGGGGGAGGACAATACCGGGCCTCCGGCGGACAAACCGGGAGCGACGGTGGAAACGAAGGGCGGTGAATGAGGTCATGGTGAAGATCGCGGTGCTGGGGGCCGGGGGATGGGGAACCGCTCTCGCCGCCCTTTGGCGGCGGGCCGGCCGCGACGTCTCGCTCTGGTCCCCCTTCGTCGAGGAGATCGAGGCGCTTGCGGGGGACGGCGAGAACCGGCGGTATCTCCCGGGCGTGAGGTTGCCGGAGGGAATCCGGTTCTCGACGGATCACGCGGAGGCGCTCGCGGGAGCGCGCTTCGCCGTTTTCGCCGTGCCGTCGAAATACATGGGAGAGATCGCCTCGCGCGTCGCGCCGGCGCTCGGGCCCGGCGTCGTCGCCGTCTCCGCGGCCAAGGGTCTCGTTGCCGGCGCCGTTCCTCCCCCGATGCGAATGAGCCAGGTGCTCGCCGGGACGCTGGGCGCGCGGGGCTACGGCGTGGCCGCGATCTCGGGACCGAGCCACGCCGAGGAGGCGGGGCGCGGGCTTCCCACCACGGTCGTCGTGGCGGGTGACGCTGCGGAGGAGGCGCGCGATACCCTCGCGACCTCCTCTTTCCGCGTCTACACCTCTCCCGATCTCGTCGGGGTGGAACTCGGCGGCACGCTCAAGAATCCGATCGCCATCGCGGCCGGGCTCTCGGCGGGGCTGGGCGCGGGCGACAACGCGATGGGCGCGCTCGTCACGCGCGGCATCGCGGAGATCACGCGACTCGGCGTCGCGGCGGGCGCCGAGGAGAGAACTTTCGCGGGTCTCTCCGGCATCGGCGATCTCGTCGCGACCTGCGTCAGTCGCCATTCCCGGAATCGCCGGGTCGGGTTCGAGGTGGCGCAGGGAAGGAAACTCGCGGAGGTCCTCTCGTCTTTGGGCATGGTGGCGGAGGGCGTCGAGACCGCGCGCATCGCCTCCGCCTGGGCCCGGTCGATCGGCGTCGAGACGCCGATCATATCGGCCGTGGCCGCCGTCCTCTTCGAGGAGGCGCAACCCGCCGAGGAGTTGAAGAAACTGATGACGAGAACGCTCAAGGACGAGTTCTGACGGAAGGTGACGGGAGAGGAGATAGGAGCCGGGAGCGAGGCCGGGCGGGATCCAGTGACTCGCCTCCCGGGAGCGCCTCGGCGGCCTCCTAACTCCTGACTCCTCACTCCTAACTTTTGATTTGACAGCATCTTTCGAGAAAGCTATAAAGCGGTGGGAGGAGAAGCGTGAACAAGGCTGAATTGGTTGACAGAGTCGGTGAGAAAACCGGACTTCCGCGTCGGGTCGCCCGCCAGGCGGTCGAGTCGTTCGTGGCGGCCGTCAAGCGCAGCCTCCAGGGCGGCGAGGACGTCCACATCGTCGGCTTCGGCACCTTCAAGGTGCTCTCCCGCGCCCCCCGGCGCGGCCGCAATCCGCGCACCGGCCAGGTGATCAACGTTCCGGCCAAGAAGGCCGTGAAGTTCTCACCGGGCAAGGATTTCAAGGAGCGCATCGCCGTCACCGGCAAGAACTGATTTCGTTCGCGGTGGCAATGAAAACCCTGCCGGCGGACAAGCTCTATTTCACCATCGGCGAGATCTCGCAGATCGCCGGCGTGAAACCGCACGTGCTCCGCTATTGGGAGCAGGAGTTTCCCTCCCTTTCTCCGCGCAAGGACGAATCGGGACGGCGCATATACCGTCGGCACGACGTCGACGTGGTGATGAAGATCCGTCGCCTCCTTCACGACGAGAAGTTCACGATCGCGGGCGCGCGCCGCGCGTTGATGGCGGAGAACCTCGATCCGCCGGATCCCGCGACGGCGGAGTCGGTGAAGGAGGAGTTGCGCGTGATTTTAGCCCTTCTAAAGGGCAAGGATGACGCGGTATAATCCCTCCCAAGAGTCGGGCCGTAGCGCAGCCTGGTAGCGCACCTGAATGGGGTTCAGGGGGTCGGTGGTTCGAATCCACTCGGCCCGACCATTTTGTTCTCTCGCAGGAGTCCACGATGCGATCCATCCTTACCGCGATCGGCATCGTCGCCGTTCTGCTCCCCCTGAACGCGGTTCCCTCGCTCGCCCTCTCCAAGGGCCTGCTCGATCCGCTGCCGGCCCCGGTCGCCATGCCGATCGAGCGTGAAGCGGTTCGCCCCGCCGAGGTCGATATCTCCTACATCCCCGCCGTCAAGCCCATGCCCGCCAACGGCGAGCAACTCGCCGTCGAGGTCGGTTCCCAGCTGGGCCGCGTCGCCTCCTCCTGGTCCGAAGGCACATCGCTTCCTTTCCTGGGATCTCTTGTCTCCGGCATCGTCAGGATCGGCCGACGCGCCTACGGCGTGAAGGAGACGATGCAGGATCGATATGGAGTCACCATGCGTTCCTACGGTTCGGGAGGCGTGGCGGTCATGTATCGAAGGAGATTCTGAACCTCCCGATTCTCCGCCCGGAATCAAATCGCTCCACTCTTCGAAAGCGGTGCCATATGCTCTTTCTGGAATGATGGAGGCCGCGCGCAAGATCCTGGTCGGGTGTATATTCCTGTTTGATTTCGTCATCATCCCGCCCCCGGTCGCACGGGCCGACGCCTTCGTCTTTCCGCTCGATACGCCTCGCCGCGCCCTCTCGGCCTCCTTCGGCGAATACCGGACCGGCCGCCTTCACTCCGGCATCGATTTCGCGACCTTCGGTCGCGTCGGCATTCCTGTTCTCGCCGTCGATGAAGGCCGCGTCTATCGGATCCGCACGTCCGCGGGCGGTTACGGGAACGTTCTCTATCTCGAGCATCCTAACGGCCGTCGCACGGTCTACGCGCACCTGCAGGGATTCGCGCCCCGCCTGGCGGCCCTGTTGCCCCGCGCCGTGCATCCTCTCGGTGGAGACGAGAACGGCGAGGCGATGGAGGTCTACCCGTCGGGCCCCGCGCGGGTGCGCAAGGGGGAGATCGTCGGATGGACGGGCGAGGCGGGTATCGGGCTCCCTCACTTTCACTTCGAGCTGCGCGATGCGGCCGATCGCCCGCTGAACCCCATTTTCCACGGCGTCATCAAGGTCGAGGACCGCGTTCCGCCCGTCATCGACGAGGTGATCATCGAGGCGGCGGACGAGGCTTCGACCGTCCAGGGCGGGGCCTTTCCTGTTTCACTCGATCCTGCCGTGCGGGGAGCCACCGTCCTTGCGCGCGGCCGCTGCCGCGTGCTCGCGCGCGTCCGCGACGAAGACGGCCGGCTCGGTGGCACTCTCGCCCTCGACAGGTTGAAACTCTCGGTCGGCGGCACGGCGTGGAGCGAGATCCGCATGGACGGCTTCACGTTCGGTCGGGACCGCGAGGCCGTGCGCGTCTACGACCACTACCGCTCCGGATTCGGACCGACCGTCTTCGTCTATGATCTCACGGCGCGACCGGGCTCCGCGGAGCTCGTCTCGGGCCGGGGCTTCGTGGAGGCTCCCGCGCCGGATTCGAGCCCGGTCGAAGTGGTCATCGAGGTCCGCGACATGAAGGGAAACCCGGCCCGCTTCGCCTTCTCGCTTGGCGGTGGCGACGCTCCGCCGGCCGAAGGGCCCGACGTCGTGCATATCTCGCGAGCCGGCCTGGCCTGGCGGCGGTCCGGCCGCGAAACCCGGATCACCGCGCCCGGATCGGGTCTCGCCGGAAATCTCGCCTACGCCGTCGTCGTGGCGGCTCGGCAGGGCGGCGGTTATGCCCTGGCGCTCGCGGGTGACGCGACGCTGAGCGGCGTGCCCGCGGGCGAACGGGTCTATTCCCTCTCCGGTCCCGCTCCGTTCCCCGTGCCCGCACAAGCGGTCTCCACCCCGCTTCTTCTCGGCCCCTACGGTTGGGGCCCCGGGCGCGACCTCGAACTGAGCCTCCCGGCGCCCGCATCGGCCAACGGGCTCGCCTCGTTCCACAACGGCGCCTGGCGATGGCAGGAGAGCGTGAGGCAGGGCGACCGTTTCGCCGCCACGCTCGTCTTCCTCTCGCCCGTCGTTCCCGTCCGGGACACCGCTCCCCCCGAGATCCGGCCCGACACGACCCTTCCGCCCGGATCCGTTCTCGTTCTCGACGACTTCAGCGGCGTGGACGGGGAGAACGTGCGCGTCTTCGACGTCACGCAGGGGCGCGACGAGCGCGTGAAAGGGCGATACGATGGCGATCGTCGCAGCTTCCGGCCCGATCGCCCCGCCCCGGAGGGACGCACCTGGCGGGTCGAGGCGTCCGATCGTGCGGGCAATCGGAGCATCAGGCTGCTGGTCATCAAGGAGGACACTCGATGAGTCGAATCGTGCGCGTCATGCGGGTCATCGTGTCGCTCTTCGTTCTTGCGGCGGCGCTCCACGCCCTCGATCCGATCGTCGATCGACGCATCACCGCGATCCAGGTGCTTGCCGACGGCGTGCTCTGCGGGACCGGCGAAGGTCTCATGGTTGTGCCGGCTCGGGGTGAAGCCGGTCTCCTGCCCGGGTTCCGGGGTTTCGTCACCGCCTTGGCCGAGCATTCGGGGACCACCCTCGTCGGCACGCTTGACGGGCCCTGGATCCTCGCACGCGGCTCGGCCGTCCCGGTCGCCCTGCCGCACGGCACGACGGACTCGCAGGTCTCGTCGGCCGTCGTCGTGAACGGACGGTTCTTCGCGGGAGGAGCCTTCGGTCTTGTCGAGGTCAACGTGAAAGGCGAGACGGCTTGTCACGAGGTCCCGCTGCCGGGGCTGGCCGGGGAGGTGCTGTCGCTGTCGGCGAGCGACGGCCGGCTCCTCGCCGCCTGTCCCGGCCTCCTCATGGTCTCGTCGCCGGCCGTGGACTCGTGGGCGCGCGTTTCGGAGGGCTTGTCCTACATCCGGGTCGCCGGCCTTCCGGGCGGCCGCTGGGTGGGTCTCGCCGCCGGCGGCGGAGCGGACCTGGGCTCGCTGGATCCCCGAGCACCCCTTCAGCGCATCGAACTGCCGTATCGCGGCGACGTCGTCACCTCCATCGCCTGCGCGCCGGCGTCCTCGCCGTTGCGCCTCTTCGCCGGCACGATGCGCGGCCGCATCCTCGCCGCGGACGTGACCGACGGTCGGGAACCGGAGTGGAAGATGCACGGGGACACGGCACCCTGGCCCGTCCGTTCCCTGGAATCGGGCGATGATCTCCTCCTCTACTGCGGCACGGAAGGCGCGGGCCTGAGGATCCTGGACGCCGACGGGCGGCTTCTCTCGACGTGGCCGGCCGCGGAGGCGGGATTGCCGCCTCGCTATCGCATGGAGCCCGCGGCGGGCGGGGATGAGGAGAATCGGCTGCTTGATCGGATCCGGGCCGCGGTGACTTCCCGGATCGCGTTGTCCGGGCGGCGGAACATCGTCGCCTTTCTGGCCATCGTCATCGCCCTGGCGCTGATCCTGGGCCTGCTCCTGCGCGGCGCCTCGCGGGACCGCGTCGCGCTGAAGGAGAAACGGCGCGCGCACAGGACGAGGATCGACCTGCCCGCGCTCGAGACGCTTTCGCCCGATCTCGCCGAGCAGGCCCGGCGACTGCAGGCTCTCACGGACGGGATCAACCGTGTTTCGCGTTCCGTGGCGCAGGGCCACGCCCAGGACCTGACGGACCGGGCCCGCGAGATCTCTCTCGAGTTCGAAGAGGTGGACGCGTGGATGCGCTCGAGGTTGACGCGCATTCACGAACTGCGGAAAGAGGAATCGGGGCGCCTGGTCGCGTTGAAGGCCGCGGCCCGGGAAGGCGGCGACGAGGAGCGCGTGCGCGACGAGTTGTCGGGGATCGAATCGCGGCTCGCCGCCCTGGACCGGGACGAGCGTTACCTGAAGTATGTTCTCGAGGAGTGATGGTGTATGGCGCCTCCTGCGCGCCGCCGCCATCACCGCACTTCCGGCCTTCAGCACGCTGAGCGTCGTGGTCGCCGCCCCCGTCGTCACGGCGGACACCGCTCTCGATGCGGCGTTCCGGCAAGGAACGATCGCTCCCACGGGGATCGAGGCGCTCGTGCGTCAACCTCCGAAGCCGGGTTGGGCGATGCTCGCCGGCCTGAATCGCCGCGTGAGAGGCCTGGGCGGCGGCCCCGTGCCGGTCGATGACCGGACCTTCCTGCCGGCCCGCATTCTGCTCGAAACGGATCCGATCGCCCGCGCGCGACTGTACCGCGAGTGGGGCGCGCTCGCGCGTTCGGCCGCGGTCCTGAAGAGCCATCCGGCCGCCCTGGATCGCTCGGCGCGCGGCTGGACGGACCTGGTCGAGACGTGTCTCCTCTCCGGCGACACGGCGGCGGCCTCCGCGGCCATCGAGAAGGCTCTCGCGGAAGGACCTCCCCCCGCCGAGGTTGCGGCGTTTGCCTGCGCGCATTTCCGCGCATCGGGTCGATTGGATCGCGAGATCGCGCTCCTGGAGGACCTGGCAAAGAGCGCCGCGCCGGGCGAGGCGCCGCCGGCGCTTCTCGCCCGTCTTCCTCACCTCCACCTCGAGATGGCCCTGCGGCGGCGGCAAAACCGCGCCGAGGCCTATCGGCACCTCAACCGCGCGCTCGCCCTCGATTCGACCTCGGCGACGGTGTGGTACAACGTCGCGGTCTTCCATTCCCTCACGGGCCAGGCGGACACCGCGCTGAGGGCGGTGCAGGAGTGCCTGGAGCGAAAGCCCGATGATTACGACGCGCTTCTTCTCGCGGCTTCGATCCACAGCCGGCAGGGGCGGCGCGATCAGGCCGCCGCCGCCTTCCGCCGCGCGATCGATCACGGCGCTCCGGTCATCGCCCGCAAGCAGCTCGCGCTTCTTCTCCTGGAGGGGGGAGATCTCGCAGGGGCGGCCGCTGTCGCGGCCGAGGCCTTTCGCCTCGATCCTCACGATCCGCGGATGGCCCGTACTCACGGTGTCTTCTGCGCGCGGGGGCAACGGTGGGAGGAGGCCCTGCCGGCCCTGGAGGCGGCTCACCGGGCCTATCCCCATGACAACGAGGTGCGCTATGCCTACGCCGAGGCACTGGTCGCGAAAGGGCGGTGCGACGAGGCGTTGAAGGTCGTCGAACGGCATCCCGATCCGGCTCTGCGCCTCGCCGTGGCCGCCCGCGCCCATCTTGTCGCCGGCCGTACCGAGGAGGCCCTTTGCCTTCTCCGGCCTCGCCGCGAACGCGGCGAGGTGAAGGAGTCCTACCTCAGGTCTCTCTCCGCGGCCGCCGACCAGCGTCTCGCGTCGGGCGACCTCGTGGGTGCCCGGACCCTCTGGTTCGAGTGGCTCCGCGCGGATTCGGCCGCGGAGGTTCCCCGCCGACTCATCGAAGCGTCGGCGACGAGAACGTCAACGCGTGAAACGGTTTCGGCGAGGTCCGGTGAAGAGACGCCGTCCCTCGAGTCGATAGCCCGGTCGATCCGCGCCGGGCAGTACTCTCTTGCGGAGAACCGTGCGCGACACTATGTTTCGAGCCGGGAGGCGTCGGTGGCGGCATGGAATCTCCTGGCGCTAGCGCAGGCGCGCCAGGGCAAGAAAGACGAAGCCAGGGCGTCCCTCGACCGGTCGCTCGCGCTCGATCCGGCCCAGTCGGATGTGCGAGCCGCCCGGGCGGAACTGGCGGCGAGGCCGTGACGCCGCGCCGCCGTCCTCGCGTCCTGGCGGCCCTCCTGGCCGCGGCCGGCCTGGCGGCCTGCGGGGAGTCCCGCGTCTTCGCTCCGCCGTCCCTGGAGGACCGCACGACGTGGGAAGGGATCGGTCTCTGGAGCGACACCGGCGATACGGCCGATCTCGATCTCCTCCGCGGCGACGTCGTGGCTCGTCCCGATTCCCTCGTCCACACCGGTCCGCTCACCTGGCGCGTCGTCTCGATCGAAAACGTGGCGCGGGGGGTGGCGCGGACCTGGCCCAGCGTCGAGGAACGGTGGGTGATCGTGAGGACGGAGATCGTGAACGAGTCGTATCCGTCGGACACGCTTGCGTTGGACACGGGGCGTCCGGCGCCGCGCTCCGTCACGATCGTGCCGCGCGAGGCCGTCGTCCTCGTTGACGACCAGGGCAATCGCCATGCTCCCTTGCGCGTTCACGACCGACTCCGCCCGTCGATCGAACAATCGGTCGCGGTCGAGAGCCGGCCGCTCACCGTGCCCTTTCTTTTCTCCCTGAAGCGCCTCCATGCGCCCGCGGCCATCGAGATCCACGCGCCGCTGGGCGACGGCGTCATCCGTTGGAACGACCCGGCGAGGCCTTCCGAATGGATCCGCCTCGACCGCAAGGCGCTCCTCCAGGACAAGTCCCTGCGCGCTCTCTGGGAGATCACGCTGCGGCGCGTGCGTTTCGAAGAGAGAGGAGATGCCGGGGAAGGGAGATCCTTCCTGGCGGACGTGCTTCTGCGCAACGTGACGCGGGTCGGCGAGCCCGCTCCGGAACCATCGAGGATCCGGCTCTACACCGGCGGCGGACGCACGCTCCGCAGCGTCTCCCTTCCCGCGATCGCGCCGAGGATCGTTTCGCCCGGCCAGGCCGTTCCTCTCGTGGTGAGATTCCTCGACGTGCCCGAGAACGAGACACTGGAACTGATCATCCCCCACGGTCGCGACTTCGCGCGCCTGGAGGCCATGCCGGGGTTTCTGCCGGAGAAACCCTTTCCGATGGCGGCCCCGGTCTTTTCCGAGGGACTGCGCGCCGTGGCATACGGGCTGGAGAGGACGCCCGGAACGGACGTGCGGCTGAAGGTCGGCTTGACGCATTTCGGAGAGGATGAACTGGGCGTGGGAGGATTGAACATCTCGGGGTGGAACGGAAACTACTGGATTCCGGGCGTGATGAGCGGAGCCCCCGCTCTGCTCTACCCGAGTTTCGAGGAGCGGCGTTGGATCGTTTTTCCGACGCCGGTATCACAGCTGAAGCTGGAAATCCCGGGCCGGGATCCGATCATCGTTCCGCTCTGACTCCCTCGCCAGGCGCGTTCCTCGCGCGGCGCCGGCGTCCGGCTCCGCCGAACGACTACAGCGCGTAGTAGGCTTCGACCACCCAGCGTCCCAGCGACGAGCCGAGAACGGCGTCGCGCAGGGCCCGGAGGATGCCGAGGAAGGCGGTCTCCGGCAGGTTCCGTGAGATCACGCAGGCCTTGTCGCCGCGGCCGTTCAGCGTGGCCGCCGTTCCGCCCGTCGTCGTCCCGCCGCCGGCGTCGCTGAACCAGCTCGAACCGGAGGTGATGTCCAGGGCCGCCGGGGCCGGCGTGGCGGAGCGGCCGTCGAGATCCTGGACGGCCGAGGTGACGCCCGAGAGGTTGATGCCGGAGGCGCTGCCCGC
>CAZWVM010000100.1:0-12936 GCA_964637705.1 uncultured bacterium
ACCCGGCGGATGTTCCAGTGAAGGTCATCGGCGCGCATCGCTCGCTGTCCATCAAGGGGCGCGCGGTTCGGCCACGCAAATCGTTAGCGGAATTCGGTGCGAGCGTGGGCTCGTGAACGCAGGTTGGCGGGGTGGTGTTCCGCCGGCCATCCATGGCCGGCGATATCAGTCGCTGGGTTTGGCAATGTACATTCCGGACTGTTTACGAGTCAATTCTTCGCCCTAAATGGGCAAAGGCGTGGTCGCAAAGTGAATCTCGTGTAGACTATCGGGAGGTGTGAAGGTGGGGGGCGAAGCGGATCTCCGTGAAGGGCACGCCGCGCTCGGCCTGGTCCTCCACCAGCTCCCGCGTGGCGCGCTCGAGATCCGCTCGCCGCTGCAGGAATTTCACCGTGAAGGCGAACTTGGCGAGGCAGTCCTGCAAGGACATGCCGACGCGGAAGAGCAGGAATTCCCTGAGCGCGGCGGCCGTTCCGTCGCCGGGCAGGGCGATGCCGAGCTCAGGCGCGAGCTCCATGATGGTCGAGAGGCGCATCGAGCCGTCGAGATGGATGTGGAGTTCGCCGGAGAGCGCGTCGTTCATGTCCGATGCGTATTATGCGGAAGCCCCCGAAGGATGCAACCGGGCCGGCGTGACCTTTTGATTTGAGCGACCACCCGGCTTCGGCTATTCTTCCTCCGATGCCGACGCGACTCATCTCTCGCTACAACATCCTCGTTCCCCTCGACGACGGTTCGGGCAAGGCTCTTGTCCTCAACACCCTCTCCGGCGGCCTCTTCGAGTTCGAGCCGGCGTACGTCGAATCCTACCTGAAGCTCCGCGGCGAAGCGGACCTCTCGCCCGAGGACGAATCGCGGCTGGACGAGATGGCGACCGAGGGTTTCGTGATCACGTCTGTCGAGTCCGAGCGCAATAGGCTGGCGGCGCAGATGCGGCGCAACGCCTTCGGAGGCTACGGCGGGTACAGCGCCGTCGTCTTGACCACCATGGACTGCAATCTCGCGTGCCGGTACTGCTTCGAACTCGGCATGGAGAACCGCCGGTCCATGAGCGAGGAGACGGCGGATGCGACGATCGAATGGGTCAAGCGCCGTGCCGAGCGGAACCTGGCCCGCTCCGTCAGCATCGATTTCTATGGCGGGGAGCCGCTCGCGAACAAGCCCGTCATTCTCCGGATCGCCGGCGCGCTCAAGGCATGGTGCGACGAGAAGACGATCCCGTGGGGCTTCACGATGACCACCAACGGCACGCTCCTCACCCGCGCCGTCGTGGAGGAGCTTCTGCCGCTGGGATTCAAGTCCGCGCGCGTGACCCTGGACGGCCCGCCCGATGAACATGACAGCCACCGCCCGTTCAAGGGCGGCGCGGGCTCGTACGAGGCGATCGTCCGGAATCTCGAGGAGACCGTCGACATCCTCCCGATCACCGTGAACGTGCTCTTCCGCCGCTCGATCGAGCCGATCCGCCGGCTCATGGATGATCTCGAATCGCGCGGGCTGCTCGGACGAATACGGAACATCTCGCCCGGCGTGGAGGCCTCGACCTACGAGGAGGCTTCCAGGGGCTGCCGATCGCAGAATTGCAAGCTTGAGGCGGAGCAGGCGGAACTCTTCGTCGAGGGCATGAAGCTCGTGCACTCGCGCGGCCGCCTCGACGTGAGCCGTCCCGTGCTGGCCGGTCACAACTGCCCTCTCTCCTCCGAGAACTCCGGCGACGTCATCGCGCCCGACGGCGAGATCCATCGCTGTCCCACGATGCTGGGCGAGCGGAAGTTCGCCGTCGGGCACGTGACGCGGGAGACGTACGACGACGCGCTCATGGACAACCTGGCCAGGGAACTCTGGTGGAGATGCGAGGCCACGGACTGCCCGTATGTGCCCTTGTGCGGAACGGCGGCCGGCTGCCGGCAGGTCGCCTGGGAACGCTCGGGAGACATCTGGGGCGACGCCTGCAACCGCGGATTCTACGACGTGTACTGCCGCGACGGGATGAAACTGGAATACGACATTCGCACGGCAAAGGGAGGTGGCTGAAATGAAGAGAATCACTGCAATCGAGGTGGGAAGGCTCTGTCCGAAGTACGAGACGGTTGCTCCTTGTTCGTGATCCAGTGACTGCGATATTCAGCCGCGGAAGCGGCGAAGGGAGGTGAGGCTCATGAAACGGATAAATACGATTATGGCGGCCAGGTGTCCCATCAGAGGGACCATAACGAACGGCTTGTATGACTAGTGCAGCTGTTTCTGGCGGTGTTTGGCGAACTTCGACTTCGGATGTGAATGAGAATGGTTCGGTGAAACCATGCACATGGAGATTGAGTTCGATGTCCAATGCCCGTCATGAAACGCTGAACTGATCCGGAGACGAGTGTGAAGATTCGCGAAGCCCGCGACGAGGATGCGCTGACGTTGGCGCGCGGAATGCGCCCTGCCTTCCGGCACGATTTTGAGAAAAAATGCGGGCCTGAGGGTGTGCCGGAATCCATGAGGCTCTACCTGGAGCGGTTCTCGCACAAATGGGTCATGACGGACGAGAATGACGATCACCCGGTCGTGCTCGTGGCAGTGAACCGTGCGGACCGGTACAAGATCGACTGGGGCTTCATCTGGCTGGCGGCCTCCGATGAGATCGAGCGACGGGTGAGGGACTTTCTCCGCACCAGCGATCGCATGCTCGATATCGTCTTCGAGTCTTTCCCCGCGGCGCCCGGACTTTTCACCTGGGTCGACCCGGACAACCCCAAGTCGGTGAACTATCTTCTCCGCTGCCTGCACTTCAAGACCGGCGTCACCGTGCAGGACGAAGACGGCAAGCCCAGCCTCGAGATGATGCTCTTGCGGGAGGACTGGGTCAATCGGCCGTCTGCGGCAAGGCGTTCGAGGCCGCGGACTGCCCATACGTGCCCTTGTGCGGCACGGCGGCCGGCTGCCGGCAGGTCGCCCGGGAACGCTCGGGAGACCTCTGGGGCGACGCCTGCAATCGCGGATTCTACGACGTGTACTGCCGCGACGGGATGAAACTGGAATACGACATTCGCACGGCAAAGGGAGGTGGCTGAAATGAAGAGAATCACTGCAATCGAGGTGGGAAGGCTCTGTCCGAAGTACGAGACGGTTGCTCCTTGTTCGTGATCCAGTGACTGCGATATTCAGCCGCGGAAGCGGCGAAGGGAGGTGAGATGAATGAAGAGGATCAGTACGGTGGTCAATGCAGTGTGCCCCTCGGGGCAGATCACATACGGTAAACCGATACCGGGCGCACCGACGTTCTAGCCGAGGTGTCTGCCCTCATGACTGTCTGATTTCTTCATGAGGAAGGATCGCGCCTTGGCGTGGAAACAAAGTGATGGACGGCAATCGAGCCAGCAAGCGGCGGGAGGAGGTGAAATGAAGAAGATCAGCTCGATCATCCATCAAACGTGCACGGACTACTCGAATGCCTTGTAATCATGCGGAATATGCTCCCATCACACGTGACGTTCTGCCGGGTCGGAAATGCATCCTGATCCGGGTCGCGGAGGTTCGAGACAGAAAACGCAATCAGGGCCGCGGAATCGGCGAAGGGAGGTGAGGGAAGATGAACAAGATCGGCGATGTGGTCTGTTACGGCTGTCCTGGTGGAGAGGTGACAACCCAATATCCAAATGCTCGATAGCAGATACACCGGAGCAAGGTGAGATAAAACAACTGAAAGAAGGTTCGAACCCTTCCTGAGGGGAATCTCTCCTTGCCGTGGAAAACCATGTGACGGAGGGCGAGATTCTGCAGCGGAAGCGACGATAGGAGGTGATGAGAAATGCATCGGATCGGATTTGCTGTCGCGCCAGGCGGAGGATCTGGCCGAGCGCTGCCTCGGCGAGGCCGCCAGGCTCATGGCGACTTGACGCGAAGTCTCGTCCGGCGGCGCGTGGTGGCGCCGGACGAAAAGATCACCCTGAACAAGTTCGCCGCCTCTCTCGCCTCATTTTTCGCCCGCCGCGGCGACGAACCTCAGGAGGGCGGAGCCGGCGCCTCCCCTCCCAGCCGCTCCAGGTCCCGCTTCGCCATCTCCGCCTCGAGTCCCCCCGCCGGCTCGCTTTCGACGACCCGCCTGAGCCACGCCCGCGCCTCCTCGACCCGCCCCGTCTTCTCCAGGCACTGCGCCAGGAGCCTCCGCACGAAGGCGGGCTGCTCCGGCCTCGCCGCGAGCGCCTCGAGGTGCCGCACCGCCGCCGCGTAGTTCCTGTCGCGAAAGATGTAGGCGTGGACCGCGAGCCGCAGGCGCAGGCGCGGGTCGCCCGTGCGCTCGATCCCGCGCTCGAGCAGCCGCTCCGCATCCCCGTGCCCGCCCCACCGCTCCAGCACCTCCGCGCCGTATTGATAGCCCGTCACGAAGTCCGGCAGGTATTCCGAAAGGAGCTCGAAGCGCGCCGCCGCCATCCGCCGCGCCTCCTCCCCCGTCTCGTTCTCCGACGGCACATCCTGCACCAGACGGATCCAGAGCGCATGACCGACCGCGCGCCGGAGAAGCGGCGAGAAGCGGTCGACGACCTGTGCCCCGGTCATGGCCGGGCCGGCGCCCTCCGGGCGGGACGGTGCCGCAGAGCGCGCGGCGATGACGTTGAGAAGAAACGCCGCGGCGAGCCAGGCGGCCGGTTTCAAAGGTCCTTCCTCCGGAAGAGGATGGCGGATAGCGCCACGCACGCGACGGCGTAAGTGACGGCGTAGAGGAGGATCCCCGCGGCCGATGCGGCGGTCAAGGGCGGCGTCCAGTCGAGGCGCGGGCCGACGCCGAAGAACTCCAGGTGCGGCATCAGGAACCACGCGGTCTCGGTCAGAAGCGCCTCCACCCGCCCGGCCTGCATCCCGATCGAGAGCCGGAAGCCCTCGCCCATGTGCCCCAGCGCGTAGAAGCCGCAGGCGACGAAGATCGCGGGAAAGCGCGTGAAGAGGCTGCCCACGAGGAACGCGAACCCGGCGAGCAGGAGCGACTCGCCGTAGATGACAGCGACGGCGAGCGGAAGATCGAGGGCCGGCGCGAGGCCCTGGAGCGCGAGGAAGAGGGCGAAGAGGGCGCCCATGCCGGCGGCGAGGAGCGCGAGGAGGGCGGCGAGCCCCGCGGCGAGACCGGCCACCCACTCCCCGCGCGACGTGCCGCGCGCGAAGTGGAGCTGCGCCGTGCCGCGGGCGAGGTCCCCGGCCGGCAGTTCGACCGCGAGAACGACGGCGATCAAGTGCAGGAAGAGCGTGACCGCCGCCAGGCCGACGTCGGTGACGACCATGACGCGCGCGTCCAGCGAGAGCGAGGAGAAGAGCGGGGTGGCGGCCAGGAGAAGGACGGCGAAGAGGAGAAGCACGCCGAAGGTGCGGTTGCGCACGGCCTCGCGCAGGGCGAGCATCGCGATCGCCGCGACCCTCCTCATGACGTCGCCCCCGCCGCGCCGGCGTCCGGCGCGGCCTCCAGCCGCTCCACCACCGCATCCTCGAGCGTCCGCCCCCCCGCCGTCCACTCCGCCGCCGCCCGGTCGCAGACGATGCGGCCTCGGTCGATGAGGACCACTCGCGCGCAGAGCGCGCTCACCGTTCGCAGGTCATGGGACGAGAGCAGGATCGTCCGACCCTCCGCGCGAAGCGCCTCGAGCACGCGGACGAGAGAACGCAGGGCGACCGGGTCGAGCCCGGTCGTCGGCTCGTCGAGGACGAGGAGGCGCGGCGAGGCGAGAAGGGAGACGGCGATGCCGAGGCGAACCTTCATGCCCTTGGAGTAATGCGCGACCGGGCGGTCGGCGTCGCGCTCCAGTCCCACCAGGCCGAGGAGTTCCGAGCACCGCGAACCCGGGATCCCGGGATCCCCGTAGCGGAAGAGTTCGAGCGTCTCGCGCGCGGAGAGGAAGGGATAGGACGCCGGCAGTTCGGGGACGTAGCCGATCGCGCCCGCGATCTCGGGGGCGCCCGGTTCATGCCCCCAGGCGCGCGCGGCGCCGGACGTCGGCCGGACGAGCCCGAGGAGAATCTTGACGAAGGTGGTCTTGCCGGCGCCGTTGGGGCCGACGAGCCCGACCGTGTCGCCCGGGGCGATCTCGAGCGAGACTCCGTCAAGGGCCGGTTTCGCGGTACGACCCGGGATCGAAGGATAGACCTTCGAGACCGAGTCGAAGAGGACGGCGGGGACGGTCATGAGCCGGACGACCGCATCTCGTCGAGCAGAGTCCGCAGGGTGCGGATCCGCACCGAGCCGCGGACGGGATAGCCGTTAACGAAGGCGTACGGGGTTCCGTCGACGCCGAGCGCGAGCGCATCGCGGACGTCCTCCGACACGACCGCGCGCGCCGCGGTTTCCGACGCGGCCAGGGCGGCCCGATCGAGGCCGCAGGAGGCGAGCGCGCGATCGACGCGCTCGGGAAGCGGTCCCTTCGACGCAAAGACCGCGTCGTGAAACAGCCAGAAGGCCTCCTCGCCCCGGGCCGCGCGGACCGACGCGGCCGTGACGGCGGCCGCGCAGGCCCCGGGATGCCGCTGGACCTCGAGCGCGGGATGGCACGCGGTATCGATCGGAAGATGGCGCAGGGCGACCGAGAGGCCGCGCGCGGGATCGCCCGCGAGCGAGCGCCAGCGGCGCTCGGCGACGGCGCAGGAGGGACAGGCGTAATCGAAGAAGAGGACCGCCTCGAGAGGCGCACCCGGTGGGCCGACGGCCGGCCGGCCGGGCGCGGACGCGTTCCGCGGCTCGATCGTGCCGGCGAGGATGCGGTGGAGCCCGGTCCGAAAGAGATCCCGGGCGATCTGCGCGCGGTCCGCGCGTGCGAGCCCGAGAAAGACGGCGCCGCCGAGAGCGACGATAGCGACGAATACCGGCACGTCGCGAAGCACATCGACGGCGAGCCCCCGGAAGGAGGCGATGAGCGGCAGGGCGCGGCGGCGAACGGCCAGGAGCGAGACCGCGAGAAGGGCGAGGTTCACGAGGTGCAGGAGGGTGCAGAGCGGGCAGAAGGCCTCGAGACGCGTCGTCGCGATCCAGGCGAGGCGGGCCGAGACGAGGCAGGCGAGGAGACTTCCCCCGAGGACGAGCGGGAGCGCGCGCTCGACGCGCACAAGGCCCCTCGACTCGACGAGGACGAGCGCGGCGACGAACGCGTAGAAGACGGCGCCGGGAACGGAGACGGGAAGACCGAGAACGGTTCCCGCCTCGGACTCGAGCACCGTCACGCAGTCGCCGCCGGCCCCCGCCGCCGCGCAGATATCGGAGGTCGAGCCCGCGAGGCGGAGCGGTTCGCTGCGCCTCGTCTCGTGGTGGAGCCCGGTCAGGACGGCGGCGATGGAAAGACCCAGGAGGGCGAGCGCGAAGAGAAAGGCGGAGGAAAGCCGGTCACGGCCCGGCGAACTCGTCCGACTCACCCGATCGGCCGCCCGTAGACCTCGAACTCGAAGACCGAGAAGCCGTATTTCGTGTTGCGCGAGATTCCGTTCAGGCGGACGAAACGGCCGCGCGCCGCGAGGTTCGTGAACTGCGCGACGCCTCCCGTCCCGTCCGTCACGCGCTTCACCGTCGTCCAGGTCGTCCCGTCCGCCGAGACCTGGATCTCGTATTCCTTCGCGCTGGCCGCCTCCCAGCGGACCTGGACCGCGGCGATGGAGTGGACGGCACCGAGATCGATCATGAGCCACTGGTTGTCGGACCAGCCCGATCCCCAGCGCGTCCGGGGGTTCGCGTCGACGGCGAAGTTCGGTGCGAGCGCCGCCTCCTGGGAGGATCCCGTGGCGACCTTGCCCCTCGAGACGAGCGGCGGCGCGGCGGGATCGGGCTCGCAGACGGCGGCGAGGCGGAGGTTGCGATCGAGAACCATGCGCAGGGGGTTCGCGGTCTCCTCGCGGTCGCCGGTCCATCTCACGAAGCGATAACCGATGTCCGGCGTGCAGCGGAGCGTGACGATCGAGCCCTTCGCGATCTGCCACGGCCGTGGCTCGATCGAGACCTGGCCGCGTTCGCACTCCGCCTCGACGCTGCAGCGGCTCGTCTCGTCCCTCTGCCAGACCCTCACGTAATCGACGAGGTGCTCCTGGGGCAGGACGGTCGTCGCGTCGGGAAATCCCGGCCAGTCTCCGCCGACCGCGGTGTTCAGGATGATGAAGAAGGGTTTCGTCGGCACGTTCGAGCGCATCGTGTGCGTGTGCTTGCCGTCCACGAACCACCGGATCTCCTCCGGTTCCCACTCGACCGCGAAGGTGTGGAATCCGGCGGTGAAGTCGGGGCCCTCGGTCATCTTGCCGTCATACTGGTGCTCGGTGTAGTCCCGGCCCCAGTGGTTCGTCTGGTAGACGCGATTCGGCTCGTGGCCCAGGAGTTCCATGAAGTCGATCTCGGGCGGCCAGGATCCGTCGGCCGGCAGCATCCAGTGAGCGGGCCAGACGCCCTTCGTGCCGGGAAGCTTGGCCCGGACCTCGACGCGGCCGAACCGGAAGGAGAAGCGGCCCTTCGTCTCGACGAGTCCGGAGGTGTAGGGTCGGCCTCCTCGCTCGCGACGCTGGCTGCGCAGGACGAGGTTTCCCCCCCGGACGAAGACGTCCTCGGGCGTGTAGTACTGCTGTTCGTTGTTCTTCTCGAGCGCGGCGTCCTCGGCGCGCCACTTGATATCGTCGAGGGCGGGGCCGTCGAACTCGTCGTGCCAGATGAGACGCCAGCCGGGAAGCGCGGGGACGCGGGAGGTGTCGACGGGCGGAAGCTCGGTGGTGATGACGGGCGCGGCCGGGGCCGGGGCGGCGGCCGGCAGCGTGTCGGCGGCCGGGCGCGAAGCGGGCGCGGTGTCGGCGGGCGGGGCCGGGGAGGACGGCGCGTCACCGCCGCAACCCGCGGCGAGAAGCGACGTCATGACGACCACCGCGACGTTCGCATGAAAACCGGTCCGAAACATGAGCGTGCCTCGCATCGTCCGTCCGTTTCTCCCTCTTCCCCCCGCATCGCGATTCTAAGGGTCACTCCACCGGTCCGCAACAGGCGGACGCCGGGGCGATACCGGGTTGCCGGCGCGGGGGGACGGGCGGCGGCCAGGACGAAGGCGCCCGGCTATCTCGGCCCCAGTTCCGCCGGCGGCATCCAGATGCCGCCGCTGCCCGAGCGATCGGTGATGCGGATCGCCAGGACATTGCGGCCGAGCTGCACCAGTTCCATCGGCACGGTGTAGGCGCGCGGACGGCGCCAGCTGTCCGCGTCCGCCGGGGTCTCGCCCACGAGCGTCCCGTTGAGGAAGGCGGATTCGGCGTCATCGACACCTCCGAGCGCAAGGACCAGGGGCTTCCGCGACCGGCGCCAAAGTTCGAGCCGGTCGGAATCCACGGTGAACTCGGCGCGGTACCAGCCGACGCCGTCATAGTTCCTGAAGGCGCCGCCGAGGTTCTCCCAGCGGTCCGGCACCAGGGCCTCGGTCCAGGAGCGGTCGTCGAAGTCGGGCGCGGCAAACGCGCCGTCCCCGGTCGTCGCCCTCCAGGAGGCGTCGCGCGTGAGGTCGACGGGTCCGCCGGGCTCGCCGTAGTGCGGGCGCACGGCCCACCCGATCGCCCGGGTCGATCTCCGGATCCACGGGTGCGACATGAAATGCCTCCAGAAGAACCCGGTCCGGTGGTTCTCGATGGACATGAGTAGCGCGCCATGATCGATGCCGATGACGTCGCGCGTGTAGAAACCGTGCGTTGGATTGAAGGCGTCGGTGAATCCGTACTTGCCCCAGATCCCCGCGCGGTGGTTGTCATACGCGGCCCGCAGGGCGCGGAGGGTGTGGCGGGGCAGCCACTGCATGCAACCGCCGAGCGCGGGCATGACCACGGTGCCATCGGGCCGTGAATAGGCGACGCCGGGCGGGAATCCGTAGATCATGTACTGGTCGCCGAGACCGTCGGCGGGCGCGAGACCCCACGCATCCGGCCCGTAGGACTTCGGAAATTCCGAGGCGAGACGGATGCAGTACTCGCGCTGGGCGGTGACCGCCGTGACCGCGTTGAGGAAGTAATCCTCGCCCGAGCGGTCGACACGGCCGCGGAAGTCGTACCAAAGGTCGGGGTAGTGAAACGGAAAGATGTTCTGTGACCCGTACTCCACGACCCACGTGTAGCCCTCGTATTCCCCGGTATGCCGGTCGATGGCGTCCCACGAGGCCGGCCTGAGGGGATGCGTGGGACTGCCCATGCCGACGAGGTAGATGAGAAGGGCCTCGGTGGAGGAGCCCCAGGCGCTGTTGAGGAAGCGCCCCTGGTTGTCGAGGCCGTGCGAGACGAAGTGGGGGTGATTGTTGCGGGCCCAATTCCAGTCGACGCGGTTTCCGATGATCTTCGCGAGCCGTGAGACCTCGGTGTCGCCGAAATACTGCTCGGCGGTGAGAAGCCCGGCGAGGAAGAGGACGGTATCGATGGTCGAGACCTCGGTGCCGGACTCGTCGCTCCCGGAGAAGAGGTTGACGAAGTGGGGGTAGAAACCGCGCACGTGGCGGACGTAGGAGTCGGCGGCGAAGGCCGAGAGGGTGGCGAGGGTGCGGGCGAGAGCCTCCTCGCGCGAGACCCAGCCCCGCTCGGCGCCGATGCAATAGGCGGAGAGGGCGAAGCCGGTGTTCGCGATGGACGCGACCGCGATCTCCTCGCTCGATTTGAAGTTGCAGGCGCGGTCGCGGGTCAATCCGGTCCCGGGATTCGTCTCCCACCAGAAGAAATCGAAGGCGCGCCGCGAGACCAACTCGAGAAACTCGTCGTCGGAAAGGTCCCGGCCATGGGGCGGATCCTGTGCGGCGACGGCGAGGAGGCGTTCGGCGACCTCGCGATCCCGCTTCTCCCACTCGTTGGGCGCGGGCTTCCAGCCGATGAGGTTCACGGCGGGCGGCTCGCCGGCGGCCTCGCCGTAGACGTAGACCTCGAATATGGAGTTGCCCCACTCGGTGGCGCGGCGGTCGCACTGGATCCTGATTTCCGCCACCGGGGTCGGGCCGGGCAGGGCGAAGGTGTCAAAATCGCCCTTCATGACGCCCTGGCGTCGGGCGACCTCGACCCAGTCGCCGGTAGCGCCCTTGACGAGCAGCGCGAAGTCCGCGGCGCGGGCGGTCTCCCACTGGATGACGACCGTCTCGGCGGTCACGACGCGGTCGAACTTCGCCTCGAGCCACTGCCCGTCCTCGAAGCGGCTGGACCAGCGCGTGGAGGGATCTCCGTCGAAGGCGCGCTCGGGCGCGAAGCGGGCGCTCTCGCTGGACGAACCCGAGGCGGCGACGAAGTAGGCGCGAAGATCTCCGCGGCGCACGCCGCCGCAGGCGAGCAGGAGGAGGAGAGCCGCCCCGGCCGTCGCCCTCCTCATCCTTCCATCATTCGTCATCTTCGACATGGGTCCCTCTTTCCTCGACGCGAGATCCGTCCCGTGAAACGGCGATTCCGGAGGCGGCATTCTAGCATCCTTCGCGCGTCGCCGTCATCCGCCGCCCCGGCGAAAAGAGGAACTTTTTCAGGCCACGAACCGCGCCCGCGGGCTTGACGCTCGGGGGCTCCTCGGGCATGATACGCGCAACAACGAACCCTGCTTCGTCGCACACGAGAATCGAATTCAAAATTCACCCGAAAGGGGTCTCTCGATGAAGGTTTACACCTCGGACAAGATCAGGAACGTCGTCGTCATGGGGCACGGAGGCAGCGGCAAGACGTCGTTCCTCGAGATGCTCCTCTACCGCTCCGGCGCCGCCACCCGGCTCGGCAGCGTGGTGGACGGGACGAGCGTCTGCAACTACGACCCCGAGGAAGTGAAGCGGCAGATATCGATTCTCGCCAAGGTCGTGCCGATCGAGTCGAACGGCGCGAAGGTCAACTTCATCGACACGCCGGGCTACGCCGACTTCATCGGCGAGATCCTCTGCGGTTTCCGGGCGGCCGACTGCGGCCTCGTGCTGATCAGCGCGGTGGCGGGGCTCGAGGTGCAGGCGCACAAGGCCTGGAAGATGATGCAGGAAGTCGAGATGCCGCGGGGTCTCGTGATCAACAAGTGCGACCGCGAGAACGTCAACATCGACACGGTCGTCGCCAACCTCAAGTCGAGCCTCTCGCAGAAGTGCGTGCTCCTGCAGTGCCCGATCGAACCCGGCGCCGGCTTCCAGGGCGTGGTGGACGTTCTCTCCGGCAAGGCGACCGTGTACAAGGGCGATAAAGCGGAAGCCACGGAGGTCCCGGCGGCGCTGAAGGAGAAGGTGGCCGCGCTGAGGCTCGAGATCGTCGAGGCGGCGGTCGAGAGCGACGACGCGTTGATGGAGAAGTATCTGGAGGGCGGCGAGATCTCGGCCGACGAGCTGAGCCGCGCCCTGAAGACGGCGGTCCTGAAGGGCCTCCTCTTCCCGATCTTCTGCGTCTCCTCGACCAAGGCCATCGGCGGCGCCGAGGCCCTGGAACTCGTCAACACGGTCTTCCCGGCGGCGTCGGAGATGCCGGCCCTGACGGTGAAGGACGCCGCGGGCAAGGAGATCACGGTGAAGGCCGACGACGCGGAGCCGGTCTCCGCCTTCGCCTTCAAGGTCGTCTCCGAGCCCCAGCTCGGCGAACTCGTTCTCCTGAAGCTCCAGTCCGGCAAGCTCCTGCCCGGCGCGGAGCTGGCGAACACGAAGCAGGGCGGGTCGGAGCGCATGGGGCACCTCCTCATCATCCGGGCGAAGAACCGGGAGGAGGTTCCGGAGGTTCACGCGGGCGACATCGTGGCGCTCGCGAAACTGAAGAACACCGTCATTTCGGACACGCTCGCGGACGCGAAGCGGCCGGTCGTCTTCCCGGCGATCGAGTTCCTGGAGCCGGTGGTGGACTTCTCGATCAAGACCGAGAGCCGGAAGGACCAGGAGAAGCTGGGCAACGCCATCGGCAAGATCCTCGCGGTCGATCCGACGATCCGATTGCAGATGGACCCGGAGTTCAACCAGACGATCATCAAGGGCATGGGCGACGTGCACATCG
>CAZWVM010000101.1:0-12772 GCA_964637705.1 uncultured bacterium
GCGCGGAGATCACGAGCCACGCGGGATCGATCCGCTTCGAGAAGGGCGTGAAGGGACAGGGCAAGGGACGCATTCGCGCCGCCCGGGACATTCACGCGAAGTTCATCGAGAACGCGACGATCGAGGCCGGTGGAGACGTGATCGTCGCGGAGCATGTCATGCATTCGACGATTCTCACGGCGGGCGGCGTCTCCGTCGAGGGCAGTCCCGGCGTTCTCCTCGGGGGACGCGTCGCCTTCGTCACGCGCCTGAAGGCGCGCCAGGTCGGCGCGGATTCCAACCCGCGCACCGCGATCTACATGGGCGACTGGATCGTCGGCGAGGCGAGGAAGCGGATCCAGGAACTGAAGGACACCCTCAAGGAGCTTCGCGCCGTCGCCGAGTCGATGCACGAGGGCATCCTGGAGCTGCGGAGGCTGTCGCTCGAGGACCCCGACCGTCACGGGGAGCGCATCGCGACGCTTTCGAAGTCGACCGAGCCCTATCCGCGGACGCTCGAGCGGATGAAGGAGGTCCACGACGAGATCGTGGATCTCGAGAAGAAGGTCCGGCCGGCGGAGACGAAACCCGTCATGGAGGTGACCGGTTCCCTCTTCCCCGGCGTCACGTTCTCGGGCGAGGGGATCGAGGAGGCGCCGGTGCGGCGCGAGCGGCGAAGCCTGCGCATCACGATCGCCGAGGACCCGGACGGGAAGCCGGCCTTCAGCATGAGACAGCTCCGTGGCTGAGGCGAACCTGCCGCCGGAACCGCCGTCCGGCGATCCGGTCGACGAACGCGGCATTCTCGCAATGAGCGTGAAGTATGTCGTCATCGATCCGCGCAACCAGACGCCGATCGTGGTGCTGATGAGCGAGGACGAGAAGTATTCTCTTCCGATCTGGATTGGCCCCTACGAGGCCACGGCGATCATCATGGCGCTCGAGGACGTAGAGCTTCCGCGACCGATGACTCACGACCTCGTCCGGGAGATGCTGATCGCCCTGGACGTCAGGCTCGACTTCGTCGTGATCCACGAGATCAAGAACGGGACCTTCTTCGCCGAGATGGCGCTGCGCGTCGGCGACCGGACGGTTTCCGTGGACGCGCGCCCGAGCGATTCCATCGCGCTCGCCCTGCGCATGGACGCCCCGATCCTCGCCGAGAAGGCCGTCTGCGACGACGCCGACGCGATCGACCGGTTCCTGAAGGAGGCGCAGGCCGAGCAGTACAAGACCTTCCTGGAGAACCTCGATCCGGGTCAGCTCAACAAGTACAAGATCTGAACGCGGTCCGGTCCCGATCATGGACGTTTCCCGAGAGGAGGGGTCCGTGACGCCTTGCCGGGCGGAGATGGAGGTCGCGCTCGATGCCGCCCTCCGGGCGGCCCGCCTCGTTCTCTCCCATTTCCGGCGAGAAGGACTCGAGGTGATGGAAAAGAGACCCGGCGATCCGGTGACCGAGGCCGATCTCGCCGCCGACCGACTCATCCGCTCATGCGTTTCCTCCGCGTTTCCCGAAGATGGATGGCTCTCGGAGGAGACGGCCGACGACCCGGAGCGACTCCGGAAGCGGCGCGTCTGGGTGGTCGATCCGATCGACGGCACGCGCGAGTTCGTGCGCGGCGTGGCCGAATTTGTCGTTTCGGTCGGCTTCTGCGTCGACGGTACGCCCGTCCTGGGCGCGGTCGTCAATCCTGCCGAGCGGCTGGTCTTCCGGGGAGTCGTCGGCCACGGAGCTTTCCTGAACGATGCGCCCATCGCCCCCTCCGTGCCGGTCTCCCGCCCGAAAATTCTCGTCTCCCGCACGGAGACGGCGAAGGGACTCTGGACCGGCTACGAGGACCGGGTGGAGACCACGGCGTGCGGCTCGATCGCCTACAAGATCTGCCAGGCGGCCGCGGGGCGATGCGACGGCGTCGTCACCCGCCGTCCCCGCTCGGAGTGGGATATCGCGGGCGCCGTCGCCGTGATGCGGGCGGCGGGCGGCGTCGTCCGCGAGGTCTCGGGCGAGGAATTGCTCTTCAACCGGCCGGTGCCCCGCACCCGCAGCGGTCTCGTCGCGTCCCATCCCCGGTTCGTGGAAGCGCTCCTGTCGGCGACGCGGTGAATGGAGAGAGATTCGCCCTCAGGCCGGCGCGGATCCGCCCGCCTTCTTCCTCGACTTCAGCTTGCGGGCCACGGCGTGACGTAGTTTCATCTTCCAGCTCTTCACGATCTCGTAGGCCTCGCGCCCCCCGATGACGATTCCCAGGAGCAGCACGCCCCAGCTCGCGGCATAGCACTCGGCCGCGTAGGCCATGCACCCGCAGACGATGAGAAGGGGCGCGCCGACCAGGGACATGACGAAGGAGAAGACGACGATACCGACACCGAGCTTGAGCTTCCACCCGACGCGAACCTTGACCTGCACCTCGCGGATGTCGATGTCGTCGATCGTCTCGACCCGGTCCTTCTCCAGTTCGACGTCGATCTCCAGCACGTCCCCGTTCGCGTCGATCGCACCTTCCGGCTCCGTCCCGTTTCCGTTCGGACCCTCCGGCTCGTTCTCGCGTTTCGATTCGTCGATCATGCCCGTTCCTCCGCCCCCCGTGCGTCGCCGTCGTCCCGCTTCAGGGCGTGTTCGATGAGCAGCGCGGTCTGGGCGAGAATCGCGCGACACGAGGCGATCTCCTCGTCGGTGAAGGGCCTCAGATCCTCGAGCCCCCGCGCGGTCAGGAAGACCGCCACCAGGCGTTCCTCGATCACGACGGGCAGCGCGAGAACCGGGCCGAGCGCCTGCCGGCCCGGCGCCCTTCCGATCTCCTTCGGCGGCGCGAGACTCTTCTCTCGCATCTCCACGGCCGCCTCGACAAGCAGGGATTCCACCATGTCGCGCGCCCCGGAACGAGGCGCGCCGAAAGCGAGCGGCTTGCCGAGCCGCTCGGGCAGGCCGACCACGGCCAGGGGACGCAGAACCTCCGTCTCGGGCCTGTAGATCCCGGCGCGCTCCACGTCGATGAATCTCATCAGCGAACGCAGGATCTCCTCGCTCACGATCGTGCTCGAGGCCCCGGAGAGAAGAACCGACGCGGATGAATAGAGATGGAACCATCGCTCCGCGTCGACGCGGTAGCGGGTGCTTGACTCGTAGAGCGTCTCGGCCATCCGGATGATGCTCAATCCCGCCGCCAGCGCCCGGCCGTAGGAACGGAGGTTCTCCAGGACCCCCGGGACGAACTCGTCGTCGGCGATCCGGGGGTTGTGCACGCAGAGAACTCCGAGAATGCGGCCCGCCTCGTTCACCAGGGGAAGCGCCGCCACGGCGGAAATGACCGGGGCCGAGCGGGAGGGACGGAACGACGCATGGGGGCTCGACGACTGGTGAACTTCCATCTGGCCGGAAGCGAAGGCCGCTCCCGCCACGCCCTCTCCCCGCTGAAAGCGCCGCCCCGGGATCTGGATGTCCGCGTCGTCGAAGGAGGAGATGAGGATGATCGAGTGCCCGGCGGAATCGGCGAGAAAAAGGGAGGCCCCGTGCGAACCGGCGGTCTCGGCCGCCTGCCGACATGCCGTTCGGTAGAAGAGCGTCGGCTCCCACTTGCGCTCGTCGGACATGGCGCGGGACGTCATTTCCAGCACCGCCAGCGAGGGGTGCATGTTCTCAGTCGTCGTCGGGTCCGTCCGGTCGCTCATCGCTCCCCATTCTCCACGAAGAACGGCCGCCTGCCAACCCCGTCGCCCGGCCGGGACCTCGTCACGGGCGATGATCGGCCACGACGCGGCGATAAAGCGATTCGACGCGGTCGAGCATTCCGCCCCGGCCGAATTCACTTCGAGCGATCCTCTTCCCGTTCTCGCCCATCGCCCGCGCCTCGGCCGGATGATCGAGCAGGTGCCGCAAGGCCTCGGTCAGCGCCTCGACGTCCCCGGTCGGGACGCAGCGGCCGTTCTGGCCGTCGCGCGCCAGTTCCGGCATCGACGTGTTGTCATACGCGACGACGGGTTTGCCCGCGGCCATGGCCTCGATGAGGACGATGCCGAAACCCTCGTGGTAGGACGGGAGCACGAGCACGTCGCAGTGCTGGTAGGCCGCGAGGAGAGTTTCGCGCGGCAGAACGCCGAGCCGGTGAAGCCCCTCGACCCGGGGCGGTTCCCCGTAACCGTAGTCGGGGCCCGCCACCAGGAGTTCGGCTCCGGTCCCGGCCCGAAGGCTCCTCAAGGCCGCGCACAGGTCGTCCAGTCCCTTGTCGCGGGAGAGCCGCCCCGCGAAGAGGATCCGTCGCCCGCGCGGGATCTCCGAAAACGGGTCGGGCCTCTCGATCCGCCACTCCTCCTCGTCGATCGAGGGCGATAGGATCTCGATCGCGGGCGCATCCGGGTGGTCTCGCCTGAGGCTCGACCTCTCGCTTCGGGAGAGGGCGGTCCAGAGCGGCACGCGCTCGGCATGCCGCCCGAAAGCCGCTCGCAGAAACCCGTAGAGCCGTCCCTCGCGCCATCGACCGCCCGTGGGCGAGACGAGCACCGGGTGGCGCACGCGCATCCGCGACGGACCGTCGACGCTGTAGTAGCCGAGTCCGAAGGCGTGGATCACGTCGGGCCTGAATCGTCGTATCCGCTCGGCCAGGCCGGGCCAGAGCGGGTAGCAATGGCCCGGAACGCCGTAGCTCCGATGACGGTAGACGGGCACGCCGCCCAGGACGAGATCCCGGGTATCCCGGAGCCGGACCCCGGCGACGTGACGCTCGAGATCCGACGTCGCCACGGCGACATCATGCCCCCGGCGCGCCAGGCCCTCGGCGATCGAGCGCGCGAAATCGTCGGCCCCCCCCACGGTCGGGTGGTAGGTGATGCACGACAGGAGGACCCTCACGGCGTCTCCCGCGCGATCGCCGCGAGATTCCGCCCCGCCGACTCTCCCTCGCGGCGATACGATCGGAATCGCCGGTCGCAGATCGTGCACCCGAACGGCTCGCTGAAGGCGACGCTCGCGACGCCCCGCGTCCTAAGATGGCGACGCGCGGTCTCGGGCAGGTCGAGTCGTCGTCCCTGCATCACCGGTTCCACGCCCGCCCCCTCGATTGCCGCCACGACCTCCGGCCCGACCTCGTAGCAGCATCCCTTCGCGGCCGGCCCCAGGGTCACCGATCGGATCGATGCCGCGCCGAGCGTATCGACGGCCCGGCCGAGGATCCCCGCGGCCAGCCCCCGCCATCCGGCGTGAACGGCCATCACCCGATCGCCGGCATCGAAGAGGAGAGGCAGGCAGTCGGCCGTGAAGACGCCCACCCACCGGTCCGCCCATGACGTCCAGACCGCGTCGCCCTCGCCCAGGATCGTCGGCAGGAGCGGTCGCGACGGCCGCCCCCCGGCCTCCAGGATCGCCGTGCCGTGAACCTGCCGCGCGACGAAGCCGTCCCGCAGGCCCGTCCGCGCCGCGAAACGGTAATACCGTTCCAGCGCCTCGTCGAAATCCGCTCCGGATTCCGGCAGGCTCATGTCCTCGAACTGGAAGAAGCAGCGTGCCATGGTCCGATTATCCACGGCGCGCGCGGGATTGAGAACGGAATTCAGGCTCCGCCGGAGAGCCGTCTTTCGAGGAACCGGATGAGGTTGCGCCGGTCGTCGGCGGGCAGGTTGGAGAACATCACCCCGTGCTCGACGTAGCCGAATTCCAGGGACGGCGCCGTGCGCACGACGATCGCCATGACCTTGAAAAGGCCGAAGGACTCGTCTCCGAAATCCGTCTCGATCCGGATCGTCCGGCCGGGCTCGATCGTCTCCTCCGTCTCGATCCCGATCCCTCCCATCGAGACATTGAGGACGCGGCAATGGTGATAATCCCTCTCCGTCGGCATGCGCTGGGCCTGGACCGCGTAGTAGCGCCCCTTCGCGATCGCGTCGAACCGCAGGTAGTGCCGGTTCCCCTTCCGCTCGTGCTCGAAGAGGCTCTCGGGGATCGGCATTTGGCGCACAACGGGCGCCGGCACGGAGCCGGAAGAGACGGTTCCTCCGGACGAGGCGGCGGGCGCCGCGGAGGACGGCGCGGCCGCGAGCTTCGAAGAATAGAAGCCCGAGCCCTTGCTCCGGAAGAAGGCCGCCAGGTCCGGGCACTCGCGCGCCGCGACCCACCGGTTCTCCTCGTCGATCCAGACCCAGTCGTCGGGGCCGAAACGCCCCTCCTGGAACCAGATCTGGAGCCGGTCGAGATCCGCCGGGCCGAAGGTCTGTCCGCGCGTATGGATGTAACGCCACATCGTCCGCCCCCTCGATCCGCCGCCTCGCTAGCGGTGGATCATCGTGCGCTCCTCGACACCGGCCTTCGGCGTCTCGATGCCGAGCGCCGGGAAAATCGTCTTCAGGTATTGTGCCAACGTCACGAAGGTCGGGCCGTAGCCCTTTCCGTAGATCGCGCGCTCCAGGTCGACGGCCAATTCCGTCGTCTGGCCATACCTCCGTCCGGCCTCGGGTTGCAGGCACCTCGCCACGATCTCGTCGACCTCCGGCGGGACCCCGTCGCGCAGCGAACTCGGCCGCGCCGGAAGGCTTGCCCGGTCCGGAAGGCGGCTCGTCAGCATCTCGAAGAGAAGGATGCCGAGGCTGAAGAGGTCCGCGCGGAAATCGACGTCGCCCGTCTCGAACTGCTCCGGGGCCATGTACCGCTTCTTGCCCACCACGTAGTCGCGCGTGTGAGGATCGTGGTGGAGGGCCTTGGCGATCCCGAAGTCGGAAAGCTTGACCACGCCCTCGACCGAGAGAAGAACGTTCGTCGGGGAAACATCCCGGTGTACGATGTCCAGGGGCGTCCCGTCCCGGTCCTTCAGCATATGCGCGTACTCGAGCGCCCGGGCAAGCCTCGAAGCGATGTAGACCGCGATCTCGACCGGCATCTCCTGCGACTCGAAGAGGTGGCGATCGATGAAACTGCGCAGGCTCACGCCCCGGACGTACTCCATCGCGATGAAGCCCGACAACCCGGCCTGCCCGCCTCCGGCCGTGCCGAGAAGATAGATCTGGACGATGTGGGTGTGGATGAGGTTCGAGACGAGCTTGGCCTCGTTCACGAGTCGCGTCAGAAAGTCCATCTCGCGCGCGGCCGTCAGCGATGGCTCCTCCAGCCCCGGCCCGTGCAGGAACTCCGAGCGCACCACCTTCAGGGCGATGCGCTTCTCGAAGCCGCTCGCGCCGTGCAGGATCGCCTCGTAAACCTCCCCCATCCCGCCCTCCGCGATCTTCTCCGTGATCGTCATGTCGAAGACCGGGCTCAGGCGGTCGCCGGGCTTCAGGAGGTCCGTCACGCGGGCTTCTCCCCGTCGAGGATGATCGCGAGGGCGACGAGGTTGCCGATGAGCGCGAGGAAGCTCAGGTCCGCCTCCGAGAAGACCGCGGCCTTTTCCTGGGTGCACGCATACAGCACGCCGAGGAACCGACCGCGGGCGGAGATCGGGGCGGCGACGACGGAGCCGAGACGGTTCTCGATGATCGAGTCGCCGGAGGAGAAACGCGGGTCGAGGACGGCGTTCTCCGTCACGATCGCCTCGCCCGTCCTGATGATGTGCTGGCAGATCGTGCGCGAGACCACCACGCCCCCGGCGGCGCCCTCCTTGACGCGCGAGACGGTCGGATCGAGGGCGCGCTTCTCCTCGTCCCACCTCAGGATCGCCGCCCGGTCGATGGGATAGACCTGGATCAGCCCGGCCAGCATGACCTTGAAGGAGTCGGCAGCCGACCCCTCCATCGTCAGGAGCCGCGCGATCTCGGCCACCAGAGCGAGCCGCTGCTGCGAAGCCGTGGAGACGACCGCCTGCCCGGCGGCGGCCGCCGCGCCCAGCCGCGACAGGATCGCCGATTTTTCGTCGTGCCGGGCTTCGGCGGACGGTCCGGCCGGCTTCGAGGGCGAGGAGAAGGACTTCAGGATCGAAAGCTGGCGCATCCCGGTGTCCTCGTCGACCGAAACCTCCTCAACCTTCAGGAACTCCACGATCGTCTCCCCGACCTTGATCCGGTCGCCGTCACCTGCCACCGCGCGGGTGATCTTGCGGCCGTTCAGGAGGGTTCCGTTGGTGGACCCGAGGTCGGAGACGCGGAAGCTGTTCTCGTCGCAGGCGTCGATCTGGCAGTGCTTGCGAGAGGCCTGGGGATCGTCGATGGGGATCGGAAGAGTCTCGTCGCGGCCAAGCACCACGGGTAGGTTGGCCAGCGTGTGGACCTTGGCCCGGCCTCGCCGATCGGTGATCCGGAGGTTCCAGTTCTTCCCCATGACCCTATCCTAGATAGCTCCATAGTAATTGGCAACACCGAAGCACGACGATAAACTGCGGATTATGAGCCTGACACGTCTATCGCAGTATTTCGCCCCGACGCTTCGTGAAGACCCGGCCGACGCCGAGTTTCCCTCCCATCGGCTCCTGCTGCGCGCGGGCTTCATCCGCTCCGTCGGCGCGGGCATCTACTCGCTCATGCCTCTCGGTTGGCGCGTCATCCAGAAGATCGAGGAGATCCTCAGGCAGGAGATGAACCGCGTGGGCGGGCAGGAAGTCCTGCTGCCCGTGACGCAGCCGGCCGAGCTCTGGCGCGAATCGGGACGCTGGGACCAGGTCGGCTCCGAGATGCTCCGTTTCCGCGACCGCGCCGAGCGGGACATGTGCCTCGCCATGACCCACGAGGAGACGATCGTCCATCTCGTGCGCGGATACATCCGCTCCTACCGCCAGCTCCCCGTCATGCTCTACCAGATCCAGACGAAGTTCCGGGACGAGCCGAGGGCGCGCGGCGGCCTCATCCGGGTGCGCGAGTTCACGATGAAGGACGCCTACTCGTTCCACGAGAGCGAGGAGAGCCTCGAGGAGTGGTATCGGAAGCTCTACGACGCCTACGAGAGGATTTTTTCGCGCTGCGGGCTCCAATACAGGATCGTCGAATCCGACCCCGGGATGATGGGCGGAAAGGTCGCCCACGAGTTCATCGCGGTCTCGGACTACGGCGAGGACACGGTCATCTCGTGCCCCGCCTGCTCCTACTCCGCCAACCGCCAGGTGGCCCGGTTCCGCCGGGACCCGGCCTCGGACGAGGCTCCCCTGCCGCTGGAGGAAGTCGCGACGCCCGGGAAGACCTCCATCGAGGACGTCGCGGCCTTCCTCGGCGTTTCCCCGTCCCTGACCGCCAAGGCCGTCTTCTACCACGGCGAGAAGCGGGGGCTCATCTTCGCCGTCCTCCGCGGCGACTACGAGATCAACGAGGCCCTGCTCGGGCGGGCCTGCGGCGAGAGCGCAATCCGACCGGCACACCCGGAGGAGATCAAGGCTTCCGGCGCCGTCGCCGGCTATGCCTCTCCGAGGGGCGTCTCGAAGGCCTTCATCGTGGCCGACACCTCCGTCGAAAACGCCCGCAACCTCGTCTCCGGCGCCAACCGCGAGGGATTCCACGTGAGGAATTTCAACCTCGGACGCGACGCGAAGGCCGACCTCGTCGCCGAGATCGCCAGCGCGGACTCCGGGTGCGCCTGCGTCGCGTGCGGCCGGCCGCTCGAGGCGAAGCGCGGCATCGAGGTCGGCAACATCTTCAAGCTCGGCACCCGCTACTCCGCCGCGATGCAGGCCCTCTACCAGGACCGCGACGGGCAGGAGAAGCCCTTCATCATGGGCTGCTACGGCATCGGGTCGGGTCGCCTCATGGCGACGATCGTCGAGCAGAGCCACGACAAGGACGGGATCGTCTGGCCGGAGACCGTGGCGCCCTTCGACGTCCACGTCGTGCTGGCCAGCGACAAGGCCGAGGCGGCTCTCGAGGAGATCGGCGCGCAGATCGAGGCCGCCGGCTGCGAGGCGCTCGTCGATGACCGCGATATGCGCCCGGGTGTCAAGTTCAAGGATGCCGACCTGTATGGCATCCCGAAGCGCATCGTCGCCGGGCGCAAGATCGAGCAGGGTATCGTGGAACTCAAGGACCGCCGCACCGGCGCCGTCGAGGAGATCCCGGTGGCCGAGCTCGTCGGCTGCCTCGCGCGCGGCGGACGCGCGCGCCGGTAGGATCGGCGCGGCCGTGAGAAAGCTCGCGGTCGACCTGCGCGAGTTGCGGAGACCCGGAACGGGAATCGGCCGTTGGATCTCCAACGCCCTCGACGCGAAGCGGGCCCTGGCTCCCGACATCCGCGTCCTCGGCCTGGGCGGCTACCGCGAGGGCGTGGACGTCGCGCTCGACGCGCCCGCCGGACCCTGGATCGGCGCGCGGCTCAACCGGATGCTCGAGCGCGAGAAGGCCGGCCTCTGGCTATCACCGTATTTCAAGATCCCGCCGGGTCTCGGGATCCCCGCCCTCGCCACCGTCCACGACACGATCCCCGCCACGATCCTCCATCGCCGGCTCGCCTTCACCTGGCGCCTCAGGATGACCCTGAAGGCGGCCGCGGGAATCGTCACGGTTTCCGAGGCGTCCCGCCGCGATCTCATCGAGAACTGGGGCGTCGCGCCCGAGCGCATCGTCCTCGCGCTCAATTCCGCGGGCCGCGTCTTCACACCGGCACCCGCGCCCGATGACAGGCGCGCCCTCGCCGACCTCGGCCTCGAACCGCGGAGCTTCTTTCTCGTCGTCTCCGACGACCGGCCGCACAAGAACCTCGAGACCCTGATCCAGGCCTTCTCGGGTCGCTCGATGCCTCCCGTCGTCGTCGCCGGCACGAGGAGAGAGGACCTGCCCGCGCCGTTCATCCGGATGCCGGACGTGAACGACCGGCGCCTGGCGGCGCTCTATCGGAACGCGCGCGCCCTGCTTCACCCGGCCCTCATGGAGGGTTTCGGCCTGCCGGCGCTGGAGGCCATGGCCTGCGGATCCGCCGTCATCCTCGCGGATATACCTTCGCTTCGGGAGATCGCGGGGGACCTGGCCCGCTACGTGGAACCGAGGGATGTCCAAGGCTGGCGAGCGGCCGTCGCGGATCCGCCTGCGGCCGGCGGGGTGCTGGAACGTGCCGCGCTCTTCGGGGGGGAGAGAACCTATTACGCGCTGTGGGAGGAGATCCGCAGGAGGCTCGAGGCGTGACGGGGGTCCCCCTCGTTCTCCACGTTCACACCCTTCCCTGGGTCTCCGGCAGCGGTCTCAACACCTTCCTCTCGATGAAGCACCTCGATCCTTCCCGCTTCCGGACGGCGCTCGCCTGCTCGCCCGGCGGACGCCTCGAGAATCTCGTGCGCGAGAACGGATTTCCCTTTCATCCCGTGCCCCATCTCGTCCAGCCCGTCTCGCTTCTCTCGGACATGCGGGCGCTCTTCGAACTCCGCCGGCTCTTCGCGCGCCTGCGGCCCGCGATCGTCCATACGCACAATTCCAAGGCGGGCTTCCTCGGAAGGCTCGCCGCGCGCCGGACGCCGGGAGTCAAGGTCGTGCACACCGTTCACGGCTTCGCCTTTCACGACCGGGAATCGACCGCGAGAAAGGCCCTCTTCCGCTTCCTCGAGCGGCGCGCCTTCCCCTGGGCCGATGCGACCGTGGCGATCTCGAACCGCCTCGCGGAGTGGGGCGCGTCCGAGGGCATCGGGCGCCTTGCGGAATACCGGATCGTCTGGTCGGGCATCGAATCGGAGCGATTCCGCGACGCGGACCGGGAGGAGGGGCGCCGGCGGCTGGGGCTCTCTCCCGCGGACATGGCCGTCGGCCTCGTCGCCAAGCTCTGGGAAGGCAAGGGACACTCCTTCCTCGTCGACGTCATGGCGCCGCTCCTGTCGGAATCGGTCAAGCTGGTCTTCATCGGGGAGGGCCCCCTCGAGAACGCGTTGCGGCGCCGCGCGGAGGCGCTCGGTCCGGCAGGGCGTTCCATCGTCTTCGCGGGCTTCCATGCCGATCCCGCTCCCGTCACGAAGGCGCTGGATGTCGCGACGCTGCCCTCCGAGTTCGAAGGGATGGGCCGGGTGCTCCTCGAGGCCCAGGCCGCGGGCGTGCCGGTCGTGGCGAACCGGGTCGGCGGGATGGTCGACGTGGTCGGAGACGGAGGGGTCCTGGTCGATCGCGGCGACGTCGGTTCGTGGCGCGCGGCGATCGACGCCTTCATCCGTGATCCCGGCCTGAGGAGGCGGACGGGCAAGGCCGGGGTGCGCTTCGTCGACGAGCGGTTCTCGGCGCGCGCGATGGGCCGGGCGCTCGAGACGGTCTACGGGGACGTCCTCGGAAGGGAGACGCGGCGATGAAGGCGGTGAACCTGGACCTCGGGTGCGGTCGGAAAAAGCGTGAAGGTTACGTCGGCATCGACGTCGCCTCCTCGAGTCGGGCCGATCTCCTGGCCGACCTACGCCGCGGCATCCCCCTGCACGGCGACTCCTGCGAGCGCGTGCTCTGCGACAACCTGCTCGAGCACATGCCGGACCTGGTCGGGATCATGAACGAGATCTGGCGCGTCTGCCGCGACGGTGCGCTCGTCGAGGTCATCGTCCCCTACTACACCTCGATCGGCGCCTTCCAGGACCCCACTCACGTGCGGTACTTCACGGAGAAGACGTTTCTCTATTTCACCCAGACCCTCCCCTACGACTACGGATTTCGCGGGAAGTTCACGATCGAGTCCGTGACGCTCGATCCGAACCCGGAATTCGCGCGCGAGGTCGGGGGCGTTCCCTTCGATATCGCCCGGAAGTATTTCATGAACGCGGTCAACAACATGATCGCGATCCTCAAGGCCGTGAAGTAGCCTCCGCACCGCGCAGAATCGTTGCATCCGCCGCCCCGAATTGAGAGACTGGCCTCATGAGAACGACCCCGTCCTCCCCGGATCCCCGAGCCCCCGTCCTGGGCGTCTGGGGCTACTCCGCGGACGCCCCCCAGGTGGAGC
>CAZWVM010000102.1:0-12720 GCA_964637705.1 uncultured bacterium
TCCTCGTCTTCGACGGCCCCGGCGGGAGGGCGGTGAAGAAGGCGGCGGTGGTGCGGTGAGGGTTTCACATGGATACACAGGATGGACATGATCCGCTAACCGAGAAGAGGACTCCGCATCCGTGATCAAATGTCATTCATCCCCTAGAAAACATCGTGTTAGCATCATGCCTCCATGATATAATTTCCGGCGATGAGGGGTAGTTCACGAACGATCGTCTATCCGTTTCTAGCCGTGGGCGTTATCGTCTGCCTCACGGTGATCCACGCCCTGGCGCCGGCCCCTGAAATCCTCTTTTCGAGCGACTCGTCCACGCTTCTCTTCGAGGACTACGAGGGGACGACGCGGTCCGACACGCGCTCGGCCTCGGCGCTTTTCGCCGCCGGCTACCTGGGCGGGCAGGCCCTGCATCTCTCCGACACGAGCGCCTTCTGCGAGTATGCCGACACGTGGTGGAACGTGAACGCGCAGAACTTCCAGGAGTCGGGCACGATCGAGTGCTACTTCCGGCCCGACACATTCCTATGGAGCGCGAACCGCGGTTATGGATTGCTCCTCCATATGTTCGAGCGTCCGACGATCCCGGCCGTCACCGGATACCCGGCCTTCGGCGTCTTCCAGGGCGGAGATCTCTCCTGGGGAATTTCCTACAATTCCGGAAGCCAGCAGGACTACCACGCGACTCCCTTCGTCGGGGAGGCGCCCCTCTATCCCGGCCAGTGGTATCACGTGGCGGCGACGTGGGGTGCAAGCACGCTGAAGATGTTCATCAACGGGATCGAGGCCGGATCCTTCGCCGGGGACACGGAGATGTGGGTTCGGAAGGAACGTTTCCAGGTCGGCGCTCCCGGCACGGTCGGCGGCTCGAAGGGCTGGGCGGCGCGCGGCCGCATCGATCGGCTCCGCATCAGCTCGCGCACCCGCTCCGCCGCCGAGTTTCCCTCGGCGCTCGACGTGCGCATCGACACTCCGAACGCCTCTTCGGGCTCCCTGGCCAGGCCCTTCGTCGTTCAGTATCGCGCCTATGCGACGGAAACCCGGCCGCGCGTGGTGGATCTCTACGCCGAAACGACGGGTGTCTCCTTCGGCGGAATCCTTCTGGCGCGCGATCTGCCGGAGTCGGGGACGGCGCTCGTGGGAGCCGGGTTGCTCGACACCGACTACTATCTCTATGCCGTGGCGCGAGCGGGTGGCGATTCGGCCTTTCACCGGGCGGGCACCCTCTTCACGATGACTTCGCCGGTCGGGTATGCCGCCGTGGTCGACCCGGCGGAGACGACGGCGACCGTCGGCGCCGCCGTGTCGACGGTCGAATCCTTCACGATCGTGCTGTTGAACAACGGAGGAACGACCGCCGCGCCGCTTCGCACCTACGCCGACTCGAGCGGGAGAAACGCCAACTACTCGATCGCGGTGCCGCTAGCCGAGAGCGGGCCGCGCGGCGACACGGTCGCCGTCAAGATCTGGACGCGCGAGACGCAGGCCGGAATCGCCGTCGCCGTGAGGCGTGACACGGGGAGCCTTTGGGGTTCGAGGCTTCCGAGCGGAGTCGGCGATGATGCCATCGGCCGACGCGCCCTGGGAAACACGGCGATCCTGTTGGAGTTCCTCCGCCCCGACGGCACGATGATCGGCGACTCGCGCACCACCTCGCAGGTGGGCGACTCCTTCGCCTTCACCCTGGAATACCGATTGTCGGAGACGACGGCGGGGCTTTTCGGGAGAATGGGTTTCGACACCGCGCCCGGCTCCCGCGCCTTCCGGTTCTACTTCGCCGACACGTATGGCGCGGCCTGGACGGAGGACACGACCTGCACGGTGACGGTCGGTGCGGGATCGGACGGCGTCACGATCGTGACGATCGCGGGCCTGACCCGGGATCTGCCCGGGGGCCTGGGGGGCATCGGCCCCCAGTCGATCCTGATCTCGTCCCAGGAAAGCCATGAAGCCTGCATCCTCTCGGAGTGGGGCGTACCCCGTCGCGTTCTGGTTTTTCTGCGATTCCTGCGTGAAAAATTGCTCACAAGCAGAGCGGGGCGAATCCTCGTTCTCCTATACTATTTACTGGGATGAAAGGCATCGGATTGAAGTCGAGCCCGGACGGCGAGAGTCGTCTCTCACTCAAGCCCTCTCTCGTCTGCGTCGCCATGCTCCTCGTAGTCCTGTTCACCGGCTACTCCCTCGCCGCGGTCTCGGACCGCACGATCACGTCCGTCACGCTGAGTCCCGACGGAACATTCGACAACCAGCTGGTCGCGGCCGGCAGCGATTCCGGCACCTACATCCGCCTGTATATCTCGGGCGGAGGACCGGCCGCGAACAACCCGGACCAGGAGGGCGGGTATCGACTGGAGGTCTATGACGACGCCACGGATCAGCTGGTGCGGCGCGTGGCCTCCAACGAGATCAGTGCCTCTCCGACCGGTCCCGATCGTTTCAACGGGCAGGGCGACACGACGGTCTCGGACACTCTCCCCTACGGCGCCTACACGCTGAGGGCGCACTCGTCGATCCGGAACCCGGAGATCGCCGCGACGATCGAGGGCACGGGGATCACGATCGACCGTCCGGGCGACATGCACGTGTCCCAGGGCGGAGTTCTCTCCTGGATGAACACGGGCGTTTCGCTCACCTTCTGCCAGATCTCGCTGGGGGATCCGAACGTGGAGGCTCCGACCTTCCTGCGCCTGGTGGACCTGCCCGCGGGTTTCGCGCAGACGAACACGGACAACAGCTTCGGCATCACGATGAATTCGAAGAACGAGGTCTTCGTCTCGGGGAACCCGGTCGGCGGCTGCCGGATCGCCAAGTATGTCGTGGCGACCGAGACCTGGGCGACGACGACCTGGGCGACGGAGGCGACGACGACCAGCAACGACGACGAGTGGGCGGGGCTCTCCGTGGACGACAACGACTCGATCTACATGGCCACCGGCGAGAACTACCTGGGCGGCACGGGCGGCGACAACGGGGCCAATCCGGTCCGCGGGATCGTCAAGTTCCGGGACAACGGCCTGACGGGGACGCAGGTCGACATCGTGGACGTCGGCAACCCGTCCGACTTCTACGACCTGGCCGTCAACCCCAAGGGTCAGACCTCGCGGTTGGATTCATGGGTCTACCTCTATCGCGCGGACAACGGCAACACGCGGCGTCACTTCAACCAGCCGATCAACAGGACCTGCGGAACCCCCTACATCAACATCGGGGTCGGACAGCGCGGCGGCGTCTGGGCGACGCGGGCGCCGAACGTCTACGTGGCGCGCTCGAACGCGGACCAGTTCGGCAAGTATCCGGGCAACGGCGGACCGTGCGCGGCCGTCGCCGCGACCTACGTCGTCTCGTCGGTGAACGGCGGGGCCCTGGAGAGCGCGAACAGCATCTGCGTCTGGGACAAGACGACGACGGCGGAGACCTTCGTGATGGCCGCCAGCGGCGTGATCAACCAGATCGCCATCTACAAGGAAGGCGACACGGGCGGCAGCGCCTCCTTCGTCCGCCTGATCGAGAACGACGCGAACAACCTGGTGGTGCCGAACGGACTGGCCCTGGACAAGGACTCGAACCTCTACGTCCTGAACCAGGGATCGCGCTCGGTGAAGAAGTACACCACGGACGGCGTTTTCACGCAGATGACGGAGAGCGAGAACGGGCAGTGGATCCAGGGCCTGCGAGGCATCGACGAGACGCCGAACCTGACCGACACGACCGCGCTGATGGTCCCGGGCGGCATCGCGGTGGACGGCGTCGACAGCATCTACATCGTCGACCAGAACTCGGCGACGGCTCCGACGCGCATGACGATCAAGTCCTTCACCACCAACGGGCGCGCCTCGGACACGATCTTCCGCGACCTGGACGGGATGGGATGGGCCGGCGGATCCTCGCCGTTGAACGAGCCCTGCCTGATGGCGCGATGGCTGGCGGGCTCGCTCTACGTCGTGACCACCGACGATTGCGCCCGGGTCATGCGCTTCGGCGCGGACGGGGCCCTGCTGGGTCACCTCGGAAACGCCGCGGCCGGGGCCGACGCGGCGGAGGGCAACACGGCCAACGACGTCCTCGCGATCACGGCCGGCCCCTACTACGACGGATCGGGCGGCCGCTTCTTCCCGCAGGCGATCTACGTCTACATGTCGAACGGCCGTTTCGAGGTCTGGCGGACGGACTTTTCGGGCGGCGCGCTGGCCACGAACGTGAACCCGCAGACCGTGACGAGCACCTCGCCGACGGCGGGGACGCCGCAGGCCTTCGCGGTGGACGAATACGGCGAGATCTACGTGATGAACAACGGCACCTCGGGCGGCAACTACTACTTCCGCAAGTGGAACGCGGCCCAACCGGGGACGCAATTCGGAAGCAACGCCCACCTGGAGGCGGCCTACGGCCAGGGCGGCGCCTCGACGCAGTTCAACAATCCGACGGAGGCGATCTGGGCCGACGGCAAGGGAGAATTCACGAAGAACGCCGCCACGGGGCGATACGAGCAGTATCTCTGGGTCTGCGACCAGGGCAACAACCGGGTCCACAAGGTGCGCGTGGACTGGAACGACATGCAGCAACAGCCGCTCATCATCACGCCGAGCCAGGACACGCCCATCGTCTTCTCCATCAGCCTTGCCGGCGATTCCGTGGCATTGATCGGCGGAAACTACTTCACCTCCACGGGGCGATGCACCGTGCAGATCAATTTCAACAAGGTCATGGCCGTCGGCACGCCCGACACGACGATCGTCCAGTACAAGCCGAACGCGGGCGCATTCACCAACTTCTCGAAGTACGGCTATTCCGGCGCCGCCTGGACGGGCACGACGGTCATCACGCCTTCGATGACGGACGGCGAGGCCGTGGTGCGGGTGGAGAACGCCTACGACAACGACGGGACGCTCCGGTATATCGACCCGAACCCGGACCAGTCCGACTTCGACGTCGCCGACCTCTTCAAGCCGTTCTTCATCGACCAGACCCCTCCCGGGTTCACCGTCTCGACCCCGCCGCCGGGCGGGGCGGCGACGACGCTGACCTACTACACGGTGGAGGGGCAGGTGACATCCGAAGCCACGGGCCTGGACGCGACGGTGATCATCACGAACTGGACGGACTCGCTGGCGGGCTTCAAGTTCGACGAGCGCACGGTCTATGCGAACGCGGCGACGGGAGCCTTCTCGGCGAACCTGAACCTGCGGGGTCCGCCGCCGGCGAGCAACTGGATCGAGGTCCTCGTGGTGGACCGGCTGGGCAACCGTACTCTGCTCTCGCCGCGGCGGCAGGTCGAGCGGCAGAAGCAGGTCGGAAACGCCTACATCGACCCCTCGACGCCCATCCAGGTCAACGGGCTCCGGCGCTACGAGATGCGCTACACGGCGGCGCAGGAACTCTCGAACGACACGCTGAGGTTCACGATCCCCGCCTCGTGGTCGGCGCCCCAGAAAGCGACGCCCCTGACCAACGGCTACGTGACCGTCTCGACGCTCGGCTCCTACACGGACTCGGTCTTCGCGGGCCAGGTTCTCACGATCCAGGGCTGCACGCTCTCCCTGGGGCAGAGCCTCTCGGTCTGGTACGGCGACTCCACGATCTCCCCGGCGGGCGCGGCGAAGGCCGACCTGAACGCGCCGCTGGACGATCCTTCGAACACGTTCGGCGCCGAGCTGATGGTGACGGGCGAGACCCAGTTCTCCGCGGTCTCGCCGCCCGCGGGCCGTTCGCTCACGGTGCCGCTCGTCGATTCGGCGATGGGCGTGAGGATGCAGGATACGGGCCCGGGTTCGACCTTCGTCGAGATTCCGAAGGGCGACGAGACGAAGGTGCTGACCCTGCGTTTCGGCAACACGAACCTGGGGAACCACACGAACCGGCTGACGCAGATCGTCCTCCTGGCCGAATCGGAGACGGGCGCGCTCCTGTCGTGGCAGGGCGTGGCTTCGCGGGTCGTGGCGAAGAACACCTCGGAGCTGATCACCTTCGCGGACGTGACGACGATCCCGAACGCGACGGCCCTGACGATCACGCCGGCCGGCTTCACCGTGGGGCAGGGCGCGACGCGCAACCTCGAATTCTGGGTGACGATGTCACCGGTGGCTTCGGCGGACACGGTCCGGTTCTACTTCTCGGGACCGTCGGCCTTCACGGCGGTCGACGACGTCAGCGGCAAGACGATCTCGGTCCTGGAGGACGGGATCGGCGTGACGAACCGCAAGACGGGCTTCTACGACATCATCGGGCTTTTGGCGGCTGACACCCTCTCGATCGGGGCGGACACCGTTTTCGCGCCGGTCGAGGTGGGGGCGGGGCAGGTGGAGGTGATCCTGGCCGACCTCTCGCTCGTCAACTCGCCGCCGGGTCCCGACTCGCCGGTGAACGCTTTGCGCGTCGATCGCGTCGTACTCTCGACCCGGAAGGCCGACGGCACGTCGTTGACGCCCTCCCACGTCTTCTCGGCGGTGCGCGTCCGCGACGTCATCACGGGCACGACGTATGGAGGCCTGGACACCCCGTCGATTCCGAACAGCGGCGACACGATCCCCGTCATCCTGTCGGGACTCAACATCGCCTCCGGCCAGACGATCACGGCCCGCGTATCGGCCAACATCGTGACGGAGACGGTCTCGACGTCCCAGTTTCGCCTGAGGGTCAACGACACCGCAGCCTTCACGGCGGTCGACCGCGTGACGCAGAGGAACGCCGGGGCGAGGGACGACCCGAACCGACTGGAGGTGATCCCGTTCCAGACGGACACGATCACGATCATGAAGCGGCCGCGGGTGACGATCACGTCCGTGGAACTCCTGCGAACGGACTCGACGCCGGTGGACGGCGAACACGGGGGGCAACTGGAGAACGGCGAGCCCTTCCTCGTGGCCGTCCGGCTCTCGGTCGCCTCGGGCGGCAGCCCCCTGCGCGTCATCCCCTCCGACACCGACCTCTCCTTCTGGATCGCGGGCGTGAACCGGACCTCGCAGTTCACGATCGGGGCTCCCGCGGCGAAGACGATCGCCGCGGGAGCGAACGACACTTTCATCTTCACCACGGTCCAGAACCTCGGTTCCGACACCGGCGCCCTCACCGCCATGATCTCCGACACCGGCGCGGACACACGACCGCGCCTCTTCGACAACCACGACTACATCGAACCGTTCAAGCTCCGTGCCGATCTCCTCCTGCCCGTGCCGGTGGACACGGCCCGCGTCTACTCGACGGCGCTCGTTCCGACCGTGTTGACGCTGGACACGACGTATGCCACGCCGGGCGAGACGGCCGTGCCGGTGCTCTTCTTCCGGCTCCTGAACAACCGGGCCACGGCGCGCACGATCGACTCGATCGTCATCCAAGGCCTCTCAGCGGGCGCCGCCGTGACGCAGGCGCGCCTGTATCACGACAACCGAAACGGGGTTCTCAACCCCTCGTCGGACACCCTCTGCGGCACGGCGACGCTGTCTCCCACGGAAACGGGCCTCTTCATCCTCGCGCCGGAGGTGACGATCGGGGCGTACCCGGTCTCGGAGACCTTCTTCGTGGCCTTCGACTTCGCGACGGCCCAGACGGACGACGACACCTTCGACTGCTCGATCCCGGCATCCGGAATCCGCGTGCACACGGAGACGGCCTTGCCCGCCTACCTTTTGAATTCACCGGGAGAGGGTCGCGTGGAGGTCGTGGCGAACCGGGCGATCTTCACGCCCGACACCCAGGTGGTGACGGTCGGTTCCGCCACGAACGTGACGGTGCAGGCCGTCGACTCCCATGCCAACGTGGACCGCGTGAGGAACGCGGAGACGACGACCCAGGGCTACAACCTCCAAGTCCAGGTCGCCTTCCGCGCCGCCGATTCCTTCACGGACACGACTCATTCGATTCTATCGACCCCGGGGATGACGGGCGTCATCTATTCCCAGGATACGACCGTGGTGAACGGATTCCTCTCGAACGGCGAGGGGCAGTTGACGGTCATAAACGTCGAAGCGGAGACGACCTACTTCACGCTCGCCTCGGTGCTCATCGACTCCACGGCGCAGATCCAGTTTGCGAACACGATCAACGTCTCGGTCATGAACCTCCTCGTCACCGACTCGGCCAGTCCCGACTCGCGGGGGTTCTGCATCCTCGCCGTGCAGGTGAACAACCAGTCGGGCGCGCCGCACCAGGTGACGACGATCGGGGTGCGTTCGCTGAACGCGAGGGACACGGACGTATCCCGGGTGCTCCTCTTCCGAGACGTGAACGCAAACCGGAACATCGACTCGGGCATCGACGAGTACATCGCGGACGCCGCCTTCGCGGCCGGCGCGGCCAGCTTCAACTTCCTGACGATCAACGTGGCGGACGTGGATTCCGAGGTTCTCCTCGTCGGCTACGACATGGGCACGGCGGTGACGGACGAGGATCTGCTGGATGCCCGAATGGACACGTGCTACCTCGACGGCGGCGCCTTCAACCTCATCTCCACACCCCTGAATTCCACGCCCAACCGCCGCGCCGACGTGCGCGCGAACCGCCTGACCCTCTCTCCGACGTCCAACACGACGGCCACAGGCTCGAACCTCTCGGTCTCGGTATCGGCCGTGGACGCCTACGGCAACCGCGACGTGGGATACTCGGGCGGCACGGGCATCACGTGGGACCTCACCGGTGCGGCGAGTTTCGTCGCGACGACCCTGGCCTCGGAAGACATCGACCCCCTGCCGGACCCGCCCTTCGACAACACGCAGGTGAAGGGCAATCTCGTCGCGGGGCAGGCGACGCTCACCTTCACCGACGCGGTGGCCGAGACGACGGTTCTCTCGGTCCTGGCCGCGCCCGGCCTCTCGGGGACGCACGACACGGGCACCTATCTCTTCGGGCAGTATTTCACCGTGACTGCGCTCCCGCTCTCGACCCGGTTCGCCGACCCCGGCGACACCGACCGGGTGCTCCTGGCCTTCCGCATCTCCGCCAACGGCGCCAGCGACTCGATCTGGAAGATCGTCGTCGATTACGTCGGCACGGACACGCGGGACCTGACGAACGTCCGGCTATACAAGGACGCGGACGCGAACGAGGTCTATTCGTCGGCAGACGCGCTCTTCGCGCCCGTCGGAACCTTCACACCGGGCGAGACGGTGACATTCCAGTCGACAAACGCGGGCGAAACGGTCTTCATCCCGAACGGAACCTCGCGGGCCTTCTTCCTCGTCGCAAACCTTCCGCTGACGGCCATCGGGGGCGACACGCTGGACCTTCAGCTCGAGGCCTCGTCGATTTCCACTTACGTCGGCTACACCGGCATCCCGGCCGGCGTGCGAAACTCGACGGGGAACGAGACGGTGGCGAAGGTCCCGGACACGCTGGCCGTGGGCGCTCAAGCCTCGGCGAACCGGAACGCCTCGGAGGACCAGACGGAGATCATCCCGATGCGCTTGAGGTTCTCCTCGCCGGGCGTGGCGGACCGGAAGTTCTACATCGAGAGACTCTGCCTGCGCGTGGAGGGACTCACAGGCGGACGCGTCCCGTCGGATGTGATCGCGGCGGCGTCGCTCAGGAACGACGCGACGCTCGCCGCCTACGCGACGAAGGCGAGCGTGGAATCGTCGGGGGACTCGCTCGTCTTCACGATCCCCTTCGACTCGGGCTCTCCCCTTTCCGTCGGCGGGCTGACGCCCGAGACCGTGACGGTCCAGGTGGTCCTGCAGATCGCCTCGTCGGTGACTCACAACGACACGTTCCGGCTGGTCGTGGTGGCGCTGGACTCGGCCTGGGTCCAGGCCTTCGACCATCCCCAGGCGACCCTCTCCCCCTCGAAACAGAAGAACCGGGTCGTCGTGCTTTCCCCCTCCACGCTTCCCCTGCTGTCGGGCGTGGTGACGGTTCAGAAGAAGGCGCAGGTGACGCAGTACGCGGTCCGCATCACAGATCCGTCCGACGTGGACATCGGGCAGGTGACGTCGGGCGAGCAGTTCCGCGTGCACGTGGGCCTCTCGGCCGCGGCCGGACGCGCCGGGGCGATGGTGCGGTCGGCGGACACGGACCTCGTCTTCAAGCGCGCGAACGGGGCGGTGGACATCACGTCGGAGTTCACGGTTCTCTCGCGCTCGCACACGGTGCTCACCGACATCGCGGCCGGCGCGGTCGACACGGTGACGTATGACGTCGTGCAGGGAGCGCCCTTCTCGGGTTCGGGCGAAACCCTGGTCGTCAACAACTACCTGGCATCCGACACGGGGCCGTATCTCATCGACAAGAACTCGCAGGCGGACGCACTGAAGCTGAGGGTCTATTGCGTGGAGGACGCGCAGTCCACCGACGCCGTCCGGATCGATTCCTCCTACGCCAACGCCTCCGCGCCCTCGATCCCCGATCTCCTCCTCTACCCCGACTCGCGCGCGGCACGGATCGGGACCATCCGCATCCTCGACGGCTCCACCCGCGACACGCTCATCACGGTCGTCTTCCGGCTCGCAACGCCCGCGGCCGCCTCGATGATCAAGTCGGTCTGGGTCGGTCTGGACTCCAACGCGAACGGCTATTACGAGACGGGCGTCGATCCGCAGTTCGGGGCGGTCTCGAACTTCAAGACGTCCGACACGGTCACCTTCAACGGCAGTTTCCCGATGTACGGGAGCGGCGACACCGTGGAGATCTTCCTCCTGGCGAACATGGAGACCTCCCCGATCACGGACTCGACGCTCGTGAAGGTCGAGATGCCCGTCAACGGGCTGGGGTTCTGGAACCAGGACTCGATCCCGAAGTCCCAGATCGCGAACACGGCCTACCACCGGACGCGCGTGGTGGCGACGAGACTCGAGGTCTCGCCGAACGTTCAGACGGTTTCGGCCGGCTCGGTCGCGGCGTTCACGATCCGCGCCGAGGATACGTGGGGCAATCTCAACGTCATCACGACGAATTACGCGACCGTCACGACCAACTGCCAGATCCACGACACATGGACTTTGCTCTCGGACCGTTCGGCGCGGTGGACGGTGACGACCTTCACGAACCAGAACCCGGCGGCCCTGCCCTCGGCGATCTATTACGACTCCTTCGTATCGGGGCGTCTGGTGGGCGGCGTGGCGACGGTGACGCTACTGGACACGCAGACGGAGACGGTGGCGATCGCCTTCACGACGGGCTCGATTCCCGGCGAGACGGTCCTGTGCGGCTTCTCGTCGGCGCCGTCGGTGGCGGCGGTGGCGCTGACGGCCCTCGGGAAAGTCTCGCCGGACTCGACGGACGCCCGCCTCCTTGTCTTCGACGTCTCGTATCCGTATATCGGATCGCGGATCGACTCGATCGCCATCGCCTCGGAGAACACGGCGGACACCTGCATGAAACGGGTGCGGCTCTGGGCGGACAACGGGGACGGGGTCTTCTCGACCGCCACGGATTCGAACGTGGACACGGCCGCGTGGGCCTCGGGACGATGCACCTTCCTGATCACGGGCGGCCGTTACTACTACAAGGACACGGCGGTTCTCTCGGTGAGGTTCTTCGTGACGGCGGAGATGGAGACGTATCCGCAGGTGGACAACGACTCGGTGGGAGCGCGAATCGACACGGGAGGGATCCGGCTCCAGCCGGGCGGGATCTTCCCGACGGCCACCGGCGCGGACTCTGGGGAAATCGACTCGGTGAAACCGGACACACAGAACCAGGTGATCGACGTGGACGCGACGCAGACGGGGGGGCGGGTCCGGATCCCGGATCCGGGCGGCCAGTTCCAGGACGCGCCCTTCACGGTGACCCTGCGCGCCGAGGACCGGCACGGCAACCTCGACCGGGCCTTCACGCTCCTCGGCACGAACGCTGCCAAGACGATCACCTTCAGCGGCAACCCGGCGGCCTTCACCTTCCTCTCGACGTCCCTGACCCAGGACCCCGCGGCGCAACTGCCGGCGGCCTCCTTCACGGCGCGATTCCGGCTGGGGCAGGACACGATCAGCCTGCGGGCCGGCCTGCCGGGCGACATCGATCTCACGGCGGACGTCGCGACATCGCCGCCCGCCGACACCACGATCCGAATCACGGTGAGCGACGACGTCTTCACGTTGACGCCGATCGCGATGACGGACTCGCAGGCGGTGGCGGGGGAAACGGCGCTGGTCGTGGGCCGCTTCACGCTCCAGAACCTGGGCGGAGCGACGGACACGCTGGTGCGCTTCGAATTCCGCAATCGCGGAAACGTGACGCGGACGAACATCCTTCGGGCCAACATCTACATCGACACCAACGGCAACGGGTTCTTCGACTCGGGGGTGGACCTGCGGTACGGCGCGTGGACGACGGTGGAGGCGACGGAGACGGCGGCGGTGACGGGCGCCTGCACCTTCGCGGCCTCGCAGACGCGGACGATCTTCGTCGTGTACGACCTGCAGGACGACACGAACATCGCCGCGTCCGACGGCGACACGCTCTTCGTGGATGTCAATGCATCCAACCTGAAGTGGGCCAATTTCACGGGGCAGTCCCCCAAGACCGCGACGAGCGCCTCGGACTCCGTCCGCCTCTTCCTCTTCCGGGGCGACCTCTACGCGGACTCGCTTTCGATCACCTCGATGAACGTGACGGCGGGGGCGCGGAACGTGGTGATCGGGCGGTTCCACGTCAACAACTCGCGCCCGACGGCCGACAGCGTGGCCTCGATCGTATTGAAGAATGGCGGCAGCCACCCTGATACGGGGCTCCTGAACGTCCGCGTGGTCATGGACGCGAACAAGAACGCGGCCTTCAACGCGGGGGTGGACACGG
>CAZWVM010000103.1:0-2190 GCA_964637705.1 uncultured bacterium
AGAACCAGGATCTCGACGGGGCGATCGGCGGCGAGGTCTGGGTCTGGCCCGAGCACCTCGTCCTGCGCGCCGGCGCCAATTCCTCCGCCGACGTCGCCAACGGTTTCTCACTCGGCGCCGGCTTCCGCTGGTCCGACCTCAATCTCGATTACGCCTACGTGCCCTTCGGCGATCTCGGCGACCAGAACCTCATCTCCCTCGCCTACGACTTCGGACCGTCGCGCGAGCCGACCTACCGTTCCCGCGAAACCCGTCCCGCCTCCTCGACGCCGACCGCGCAACGCCCGGCCCGCACGCGGCCCGGATTCCTCTACGGCGCCGCCGTCCGTCCCTTCCGATTCGCGGGCGGCGCGGCGGACGACGCCTGGCTCGGGGAGGGCACCGCGAACGTGATGGCCGCGGACTGGGAGGAGCAGGGCGTGGCCGCCCCCTCGTGGGAAGGCGCCCGGTTCCGCGTGGAAGGAACGGCCTGGGTCGCCGACGGCGTCCTTTCGCTCTCCTGCTACCTCACCGACGCGCAGACCGGGCAGATTTCGCCGCATGAGTCCTCGGGCCCGGCGAACCGGCCTTTCGAGGTCTGGCGCGTCCTTCAGCAGGCCGTGAACATCCACATGGCCCGCCAGGGCCTCTCCGTCCTTCCCCCCGCGATGCCGGTTCCCCTGGCGCCGCTTCCGGTCTCCCGGCCCGTTCCCGCCCCGGTCCCGACGCCCTACGCCGCGCCTCCCTCGACCGCCCCGGTGTATGCCCCCGCGGCCGCCTCCACCGCGCCGGTCGCCGCGCCCTCCACCACGGCGCCCGCCGACGCCCCGGTCGCCGGCGGCGTGACGATGGCGAAGATCCTGGAGTATGGCGCGGACCGGGAGACCGAGCGCTCGATGCAGCTCTCCCTCGCCGTCGTCGAGGCCCTCCGCGCGGCCGGCCTTGCCGCGCCCGCCGCCTCGGCCGCCTATCGCTTCGAGGCGAGCTACTCGGAGATCTCCGACGGGTCCCTGGTCGTCTACGGCAAGATCATCGACCGCGCGACCGGGATCCCGATGGGGACGATCGAGGTCTTCGGGTCGCCCCGCAACCTCCCGTCCCTCGCCGCGCGCATTGCCGACGCGGTCCAGTTCAAGATCCGGTAGGCATTCAACAAGGATGGGAAGGATGCTCAGGATGGACTTCCAGAATGAGTCCGGTGAGTATCCTGTTCATCCTGGATATCCTTGTTGAATGGCACCTGTATTCAGGACCGGGCCGATTTCATAAGCCTTCATTGCGCCTCCTGACCAAACTGCTATAATCCTGCCCACAATTGCGCACCGGGTGCGCGCCGGGGGGACACGCGGACTCGGGCCCGTCGCGCTCGGGTCGTATTCTTCCGCGCGCGCGGGTTTTTTCGTCATGCCGGCCGTCGCAATTACCGAAAATTGAATCGGTGGAGACGGCTTAGAGCGCATGTACGGAACGGGACATCCAAGGCTCGGGGAACTGCTTGTCAGCGGCGGGTTCATCACCGAGGAACAGCTCGAGCAATTGCTCGCCCTCCAGGCCGAGAAGGGCGGCAAGCTCGGGGAGCTGGCCGTCGAGCAGAAGTACATCACCGAGGACGACATCCTCAACCTTCTCTCCGCGCAACTCAACATGCCCGTCGTGGATCTCGGGGAGATCATCATCGATCCGCGCGTACCCCAGCTTCTCCCCGGAAAACTTGCCCAGCGCTACGGGATGCTGCCGATCGAGGAGACGGACCACAAGGTCGTGATCGCGGTCGCCGACCCGGCGAACCTGCAGGGCATCGACGACGCGCGGCTCCTGTTGAACAAGGAGATCGAGCTCGTTCTCTGCCGGAAATCCGAACTGCTCCGCAACATCGACGACTACTACGGCGGGGTGGAATCGGTCCAGGAGCTGCTGGAGGGCATCACCGAGGACGACATCGAGCTGGTGAAGGACCAGGCGGACCTCACGAAGGACTCGACGGCGGACGTCGAGGACAACCGGATCGTCAAGTACGTGAACCTGATCATCCTGGAGGCGGTGAAGAACCGGGCTTCCGACGTCCACCTGGAGCCCTTCGAGAACGAGTTCGTGATCCGCCAGCGCATCGACGGGGTGCTCCACAAGATGCCGGCGCCGCCGCGGCAGGTCCAGAACGCGGTGACGTCGCGCATCAAGGTCATGGCGGAACTGAACATCGCCGAGACGCGC
>CAZWVM010000103.1:2290-5235 GCA_964637705.1 uncultured bacterium
CGCGGTGACGTCGCGCATCAAGGTCATGGCGGAACTGAACATCGCCGAGACGCGCCTGCCGCAGGACGGCCGCATCAAGCTCCGCCTCGCGGGCAAGGAGATCGACCTGCGCGTCTCGACGCTCCCGACGGTCTTCGGCGAGTCGGTCGTCTTGCGTCTCCTGGACCGCAGCGCCCAGATTCTCACCCTGGAGCAGCTGGGCATGAGCGAGGAGACGCGGAAGAAGATGGAGGCGATCATCGAGAACCCGAACGGGATCGTGATCGTCACCGGGCCGACCGGCTGCGGCAAGACCTCCACGCTTTACGCCGCGATGATGAAGCTGGACAATCCCGAGGACAAGGTGATCACGGTCGAGGACCCGGTCGAGTACGAGGTGGAGACCCTGACGCAGGTGCAGGTGCGCGAGAAGGTGGGCATGACCTTCGCCTCCGCCCTGCGCGCGATCCTCCGCCAGGACCCCGACATCATCCTCGTCGGCGAGATCCGCGACGTGGAGACGGCCGAAATCTCGATCCAGGCCTCGCTCACCGGCCATCTCGTGCTGACGACCCTGCACACCAACGAGGCGGCGGGCTCGATCACCCGGCTCATCGACATGGGCATCGAGCCCTTCCTCCTCACCTCCACCATCCTCGCGGTCTGCGGCCAGCGTCTCGTGAGGACGATCTGTCCGATGTGCAAGGAGATCACGGAGATCGACCCGGCGAAGCTGGAGAGTCTCGCTCCGGAGGGCACGGATCCGGCGAAGGTGACCCTCTACCGAGGCCGGGGGTGCGAGGAGTGCGCGGGCACGGGCTACAAGGGGCGCACGGGCATCTACGAGCTCTTCGTGATGAGCGAGGAGATCCAGGAACTGGTGCTGCAGAAGGTTCCGGCGAACGTCCTGCACGCGCGCGCGCGCGAATTGGGCATGGTCACGATGTCGGAGGACGGGTGGCTCAAGGTGATGAACGGCGTGACGACCCTGGAGGAGGTGCACCGCGTGGCGCCTCTGAAGGTGAAGTGAAGCCATGACGGAGAGAGTCATTCATGTCTCGCGTGGCGGAAGCCCCCTTCTCATCCGGCTCACTCCCGCCGGGGAAGGAATCCTCCGATGATCGACGTCACCTCGCCGGAGGTCTTTCTCGAGGCGCTGCAGAACTACCAGCTCCTGGACGAGGGGCAGGTGGCCCAGGCGCGGCGCGAGATCTCCATCACGGGCGAGCCCCTGCGCGAGGTGGTGCAGAGGATCACGGGCTGCCACGAGTACGACATCCTGAACGCCCTGGCCTACCACTTCGGGATCGAGACGGTCGGGCTGGCCGGGGTCAACATCCCGGCCGAGGTCACCGACCTCCTGCCCGCCGAGTTCGCGACGAAGTCGCGCGTGGTGCCGGTCTGGCGCGAGGGACGCGGCCTCAAGGTCGCGCTCGACGACCCCCTGAACCTGCGCGTGGTGGACGAGGTCCGGGTGGTGACGGGCCTGGACGTCGAGGCGGTCCTGGCGACGCCCGGCGACATCAACGCGGCGCTCGACCGTTTCTACGGCGCGGGGATGTCGGCCGACGTCGAGACGGTGGAGGACATCGGGACGACGCTGGCAGCGATCCAGAACGAGATCCAGGACGAGGGCGGGGGCGAGCTGGGCGCGGAGGACGCGCCGATCATCAAGCTCGTGAACCAGGTCATCATCACCGCGATCCAGGAGCGCGCATCGGACATCCACATCGAGTGCCGGGAGCGCAAGATGGTGATCCGCTACCGCATCGACGGCGTCTGCCACGAGCGGATCGTGCCGCCCAAGCGCCTCCAGGGCGCCATCATCTCGCGCCTCAAGCTCATGGCCAATTGCGACATCTCCGAGCGCCGCATCCCGCAGGACGGCCGCATCAAGATGAAGGTGCCGACGGGCGTGGGCAAGCAGACGAAGAACATCGACCTGCGTTTCTCGACGCTCCCGACCCTCTACGGCGAGTCGATCGTCATGCGCATTCTCGACAAGTCCGGCGTCATGCTGGGGCTGGAGCAGGTCGGGTTCCTGCCGGAGACGATCGAGGAGTTCGACAAGCTGATCGCGCGCCCGAACGGGATCATCCTCGTCACCGGCCCGACCGGCTCGGGCAAGACGACGACCCTGTACGCCGCCCTGAACAAGCTGAACACCCCTGACCGCAAGCTCATCACGGTCGAGGACCCGGTCGAGTACCAGCTCGACGGGATCAACCAGGTCCAGGTCCGCGCCGACATCGGCCTGGACTTCTCCCGCGGCCTCCGCTCGCTCCTCCGCCAGTCGCCCGACGTCATCCTCGTCGGCGAGATCCGCGACCTGGAGACGGCCGAGATCGCGATCCGGGCGGCTCTCACCGGCCACCTCGTCTTCTCGACCCTGCACACCAACGACGCCCCCGGCGCCGTGACCCGCCTCATCGACATGGGCATCAACCCCTTCCTCGTCGCCTCCTCCGTCAACGCCGTCATGGCCCAGCGGCTCGTCCGGCGCATCTGCAACGCCTGCAAGAAGGAGATGCGGCCGGACGAGGAGACGCTCATGGAGTTCAACCTGACTCCGGAGAAGGCGAAGGAGATGGTCTTCTGGCAGGGCGAGGGCTGCCGCGAGTGCAACATGACGGGCTACCGCGGGCGAACGACGATCTTCGAATTGATGCTGGTGGACGACGAGATCAAGGACCTGATCCTCATGAACGCCTCCTCGGGCGAGATCCGCAAGCTGGCGCGTCAGAAGGGGATGAGCGTGTTGAGGGATTACGGGCTCAAGAAGATCCTCCTCGGGCAGACCACCTTCGTCGAGGTGATGAGGATGACGCCGAGCGAATTGTCACTACAGATGAAGAAGGAGTAGGCCGTGGAGGGATATGTTCCGGATGACCAGGGCGGCGAGGGGCGGCGGTACGACATCCAGGAGCTGATGATGATGGCCTACGAGCGGGGGGCGTCGGACATCC
>CAZWVM010000103.1:5335-12623 GCA_964637705.1 uncultured bacterium
TACGACATCCAGGAGCTGATGATGATGGCCTACGAGCGGGGGGCGTCGGACATCCATCTCTCCGTCGGCCGTCCGCCGGTCTTCCGCATCGACGGCAACATGCAGAACGTGGACGCGGCGGTCCTGGAGCCGCGGGACTCCGAGGCCTACGTGCGCGCGATCACCGCGGACGTCTACCTGCAGAGGATCGCGGAGATCGGCGGCGCCGACTTCGCCTATCCCTTCGGCGACTACTGCCGCTTCCGCGTCTCCGCCTTCAAGCAGAAGGGCTGCTACCAGCTCTGCATGCGCATCATCCCCTCCAAGCTTCTCACCTTCGAGCAGCTCGGCCTCGTCCACCCCCGCATCCGGGAGCTGATGTACACGCCCCGCGGTCTCGTCCTCGTGACCGGCCCCACCGGCTCGGGCAAGTCGACGACCCTGGCCTCCATGATCAACTTCATCAACCTGGAGCGCGACTGCCACATCATCACGATCGAGGACCCGATCGAGTTCTACCACCCGCACAAGACCGGGCTCGTCACGCAGAGGGAGCTCGGCATCGACACGCCCTCCTTCGCCATGGCGATCCGCCACGCCCTGCGCCAGGACCCGGACGTCGTGCTCGTCGGTGAGATGCGCGACCTGGAGACGATCGCCACGGCGATCACGGCCGCCGAGACGGGGCACCTGGTCTTCGCGACCCTCCACACCAACACCGCGCCCGGCACGGTCAACCGCATCATCGACGCTTTCCCGACCGACCAGCAGGAGATGGTGAGGACGCAGCTGGCCGTCTCCGTCCAGGCCGTCATCTGCCAGACGCTCCTGCCCAAGGCCCGCGGCACGGGACGCGTGGCGGCCTTCGAGATCATGTTCGCCACCGACGCGGTGCGCGCGATGATCAAGGACAACAAGATCATGAACATCGTCTCGGCGATCCAGACCGGCGGGAAGCTGGGGATGCAGACCCTGGAGCAGGGTCTCCTGACGCTCTACCAGCGCGGCCTGGTGACATACGAGGCGGCCCTGCAGAAGGCCGCGCGCAAGGACGAGTTCGAGAAGCTGGTGAGCGGAAGCTAGCCATCCATCTTTATAGCCTCCGGGGGGCGCCATGGAAAAACAGGAATCGCCGCCCGTGCCTGATTTCTTAGTCCTTTACAATCCAAAAACGAATATCTAAAATTCGATATCGACAGATGCCTCTCTATTCCTACAAGGCGATGGATTCCTCCAACAAGGAGGCGAGCGGCAGGATCGAGGCCGCGAACGAGAAGGTCGCCTCCCAGCAGCTGAGGGAAAAGGGCCTGAGACCCTTCGAGATGAAGCCCGTCGCCTCGGGCGGCGTGGACGTCGGCGCCTTCTTCGCCGGTTTGAAGAAGAAGAAGGTCAAGGCCTCCGATCGCATGACCTTCACGCGCCAGCTCGCGACCCTCCTGGAGGCCGGCCTGCCCCTCATGAGGGCCCTGACGATCCTCACGGAGCAGTCCGAAAACCCGGCGCTGAGGGTGATGATCGAGGAGGTCAAGAACTCGGTCCAGGGCGGCGCCTCCTTCTCGGAGGCGATCGGCAAGTACCCGGACACCTTCAACAAGCTCTACGTCTCGATGGTCCGGGCCGGCGAGGTCGGCGGCGTCCTGGAGGTGGTCCTGGACCGCCTGGCGGAGTTCGCGGAGAAGGACGCGGCGCTCGCGGCCAAGGTCAAGAGCGCCATGGTCTACCCGGCGATCATCGTGATCGTGGCGATCACCGTCATCACGATCCTCATGGCCTTCGTCATCCCGCAGTTCACCGAGCTCTTCGGCTCGATGGGAGCGACGCTGCCCCTGCCCACCCGCATCCTCATCACGATCTCCGGCTACGTGAAGGGCTTCTGGTGGGCGATCTTCGGCGGGATGGCCGGGATCTACTACGGGTCGAAGGCCTGGTTCAAGACCGGTCCGGGCGAGAAGTGGCGCGACGCGACGGTCCTGAAGCTCCCGGTTTTCGGCGAGATCCAGCGCAAGATGATCACGGCGCGGTTCACGCGCACGCTGGGAACCCTCATCCAGTCCGGCGTGCCGATCCTGCAGGCCCTCTCGATCGTCAAGGACACGACCGGCAACGTCGTCGTGGGCGCGGCCATGGACAGCGTCGCCGCCGCGGTCACGGAGGGCGAGCCGCTGGCTTCCCCCCTTCACCGGATCGGCGTCTTCGCGCCGATGGTGACGAACATGATCGCGGTCGGCGAGGAGACGGGAGCCCTGGACCAGATGCTCATCCGCATCGCGGACAACTACGACATGGTGGTGGAGGAAGCCGTGAAGGGCCTGACGTCCCTCATGGAACCCGCGATCATCGTCTTCATGGGCGTGACGATCGGCTTCATCGTGCTCGCCCTCTTCATGCCGCTGTTCGACATGGGCAGTCACGTGAAGGCATAGGGGGAGGAAAGGACCAGGTGTCGTCCATGAGATTCATCCGGGGACTCGCGGTGTCGGCTTTGATCGTCTGCGGTGTCGCCTGCGGCCAGGGGCCGGCGGCGGAGAACGGCGCGGAGCCTGCGGCCCCGCCGCGCGAGAAGATCGTGATCGGGCGCGTTCCGAGCGGGAACGTCCTGGACATCAGCGAACGCATGGAGGCCCTGGTCGGGTTGATCCAGGACCGCCTCAACGTCGACGTCCAAGTGAAGTTCGCGGCCGATTACGCGGAGTTCACGCGCCACATGGAGAACCAGGAGTACGACCTCGCCTTCTGCGCGCCCTTCCAGTACATCCAGGCCCACGAGAAGACGCGCTACGAGGCGGCCCTGCGTCCCGTCCGCTTCGGCGCGGACACCTACGTCGGACTCCTGATCACGGCCCGGCCGGAGATCACGGATGTCTCGATGCTCAAGTCCCGCCGCATCGCCTTCGTCGATCCCCGCTCCACCTCCGGCTACCTCTTTCCCCTCGGGCTCCTCGCCGACGCCGGCGTGCGTCTCTCGGACATCCAACCCTTCTTCCTCAAGGGACACGACAACGTCGTCCTCAACGTCATCTCCCGCAACTACGACGCCGGGGCCTGCTACGGCGGTGCCGAGGTGACCTACGGGAAGGACCAGGCCGGTGCGCTGAGGGTCCTGGCGCGGACCGAGCCGATCTACAACGAGCCGATCGCCTTCAGCCCGCGGTTCCGCGACGAGCGCATCGAGCTTTGCGGCAAGTTCATCCGCCTCATGACGTCGCTCCAGGACTCCCCCGACGGGCTCGCCGCCATCACGCGCTACGGCGACGGGCTCCAGAGGTTCGTCGTGGCCACCGACACGGACTACAACACCGTGCGAGTGTATGCGGCGAAGCTTCCGCCCGAGGTGATCCGCGAGAGCGGGCTCTGACGGATCCCGGGCCGGGAACCGCGCGGGGGGATGACGGCGTGAAGGAGTCGCGGGGCGCTCCGCCGGGTCCTGCGACCGCTCCGCGGCGCGGACAAGCCGATCCCCAGGCGCGCTTCGCCGACACGATCGACCGGGTTCGCCGGGAGGTCATCACCAACGAATACTGGGGGCTGCCGCTCTTCCTCGCCCTCTTCGCCGTCACCTTCACCCTCTTCGTCTTCCTCGTCACGATCTACGAATCGCTCGGCCTCAACATCCTCCCGCTCGCCGCCGTCTTCATCTTCCTCTCCGCGGTCTTCTGGGTGATCGATCCCCTGATGAAGGAGCGGCTCCCGGTCTTCGCCTCCAACGTCATCCTCATCGCCCTCTACCTCTTCGTCTGTCAGATCCTCCTGATCGCCGCCGGAGGCCTGCGCAGTCCGCTCTTCGTCGTCTATTCCTTCGTCGTCTTCACCGGCGCGATGTCCTACGGCCTCACCGGTTCCGTCATCGTCACCGGCATCGTGGCCGCGGCCTACGCGACGTTCATCGAGGAGGCGGCGGACCTGCCCGCGTACTTCATCCGCATCATCGTGCTCTGGATCGTCGCGCTGATGGTCGGATTCCTGGCCGAGACGAAGCGCCGCGTGGAGAAGCGGGAGGCCCTGCAGGGCATGCGCCTCACGGCCCTGAACGAGGTGGCGCGCTTCATGAGGGAGCTGTCGCGGCCGGAGGACGTGATCGAGGCGGGGCTGGAGGCCCTGCAGAGGCTCCTCGACGCCTCCGCCGTCGCTCTCTGCGACGGCCCCCGGATCCTCCACCAGGCCGGCCTCACGAGCCGTTCCCCCTCTCTGGCGACTGGGGAGCGGTTCCCGCTGGAGGTGGTGGAGCTTTCGGCGGGTCACGCCGGATCGCCGGCCCTGGGCCGTGAGGTCGTCATCCTCAGGCCCGGGCAGATCCTGAACGCCGACGAACAGAGGATCGTCCGGTTGCTGTTGGAGAAGATGCAGCTCATCTGGATGCATCTTTCGGACAAGGCCGCGATCGAGCAGGTGCGCGCCGAGAAGGAGCGCGTGCTCGATTCCATCGGGACCGGCGTCGTGACCCTCGGTTCCGACGGCGTCTTCCAGACCCTGAACCGCCGTGCCGCGGAGATTCTCGACGCCGACTCCGCCACCGTCGCCGGGCGCGCCGCCACGGCCGCGCCGTGGTCCTTTCCCCCTCCCGACGGGTTCGGACCGGTTTCGCGCGAGGTCGAGATCGGATCGGCGAAGGGCGAGAAGGTGCCGGTCGAGATGCGCGTGATGCCGGCGCACGACGCCGCCGGCGGCGAGAGCGGCTGGATCGTCGTCTTCGACGACTTGAAGGAACTGCGCCGGCTCACCGCGCTCATCCGCCGCTCCGAGGCTCTCGCGGCGGTCGGCGAGATGTCGGCGCGGGTGGCGCACGAGATCCGCAATCCCCTGGGCGGAATCCTCGGATTCCTCTCTCTCGCCGAGCACAAGACCGGCCCCGACATCATCAAGTACATCCGGCAGGCGAAGGAAGCCGTGATGAGGCTCGAGAACGTCGTCCGCGATCTCTTGACCTTTGCGCGGCCGATTCCCCGCGAGGCCGGCAGCTTCCGGCTGGTCGACGTCTGGTCCTCGCTCGAGCAGACGGAACGCGCCCGCGAAAGCGCGGAGATCGCCCGGCCCCGCGTCGTCATACACCCGCTCCCGTCGTCCCTGGACGAGCTGAGACTGCGCGGCGACACCCTGCTCTTCGGCCAGGTCGTCGAGAACATCGTCCGCAACGCTCGGGAGGCGGCCGGCAGGGACGGGAGCGTCGTCATGCGCGCGCGTTGGGGCGACCCGTGCATCTGGATCGAGATCGACGACGACGGCCCGGGATGGCCTCCCGACATGGCCGACAAGCTCTTCGAGCCGTTCGCCTCGAGCAAGGAGACGGGAAGCGGGCTCGGCCTGGCGATCGCCCGGCGCATCGTGGAGCAACTCGGGGGATCGATCCAGCCCGGACGGACGAAGAACGAGGAGGGACGGGCCGTGACGAGATTCCGCATCGCCTGGCCGCGCGCGTGACACGTGACATGACGATCCCGTGCCGGATGCGCGTGCTGGTGGTGGAGGACGACCCGACGCTCAGGTCCTTCCTGATCGAGGCTCTTCGCGACCTGGGACTGGCGCCCAACGCCGCCTCCGACGGGCGGGCCGGGCTCGCCGCCGTCGAGAAGCATTCCTTCGATCTCGTTCTCTGTGACATCAAGCTCCCCGGGCCTTCGGGACTGGAGGTCCTCAAGGCCGCGCGCGAGCGTTCCCCGTCGACCCAGGTCGTTCTCATGACCGCCTACGCCACCGTGGAACTGGCGGTCGAGGCGATGAAGGCCGGGGCCCTCGAGTTCCTGCAGAAGCCGTTCACGGCCGACGTCGTCAGGGCCGTGGTGCGCCGCTGCGCCGACCGGCTCGACATGGAACGCGACATCCAGGCCCTCGAGCACGACCGGCCCCCCGTCCGCCTCGTCGGAGGAGAGAACGGCCTCCGGTCGGTGCGCGATCTCGTCGAGCGCGTCTCGCGGGGCGACGCCGGCGTGCTCGTCTTCGGCGAGAGCGGGGTCGGGAAGGAACTCGTGGCGCGCGAGATTCACAGGCTCTCGCACCGCGCCGAACGCCGCTTCGTTCCCCTGCACATTCCCGCGATGCCGGACGCGATGGTGGAGGCCGAGCTTTTCGGGCACGAGAAGGGATCCTTCACCGGGGCCATGCGCGATCGCGCCGGACTCGTGGAGATCGCCGACGGGGGGACGCTCTTCCTCGACGAGATCGGCGACCTCGCCCCCGCCGTCCAGTCCAAGCTCCTTCGCTTCCTGCAGGAGCGCACCTACCGGCGGATCGGAAGCAACGAGGAACAGGAGGTCGACGTCCGGGTCATCTGCGCGACGAACAAGGACCTCTCGAAGGAGGTGGCGGAAGGGCGATTCCGCGAGGATCTCTTCTACCGGCTCAACGTCGTTCCGATCCGCGTCCCGCCCTTGAGGGAGCATCTCGAGGACCTCCCCGACCTCGTCGACCACTTCATTCGACTCTACGCCGGCCGGATGAGGGCGACGGTGACGTCGGTCGCGCCGGGGGTCATGGAGACCTTCCGGCGTTACCGGTGGCCGGGCAACGTCCGGGAACTGGAGAACATCATCGCTCGGGCGCTGGCCCTGGAGACCGGGACGGTCCTGGAAAGGGCCTACGTGGACGAAGGCAGCGTCGCCGCCGAAGGTCCGCGCGCGCTCATCGCCCGGGGCGGATTCTCGCTCTCGGAACACGTCGAGGCTCTGGAACGGGAGGCGATACGATACGCGCTGGAACTGGAGGAAGGGGTGAAGGCGCGCGCCGCCGCGAGGTTGGGCATCAAGCGAACGACGCTGGTCGAGAAGATGAAACGGTATGGTCTCGAGAGCCGTGCCGACGAGGTCTGATTCCCGCCGGATGGAACGTCGTCGAAACCCTTTGCGCCCCCTTCCCGATGTGATATTTTTGATCTTATGAACGGGGCCGAAGGCCGGGAGCGACGCCGCTTTGAGAGGATCGAGCGGTCCCTGGTCACATATTACCGCAAGCTCGATGAGCCGCCGGCCCCGGAACCCTGGGACAAGGCCGCACTGGCGCGCAATGTTTCCCTCGGCGGAGTCCTGGTCGAACTCGACGAGAATCTCCATGTCGGAGATCGGCTCTCGATCGAGATCCACCTCGGCGCCGAGCAACCGCCCGTGACCATGACCGGCCGCATCGTCCGCAAGATCTCCAACACCGTCGGGATCCAGTTCGAGGAGATGAACGACGGGGACGCCGGCCTCTTCCGCCTCTTCCTCGAGCGGCGCAGCCGGGGAGGCGACCACTAGATGGAGCGCCTCGAGGTCCGCGATTTCCTCAAGAAGGTCGAGAAGCTTCCGACGCTGCCGGGCATCGCCATGAAGATCATCCAGAC
>CAZWVM010000104.1:0-12398 GCA_964637705.1 uncultured bacterium
CCAGGTCTCTCCCCAGTGCAGGATGTCTCCCGGGATCGCGCAAGCCCTCAAGATTTCGACTCCGCTGCGGTAGGGCTCCCGTCCGCCGCGGATCGGGTGACCCAGTTCGTTCAGATGCCCCGCGACGAAGCGCTTCGGCTTGAGGTGCTGGACGAGATTCAGGAAAGCCTCCCTGCCTCTCCCCTCGAACGCCGGGTTCACGCCTCCGGCCTTCGCGATCAGCAGGTCGACTGGCCCCGAAGTTCGCATGCCCGTGGTGTAGTCGTGATCGGCGGTGTGAACGAGCCTGAAGCCTGCCGGCGTGACGAGCTCGATGTAGCTGACGACGAGCTGCTTCCGCTCGTCGTAGACATGAAGGCCCCGGTGGAGCGTCGCCTTCCACCCCGCGAGATCCACCGTCTCACCCTGCACGGCTCCCACGACCCCTTCCGGGAAACGCGCGGCGATCGGAGCGGGCACGACGACGGGGGCTCCCTTGGCGAGGAGATGCTTGATCAGGAGGTGATCGAGGTGATCGGGATGGAGGTGAGAGACGAAGAGCCCGTCAAGGCCGGCCGCGAGGCTCTCGACGAGGCGCGCGGGAATGTCCCAATACATGCCGTAGACGGATCGTGTCGTCACCACGTCGATCCCGAATGTTCTCCCCTCCGTCTGAAGGATGTTCCCGTGGCAGTAGACGCCGGCCGCGAAGGATTCCTGCTTGCGCTGGAGCCTCTCGTTCAGCCCGGCCAGCCGGGCCGCGAAATGCTCCCTGAGGACGCGGCTGTGCTGGGACGTGGGAAGCTGCATCAGGCCATCCGCCCGCTCGAGGATCTCCCGGCGCTCGGGGCGCCCGCAGCCGGGCGGGTGCGATTCCAGGCCCGCGGCAAGTTCCCGGATCCAGTCGACGGCGGATGCGGAGGTCGTGATCTGGAAGCGGGAGTTGTAACGGTCCCGCGAGTCGCGCCCGTAGTCCGGATTCTCCGGGTCCATCACCCACGCGCCGTCCACGAGAAACTTGTAGTCATAGGATCCCTCGAGCGGCACGTCGACCGTCTTCTTCCACGTTCCCGCCGCGTCCCGCTCCATCACGCCGCTGTTGATTTCCCAGTGATTGAAAGTGCCGAGGACGTTGACCATCGTCGCCTCGGGATCGTGGTAGTGGAAGGTGACCCGGTTGCCCCGAATGAGGGGCATGATCGGGGTGGAGGATCCGGTCGAAGCGCGGGCCATGCGCCTACTCTATCGTGAATCGCGGGGGAGAAAAGGGGGAACGAGGTTCTAGGCGGCCCGGCCCGGGGATGCCTCGGGGGCATGGACGAGCACGTGGAATATGCCCCAGGTCGGCAGTCTCTTGATGGTGGTCCAGTCGAGTTCCATTCCGGGGGCGAGGAGAAGCCTGTTGCGCCCGAAAACGGGGGCGGCAACCTTCATTCCCGGCTTGAGCTGATTCCATTCGTACCAGCGCATCGCGTCTCCCTCCGTGGAGAACTGATATACCCTTCTTCGGCAGGATTGCGCAGGTTGTTGAGGGCTTTTCCCGGGAAATCAGCGGTTCAGTAGGCCGTGCGGGGCGGGGGCGCGAGCGGCGCGTCGATCTCGCCGGAGGTCGCGGACTCCGCCAGGACCTGCCGGAGAGCCGTGTCGCTCACGCCGGCCTCCTTCAGGACCTCGATATCGACGTTGCCGCGGCGATACATCTTGCAGAGGATCACGCGCAGGTAGGTCCACCACCCCTCTCCCACCGTCTCCAGGGGCTTCTGACCCCACCGCCGCGTGGGGCGGGCGATGATGGAGGCGAGAAAGGCGGATTCGACGGCGTCCAGTTGCGAAGCCGGCTTCTGGAAGTAGTAGCGGGCCGCCGGGCCGATGCCGAATACATCCGGGCCCCACTCGATGATGTTGAGGTAGATCTCCAGCATTCGCCGCTTCTCCAGTTCCTGCTCGAGGGCGAGGGTGAGGAAGGCCTCCTCGATCTTCCGGCTCAGCGTGCGCTCGCGCGAGAGGAAGAGGTTCTTGGCGAGTTGCATGGAAAGGGTGCTCGCGCCGCGCACGATGCGCCCCGCCTCGAGGTTCTCCACGATCGCGTCCCTCATGTGGCGCGGGCTGAAGCCCTTGTGCGCGAAGAACCCCCCGTCCTCCGCCGTCAGGACCGCGTCGACGAGCACGGCCGGCACGGCCGAGATCGGGACGAAATTCGGGTTTCTCGGTCCCACGAGGATGGCGCGCGTCTCGCCGCCCGGCAGGTGCGCGACGTACAGGAACGAATCGCGCTTGCCCGCGACGTCGACCTCGGGTCCCGTCGCCAGGATCGCGAAGCTCTCCACCGAACCCTTCCACTTGTAATCGAGGCTCGGGGGCCGTGCGGTGTCGAGGAAGAAGGAGAACTCGCCGTTCACCTCGCCCGTGACGGCGAGATCGGGCAGGTGGGGCAGGAGGGAGCGCGGGATCGCATCGACGGCCGGGCCGAGCCGGAAGCGGTCGAAGACCGCGGCGAGGTTGACGATGGCGTTCCCGTCGCGGCGCGCGACCGTCCCGGAGAGCGCCACGGACTCGGATCCGATCCCCACCGATGCCTGTCTCACGAGCAGGGTCCCGCCCTTCCGGTAGAGATCGACCTCGTACCCGAAGGAGATCCCCTCGGCGGCGCCGCGGGCGAGAATGGCGTGGTTCACGGCGAGGCCGTCGAGCGTTCCCTCGAAGCGCACGAACCATTCGTCCGCGTGGACCAATTCCATCCCGCCCGCGAGCGTGGCGGTCGCCGTCGAGAGATCGAGCGTGCGGCCCGTGAAGGCCGAGAGCAGGCCGATGCCGACCGACTCCGCTTCCACCGAGATCCTCGCCACCCCGCGGGTCTCCCCGCTGACGACGGCACGCTCCCGGTCGTGCTCCATCGCGAGGCGGAAGGACCGGAGCGGCACGTCGACCGTGCCCTCGATCTCGTCGATCGTCCGGGTCGAACTGTCGGAAGGGCGGTCGATCGTCAGCGTGATGTCCGTCACGCCCACTTCCAGGGGCCAGGCGATCGCGCCGCGGCCGCCGGGGGCGTTCTCGACGGCGCGCCGCCGGATCCGCGTCACCTCCCAGGTTCCGTCCGCCTCCTGCCGGACGACGAGTTCCACGTCATCGGCCGAGAGAGAGGTGACGAAGGGCCGGCCGGCGAGATAGGAGACCCAGTCGAGGCCGGCTTTCAAGGAGCCGAGCCGCAGGAACGGATCGCGGTCCGGCAGTGAGACGCGCACACCCGAGACCGAGACGCCGGTGGGCGAGACGAAGGAGGCGGCGTCATACTCGACGACGAGCCCGTAGCGGTTTCCCACCCCTTTCAGGGCCGTGCCGATCTTCTCGTCGAAGATCGCGGCCGTGCCCTTGCCGATGACGACGAAGAAGATGAGAAGGATGGCGCTGGCGGTGAGGATCGCGTAGAGGCGCGGCCTCATGGCGAGACCCGCCGGTAGAGGTGGAGATAGGTTCCGCCGTATTTGTATGTCTTCACGCTTTCGAGTCCCTCGGGGGCCGCGACCTCGGGGTGAGAGGTCTCTTGGAGACAGTACCCTCCCGGGACCAGAAAGGGAACGACGATCCCGGGATCGGGTTCCTTCGCGTAGGGCGGATCCACGAAGACGAGGTCGAAATGACTCTCCATGGGAGCGTCGCCGCGCGTGAGCCTGCAACGCGGGCTGCAACCGAGGGTTTCGACGTTCCTGCGGATGACCGCGAGGACGCGTCCGTCCCTCTCCACCATTTCCGCGAAGGAAGCGCCGCGCGAGAGCGCCTCGAGGCCGACGGCCCCGCTCCCGGCGTACCAGTCGAGGAAACGTGCCCCGTCGAGCCCCGCGCGCGCGCCGAGGATGTCGAAGACGGCCTCCCGCACCTTGTTCGAGGTCGGTCGGACGTCGGAGGGGGGAACGGCGAGCTTGCGGCCCTTGAACTCGCCACCCAGGATCCGGATCACAGGAGGTCCGCTCCCGTCGGTTCCGTCGACTCCATGAAGCGCTTCAGGAAGAGATGCCGTTCGAGCGACGGATCCTCGTCCATGATCCGCTTCGCAAGCTCCGCGGCGCGCGGGATGAGATCGGCGTCCCGCGAGAGGCTCGCGACGCGCAACTCCGTCGAGCCGTGCTGGCGCTCCCCGAGAATCTCGCCCGGGCCGCGCAGGCGCAGATCCTCCTCCGCGATCCGGAACCCGTCCTGGCACTCCAGGCAGACCCGGATCCGGTCCTCCGCATACTCGCCGGGAGATTCGGCGGTCGTCAGGATGCAGGTGCCGGGCTTGGAGGCGCGGCCGACGCGGCCCCTGAGCTGGTGGAGCTGGGAGAGGCCGAAGTGCTCGGCATGCTCCACGACCATCACGGTGGCGTCCGGCACGTCGAGCCCGACCTCGACGACCGAGGTCGCGACGAGGATGGAGACGCGGCCGTCGCGAAAGTCGCGCATCACGGATTCCTTCTCAGCAGCCTTGGAGAGCCCGGTCAATAGCGCGGTCTTCACCTCGGGAAAGGCCTTGCGGATCTTCACGTGCTGACCCTTCGCGTCCTTCAGCGCGACATCCTCCGACTCGTCGATGATCGGGTAGACGATATAGATGCGCTCATTGCGCTTCAACGCCGCCCGGATGACGGGCATCATCCTCTTCCTTTCGCTCTCGCGGAGGTGGATCGTCTCGACCGGCCGGCGGCCCGGGAGCCGCTCCTTCAGCGTGGAGATCTCCAGGTCGCCGTAGAGGGTCATGGCGAGGGTGCGAGGGATGGGAGTGGCGGTCAGGATGAGCATGTCCGGCTGGATGCCCGAGACCTCGCCCTTCCTCAGGATCGTGTCGCGCTGGACGACGCCGAAGCGCTGCTCCTCGTCGATGACGACGAGGCCGAGATTCTCGAAGCGGAGCTTCTCGGAGAGGAGCGCGTGGGTGCCGAAGAAGACGGCGGGCCGGGAGGCGGAGGCGGCCGTGTACACGGCTTCGCGGGGCTCGCCCTTGACGGCGCCGGAGAGGAAATGGGAGTCGAGCCCCGCCGCGGCGAGGCGCTCGGACCATGCGAGGTGGTGCTGTTCGGCGAGGATCTCGGTCGGCGCGATGAAGACGGTCTTGCGGCCCCGCTCGGCCGCATGAACGGCCGCAAGGATGCCGAGCACGGTCTTGCCGCTCCCCACGTCGCCCTCGACGAGGCGACGCATCGGGGCGGGCGACTCGAGGTCGGTCCGGATCTCCGTGAGTATCGCCTGCTGAGACGTCGTCAGCATGAAGGGAAGATCGAGGGCGATCCGGGAAAGCGGGGCCGGACGCGCGACCGGCGGCCGGGATCGCCTCGCCCTCTCGACGCAAAGCCGCACCATGGTCAATTCGTCCAGGGCCAGTCGCTTTCGACCCTCGTCGATCTCGTCCACGCGGTGCGGCGTGTGGACCTGCCGGACGGCCTCCGCGAAGGACGGCAGACCTTCGTGGTTCGGCGCCCCGGCGTTGCGGATCGCGGCCGCGCGGGAGAACTCCTGGATCGTGCGACGGAGGTATTTCTGCGGGGTCGAGGCGGTGGCGGGATAGTACGGCAGGATCGTTCCCAGACCGATGGACTTGCCCGTGCCGCGGGAATCGACCTCCTTCATCGAAAAGACGCGCTCGGTTCCGAACTTCTCGCACGTCCCGAAGACCACCCAGGTCTGGCCCGGCTCGGCCTTCCCCACGAGGTAGTCCTGGTTGAAGAAATTCACCTTGATGGAGCCGGTCTTGTCGGCGAGCACGGCGGTATGGAGGGAGAGGCGCGGGCGGACGCGGCGCGAGGAGAGGCTCTTGAGCTGTCCGCTGATCAGCACCTGCTGACCGTAGCGGAGGCCCCCGATCGGCGTGAGGATGCGGCGGTCCTCGTAGCGCCGGGGCAGGTGGAGAACGAGATCGATCATGCGGCGGATGCCGAGCTTGTGGAAGGCGGCGGTCCGCGAGGGCCCCACCCCGCGGAGCCGTGATATGTCGTCAAATAGCATGATGCGTCGCCGCCTGAAGGGGCTTATTATAGGTCGAGACCATGAAAAAGAAAGTCCTCCGCCTCATCGCGCGCCTGAACGTCGGCGGTCCCGCGCGACACGTCATCTGGCTCACGGCCGGCCATCGCGACCGCTACGAGGAACTCCTCGCCTGCGGTCACGTCGAGTCGAACGAGGAGGAGATGACGGGCTTCTGCCGTGAACTCGGGGTGGAGGCCCTGCACGTCGAGGGGCTCGGGAGATCGATCGGGCCGAGGGATCTCCCCGCCTTCTTCCGGGTCCTCGCGCTCGTCCGCCGCTTCGATCCCGACATCATCGACACGCATACCGCCAAGGCCGGGCTCCTTGGCCGCTCCGTCGCGCTCGCCCTCAACCTCGTCCGCACGAAGAAGATCCGCACGGTGCACACCTTCCACGGCCACGTGCTCCACGGCTATTTTTCACCCGCCGTCAGCCGCTTCTTCCTTTTTCTCGAGCGGTTCCTCGGACGCTTCGCGACGGATCGCATCGTCGTCATCTCGCCCCAGCAGAAACGGGAACTGGCCGAGACCTATCGCGTGGCCGCTCCGGACAAATTCCGGATCGTGCCCCTCGGCATGGACCTATCGCGCTTCCGCTGGAAGGAACGCTGGGAGGCGGGCGCGGAGATCCGGGTCGGTCTCGTCGGGCGGCTCACGGCCATCAAGGACCCGCATCTCTTTCTCGAGGCCGGGCGTCTCGTGCAGGAGGGCGATCCGCGCGTGAAGCTCGTCGTCGTGGGCGACGGCGAGATGAGGTCGGAACTGGAACGGGCCGCCGGCGGCGGGGCCGAATTCCTCGGCAACCGGAACGATATCGAGGCCCTCATGCCGACCCTGGACGTGCTCGTCCTTTCCTCGCGCAACGAGGGGACGCCGATGTCGGTGCTCGAGGCCTTCGCCTCGGGCGTGCCGGTCGTCGCCACCGCCGCCGGCGGCTGCGTCGATCTCCTCGCGGAGGACCGCGGTCTCCTCTCCCCCATCGGCGACGCTCAGGCGCTTGCGGCGAACATCCGGAGGCTCGTCGGCGAGCCGGAGCTGGCGGAACGAATGAGAATCCGCGCGAGGGATTACGTGCACGAACGCTACGCGCTCAAGCGCATGCTCGAGGACATGGGTGCTCTCTACGAGGATCTTTCCTGAGGTCGCTCCTCGTGCACCGCGTCGGCGGCATCGGGGACACGCTGACGCTCACGGCCTTCCTCCACTCCCTGCGCCCCTTTTTTCCACGGATCACGCTCGTCGGTAACGCCGAGCGACTCTCACTGATCGACCCTTCGCTTCACGACGAGGTTCTCTCCGCCGACCTCGCGCACCGTACGCTCGAGAGCCGCGCGCGCGACGCGGCTCTCTCGGTCTCCTTCTCGACCGCGCCGCTCCCGGGCTTCACGCGCCATTTTCCTCCCTTTCCGACGGGCCGGGTGAACGTCTACGAGTGGATGTCCGCGTGCGGAGTCGCCTGCGGCGGCGAGAAGAGCCCCTATCGCCCGACACCAGGCACGGGACGCGGCACGATCATCCACCCGGGCTCGGGAAGCCCTCGCAAGAACGCGCCCCTCCCCTTCTTTCTCGAGCGCGCGAAGGGGATCGACGCGGTCTTTCTCCTGGGGCCCGCCGAGCCCGAGGCGATGGAGGAAACGATCCGGGCGGCGGGCCATCCCGCGATCCGGCCGGCCACGCTCGGGGCGATGAAGGCCGCGATCGAGGCACGTGCCTCCTTCATCGGGAACGACTCGGGTCCGGCTCACATCGCGGCGCTCGCCGGCCTCGCGTGCTCCATCCGCTACGTCGACTCCGACCCCGCGGTCTGGAGTCCGCCGGGCCGGGTCAACATTATGTAAAGCGGCATTCCCCGGGCGAAACGCCCCGGTTGACGGTATGATACGCACCTGACGATGAGATTCGACGCCACGAAGATCGACCTGCCGGTCGTCGCCGTTCTCCCCGAGATCACGGCGGCCTTCTCGACCTCCCGCAACGCGGTCCTCCAGGCCCCGCCGGGCGCGGGCAAGACGACCGTCGTCCCGCCCTATCTCCTCTTCTCGCCCGGCTTCTCCGGCCGGATCCTCATGCTCGAACCCCGTCGCGTCGCGGCGCGGGCGGCGGCGGAGCGCATGGCTGCGCTCCTCGGCGAAGATGTCGGCCGCACCGTCGGTTACCGCACGCGCTTCGACGCGGTCGTTTCGAAGGAGACGCGCATCGAGGTCCTGACCGAGGGAATCCTCGCGCGCCGCCTGATCCGCGAGCCGGACCTGCCCGGCGTCTCGCTCGTCGTCTTCGACGAGTTCCACGAGCGGCACTGGCAGGCGGATCTGACCCTCGCCCTCTGCCTCGACATCCAGCGCGGGCTGAGGGAGGACCTTTCGATACTCGTCATGTCGGCGACCTTGGAGAGCGAACGCGTCTCCGCGCTCATGGGCGGGCGGATCGTCAAGGCGGAGGGGCGGAGCTGGCCGGTCGAAATCGAGTATCTTTCCGAGGATCCGAAGGAATGGATGGAGGACGCCGCGGCGCGCGGCGTCCGCTCGATGCTCGAGCGCACCGAGCGGGACCTCCTCGTCTTCCTCCCCGGCGGGCGCGAGATCCGTCGCACGCGTGATCTCCTCTCCGAAACCCTGGACACCGCGATCGAGATCCTCCCCCTCTATGGAGACCTGCCGCGCGCGGAGCAGGACAAGGCCCTGAGGCCGAACCGGACGGGTGGGCGGCGCCGGGTCATCCTCTCGACGTCCCTGGCCGAGACATCCCTCACCATCGAGGGTGTCGATGCGGTCGTCGATTCAGGCTGGATGAGGGTTCCGCGCCACGACGCGCGGACGGGCATGACGCGCCTGGAGACCTTGCGCGTCTCGCGCGCCTCGGCGGACCAGCGGGCGGGCCGCGCGGGCCGTCTCGGGCCGGGCCGCGCCCTGCGCCTCTGGTCCCGCCACACGGATTCGTCGCTCCAGCCCTATACGCTGCCCGAGATCCTCTGCGTGGACCTGGCTCCCCTGCTCCTGGACCTCGCCTCGTGGGGCGTTTCCGATCCCTCGCGCCTCTCCTGGCTCGACGCTCCTCCCGATCCCGCCGTGCAGAGCGCGCGGGACCTGTTGAAACTCCTCGGCGCCTTCGACGCGCGCGGCGGCTTGAACGCGGACGGGAGGAGAATGGCCGACTTCCCGGCCCACCCGCGGGTGGCCCACATGCTCCTGGAGGCCGAGAAGCGGCGACTGGGCCTGCCGGGATGCGACCTGGCCGCGATCATGGAGGAGCGCGACCTCCTGCGCACGACGGACGGCCGGCGATCCGTCCACTTCCTCGAGCGGTTCGAGGCGCTGAGGTCGCTGCGCGGCGACCGCGGGGCGCGTCGCATCGACGGGCTCGACCGGCCGGCGGCCTTCCGCGCGCTCGAGATATCAAAGAAGTGGGCCACGAAGGTGAAGAGGGAGACGCGCGACTACGACGACGAGGATGTGGCCGCTCTCCTGGCGACCGCGTACCCGGACCGGATCTGCGGCCGCAGGGCGGGCGCCGAGAATTCCTGGATCATGGCGAACGGGCGGGGGGCGCGGCTGGCCGAGGGGGCGGAGATGAGGCAGGATTCCTGGATCGTCGCGGCCTCGGTGGACGACCGGGGCGCCGAGACGATCATCCTCGCGGCGGCGCCGATCGGGCTCGAGCGCATCCGCCGCGATTTCGCGGAACGGATCGAGCGCACCGAGCGCGTCACGTGGAACGGGGCCACGGGCGCCGTGGACGCGGTCAGCGAGGAGCGGCTGGGCGCGCTCGTTCTTTCCTCCCGGCCCCTCCCGAATCCTTCCGGCGAGGCGATCGCGGGGGCGCTCCTCGCGGGGCTCCGCGCGAAGGGGCTCGCCGCCCTGCCGTGGACCGACGAACTGCGCGGCTGGCAGGCGCGGGTCATGACCCTTCGGGCAGCGGCTCCGGAGCGGGACCTCCCGGATGTCGGGGACGAGAGCCTCCTGGCGCGACTGGAGGAGTGGCTCCTCCCCTTTCTCTCCGGCGTCCGGTCGCTCGACGCGGCGGCGCGGATGGACCTCGGAAGCGCCCTGGGAACGCTTCTCACGCGGAAGCAGGCGCGGGAGGTGGAGGAGGAGGCCCCGACGCACATCGCGGTCCCGAGCGGATCGCGGGTGCGGATCGACTACGAGATCGGGAAGCCCCCGGTGCTCGCCGTGCGATTGCAGGAGGTCTTCGGTCTCGCGGAGACGCCGCGGGTCGCGTGGGGGCGGGTGCCCGTGGTCATGCACCTTCTCTCCCCCGCGCGCCGCCCGGTGCAGGTCACGACGGACCTCAGGAGCTTCTGGAACGGGACGTATGCGGAGGTGAAGAAGGAGCTGAGGGGGCGCTACCCGAAGCACTCCTGGCCGGACGACCCGTGGAACGCACCGGCGGTCAGGGGGACGGGGCGGAAGAGGCGCACGTAGCTCAGCCCGGCTTCGATTCCTTCTCGATCGTGGATGCGGAGAAATGGTGGAGGGAGAAGGATTCGAACCTTCGAAGGCCGGGTTTCTGGGGTGTAACTCACGTAACCCCAAGCGTGATTGTTGGGTTTGCGGCGATCGGTGCCAAATGGTGCCAAATGAAAAGAAGGCGGGTTCTCCCCTAAGATCCTGACCGTGTTGTTTCCTGCTCGCGCGGTCGAGACCGTCGCCGCGCCATCAACCCCGCCGAACCGTCCGCGGCGGCGTAGCAACGGTTCGGCTGAGTTTGTCAAGTTTGTCAAGAGCGGCACCGGTTCTTAAGGAAGTAGTCTGTTCGGATTTGAACTTGGCTGTCGTGAGAAAGACCCTTCAGGGTGTCTTCAGGCGAATGTATCCCCGTGATCGCTTCGCAGGCCATAAGCGCAAATTCTCTATTTTGGCTTCCTGATTGAATGATTCGAACGAGTTGTGGCACCATTGAAGGATTACGTGACAGACACAGGCCTTCCGCCGCTCGACGGCACAGCTCTGTATCCCTATCTTGCTCCAATATTTTCAACAAAGATGGTGTAACTCGATCACGTCCATACTGTATGGCAAGCACCGCTACATGCGCCCTAACGCGGGATGTTAGCCGATGATTCAACATTTCAATTTCCAGCGAAGGCAGACATTCGTTTATTGATTGAACGACCAGTTCTCTTTCCTTGAAGGTTGGCATGCTAGATATCGAGAAAAGAAGAGACGATGTTTCCGGAAGCGAATCTTCACGATCCGTGAATTCAAGCCTCTCTATATATTGATGCACGATCCTGGGGATGGCGTCACCAGATTGACCCAAATCTCCACAAGCCACGACATTAGCCACGATCAAGAGACCTAGCAACAGCGATCGCCCATATCTTCTACCATTCACCGAATACGACCTTTTCCGGTGGCGATAGCATCCAATTCGACATATAGCCAATCAAGTCATCGACAGTAGTCTCTGAAACTCGCCATGCAGATCCAAAGGGGTATAGCCATAAATTCCAAACTCGCCCATGGCCCGATGACAAGGCAACATGCGCAGGAACCGAACTACCCTTTGGGTAGAAGGCAACAAGGTCGCCTGGGTCCGGTAGATTGGCGCTCGAGTATACTTGCGGGTTTGATATATCTATAACGAATGCCCAGTTATCTCGATTTTTGATCTCGTTTCTACTTGAGTAACCCGCCTTGCCCGATATCCACGCTGAGTAGAGTATGAACTGAAAGCAGTTCATTTCAGACATCGTCCAAGGATTGATAAAGTCGTCGCCAGCGAAATACCTTCTAAATTCGTTGGGCGGATCGGGATTGACCCAATCCAACTGTCCGCGGAGCCCTGCTGCGACTTCTAGAACGGGCTTACCTCGCAGTGCACGCCTTCCATTTTCCAATACGCTGACATACCTAGATAGGTTTTCTCCCGCCAAGATAGCCAACACAGCAGTAACAACAAGAACCTCAACTAGAGAAAAATTCCCTGTCGGATCCGTGTTCGATACCGGATTCCCGTGAGCATAGAGATACTTATGAAGGCTCAGTGGATCCATGTCGAACCCTTCGAAGCCGTCCATGGTCATGAACCGCCCTGTGGCCGGGTTCAGGAAGCGAGCTCGGTTGTTGTAGAGAGCCATGACCGGGTCGAATCGCTCCCCGGCGAAGCCGTAGGGAAACTCGCCGTTGCCGGCGCTGTGGATCTCCGTCCCGAAGGCGTCGTAGTCGCGAGTGGTCGATATGGAACCCGCATCATCGGTCACGGCGCGTACCGAGCCCAGTCCATCCGTCACGGGATACTCCATTTCTCCCGTGACCGCATCCCGTCGGCTGATGAGGTCGAGCCCAAAAGAGTTCACATGAGTCACGACCGCCGTCGCGGGGTCGGCCCCCTCCAACTCCTCGACAACCTGGGGTAGTCCCGTCGGATTTAAATCGTCAATCAGGAAATAGCGCTTCCGCCCGTCGGGTTCAACGATGCAAACAA
>CAZWVM010000105.1:0-12295 GCA_964637705.1 uncultured bacterium
GTCAGGATCTCCTGGTAACCGGCATGAGAGGTATTGAAAACAAGTTCCCCCTCGGTGATTCCACACGCTCCGAGTGAGAACCCGTGAAACACGGATCCGTCTTCGAGAGCGAGACATGCCTTCGGTCGCGAATTCATGCGGCTCTCCCGTAAAAAATCGCGTTATCGTATATGTCCGCGACCAATTCCACAACATGTCGATGCGAATGAAATGCGATTCTTGTGGAAAAGAAGACGGTCAATAATGACCAAGAATCAGTCCGGATGAGGTTTGAAGCCTCTCAGGGAAGGACTTCGCTCAACTCCGGCTTCTCGCGCAGGCGACGGATCGCCGCCAGTAGCGACGGGCCTGAGATCCTCAGTTCTCGCCAGGATTCGACCTCGATGATGCGAGGCCGCGGAGAGCACATCCCCTGCAGCTCGATCCCCGGCGTTCTCCCCTCCTCGCCGCAGAGCGAAAGGATGAGTTCCGGCTCGCGCGCGGCGGCGGCGGACGTCGTGACGAGTTGGTATCCGCCTTCGTATGTGTTCTCCAGCCCCAGGCCTTCCGCGATCTCCCCCATGCAGGTGCGCGGCCCGGTGGTCCAGGGGCCGGGCGCGTGGACCAGGAGGAAAGCGCGCGGGCGCCGCAGGGTCGTGTCGCCGAAATGGCGCAACAGGCCGCTGATCTCGACCTGCCATTCGTGGGCCTTCGCCGCCGCGCCGGCGGGATCTCCCACCAGGGCCCCCACGGCCAGGATGTTGTTGGAAACCTCCTGGAGCGATGCGGGCTCCGGAAGGGCCGCCACCTTCGTTCCCGCGCTCTCCAGGCTCCGCCGGGTCGTCTCATCCATGCGCGTCGAGACGAGGACGAGATGAGGTGCGAGCGCGAGGATCGCTCCCGTGTCCGGCTCATATTCCTCTCCGACGATCGTCGTACTGTCACAGCCCGCCAGGGCGGCCGCGCAGGAGGCGCTGATGCCCACGAGGCGATCGGCGGCGCCGAGATAGACGACGCAATCCGTCAAGGCGGGCGAAAGAGACACGATCCGCGTCACCGCGGTGCTCGCGCCCGGATCGGGTCGCGCCCCGCACGCCGCGAACCCGAGCAGAAGGAGGGCCATCGCCCGCCGAAGGAAAACCCTCACCGGCCCTCCAACCGGAAACGGAAGCGATAGGCGAGAAGGAGCGGCTCGGACAGCCCGTCGGGCAGGACCGGCGCCGCGGCCTCGCCGACGACGCTTCGCATGATCTCCTCGAGCATCGGGAGCGTCGAGGCGATCTCCTCGACACGAGCCCGACCGGACCGCACCGAGATCCTGAGCGTCACAACGCCCTCGGTCCCCTCGCGGTTCTCACGGCGGAAAATCCGTTCGGCGCGTCCCTGCAGCAATCGACCGAAACGATCCCGATACTGCGCGAAGACGTCATCGAGGCGGGAAGGAGGCGCGGTTACCGGGGCGGAAGAAGGAGGCTCCACCGGGACCGCCGAGCGCGCGCCCATCGCGGGCAACGCGGACATGGACCGGGCAACCGGCGCCGGAGAAACGGCGGCGACGACGAGCGGGGCGGGGTCGGCCCGGTAAAGCGGCGAAACGGGTGGCGGTCGGAAAGCCGGAGCGACGACGGGCTCCGAGGGGGGAGCCGCGATCGAGGGCTCCACCGGCGCCGGCTTCGGCGACACGGCCGCCGCCCCGGCAGGTTCTTCCTCCCTCGGCGCCGATGCAACCGCCGCGAGCACCGGTTCCGCCGCGTCCGGAGGATCGGGCCTGGAGAGAGCCGGGGCTTCGGGCGACGGCCGCTCATCGCTCATCGCCGCGACCCGTTGAGGCTCTTCCGGGACCGCCAGGACCCGATGATCCTCCAGGGGCAGGAACGTTACCGTCGCGAGGGGCCGAGGTCTTTCCGCCTCGCGGATACGCCCGGTCACCACGAACGCGACCAGGGCGTGGACGAGGACCGAAAAGGCGAGAGCCGCGTAGAGCGGCCGGTCGTCCCGCGCCTTCGTCTCCTCCGCGATCATCGTCGTCGCCTGCCCGCCATCCCGTCCTCCGGCCGTCCCTTCACGACCGCTGACCGTATCAGGCTGGAGAGCGAGGAACAAGCGCGGTATGCTCGGGGGCATGGACATGCGAGACCCAACCCTGCCCGGTTCATCCGAGCCGTCAGAGCGATCCGCGTACGGCCCTCTCCCGGACCGTCTCACGCGGCTCTCATCCGACCTCCGGCGGGGCTCCTTCGCCTGGGGGCCGGTCCTTCTCGTCTCCCCGTATCTGCTCTTCGCCCTGCGCGGCGGGATGCCGGAGCGCCTTCCCTCCTACATGGGGGCGGTCTCCCTCCTCCTCGCCGCCGCCTGGCCGCTCGTCCATTCCCCGCGAACCCGGGAGGCCCTGAGCAAAAGACCGCGCACGGTGCTCGCCCTGGGTGCCGTGACGCTCTGGCTCACCTGCGGGTTCTTGGGCTGGACCTGGAACCCGGAAGCGACGATTCCGGAGATCAGCAACTTCCACCCCGAGCTGTTGGACGCCCTGAAGGGAGGACCCTTTACGCACCCGACGGAGAACCGCACGGAGTTCGCGATTCACTTTTCGCCCGTGCTTCTCTTCGGTCTCCCTCTCTACATGATCCATCCGCGCCCGATCATGCTCTTCCTGCTCGGCGCGGGCGCCATGATGCTCGCCCTGCCCGTCGCGTGGCGATTCCTGCGGAGCAGGTGGGGAGACGCCTCCGCCACGCTGCTCGCGCTCGGCTTCGCCCTCTACCCCCCGATCCTCGGCATCCACCTCGACTTTTCCCCCGTGCGCTTCGTCCCGCTCGCGCTGTGGGCCGCGATCACGGGCTACCGCGAGAAGAACGTCCTCCTGCTGGGACTGGGCATCGCGGCGGCATGGATGGCGAAGGAAATCGCCCTCTTGCCCCTGGTGATGCTCGGCGCGGTGGCTCTCGTCGAGCGCCGGAAGGCCGCGTGGGTCGCGGGGCCCGCGGCGACGGCCTTTCTTCTCTTCTATCTCACCGTCGCCGCGATCATTCCCTGGTTCGCGGATTTCTCCGGGGCCTCGACGATCGCCGCTCAATTCGGCCGCTGGGGTTCAACGGCGCCCGGCGTCGTCATCGGAATGATCCGGGATCCCGTCTCGGTGCTCGAAGCCCTCTTCCGGCTGAACAACCTCGCGTATCTCCTCAAGCTCGGTCACCCGGTTCTCTTCCTCGCCCCCCTCGGCTCCCCTCTCGTCCTGCTCGCCTTACCGGAACTGCTCATCAACATGCTCGCGGGCTTCAACCCGGGGTTCGTCGATCCGGCGCGGCCCGGCCCCTGGACATCGCTCGTGGGTCACTACAGCGCCGGGATCGGCACGGTCCTCTGGGCGGCGGCGGCCGAAGCATTCGCGCCAAAAGCGGCCGGGGACGAGACCGTCGAGAGCCTGGAGGACCGGCGCTGGAAGCGCGCGGCGCTCCTCTTCCTCGCGGTTCTCTCCTCGGTGATCTATCCCACCAACATCGAGAGCATCGGGTAGCCGGGCCGCGGGGATTCAGCGCAGGGCGGCGCGCAGGGCGCGGATCTCCTTGAGGACCCGCGGCACCCGTCGGACGAGTGGTATCGGCGTTCCGCGGGTTTCGCGGAGCGACAGGGGCAGTTCGACGATCCGGAGTCCCGCCCGCTCGGCGCGAAGCACGGCCTCGGAGGCGAAGAGGTCTCCCTCGAGACGGCACGCTCCCTCGATATCGCGCGCCACCTCCCGGCGCCACGCCTTCACTCCATGGGTATCGGAGGCGCGCAGGCCGCAGCCGGCCTTGAGCATACCCGTGATGACGAGCGTGCCCAGGCGCCGGAAGAGCCCTCGGTCATCCCGGGCGTCCGGGTGGCGCTTCGAACCGATGACGAGGTCCGCCCCGGCGTCGAGGGTCTGCAGGGCGGCTCGGTGAAAGCCGTCGTCGAGCACATCGATCTCGTCCGAGAGGATCCGTTCGCCGCGGCAGGCGCGCAATCCCAGCCTCAGCGCGCGGCCGTAGTCCGGCCGGTCCGAGCGAAGCGCCCGGATCCTCGGCTCGCGGGCCGCGAGGGCCGAGAGCGTCTCCCACGTGCCGTCCCGCGAGCCGTTCTCGACGACGAGTATCTCGACCTCGTCGCCGAAATCCGCCGCACGATCGAGAAGGGGCCGCAGGGCCGCTTCCAACACGGCCTCCTCGTTGTGCACCGGTATGACCAGGGAGATCATTTCGCTGGTGACATGATAGCCTCGCTGACTATCATCGTCCATCCGGCATGAAGGAGTCCCCGTTCATCATCGCCGGGGCCGGGCTCGCAGGGCTCTCCGCGGCGCGCGCCCTTCCCGGTGTTCCCCTGCGCGTCCTCGAGGCCGAGCGCGAACCGGGCGGACTCTGTCGCTCCATCTCCCACGACGGTTACACCTTCGACTACTCCGGACATCTCCTTCACCTGGGCGGCGAGGATCTCGCGGCCGTCGAGAGGATCCTCGGCGGACCCCTTCCGGTCTTCCGGAGGCGCGCGCGCATCCGCCTGATGGGCCGCGACGTCGAATATCCCTTCCAGGCCCACGTCGGCGCCCTGCCGCCGGATCTTCGCGACGAGTGCCTCGCGGGCTTCGAATCCGCCGCACGCGGCGATGTGGACAGGTCGAGCTTCGCCTCCTGGAGCCGCACGGTCTTCGGCGAGGGCATCACGCGCCTCTTCATGAGGCCCTACAACGAGAAGCTCCTCCTGTCCCGGCTCGAGGATCTCTCCGCCGACGGCGTTCAGTACGTGCCCCGTCCGAAGATCGAGGAGGTCCGGGCCGGGGCGCGCGGCGGTCACGTCGAGGGAATCGGCTACAACGCGGTCTTCCGTTACCCGGCGGCCGGCGGCATCGGCGTGTTGCCGGCCGCGCTGGCGCGCGGGCTGGAGATCGAGACCGGGGCGCCGCTCTCGTCCTGGAACGCCTCCCGGCGGGAGGTCTGCGCCGGGGGACGCGTCTCCGCATACCGGGCGCTTCTCTCGAGCATTCCCCTGCCGGCGCTCGTGGCCAGGGCCGAGGACGCTCCCCCGGAGATCCGCGCCGCCGCGAACGATCTCAAGGCCGTCGGCGTCCTCTGCCTCAACCTCGGCGTGCGCACAGCGACCTCCGACGCCCACTGGATCTACTTCCCGGAGCCCGACGTCTCCTTCTTCCGCGTCGGCTTCTATCACAACTTCTGCCCGGCCGCGGCTCCGCCCGGACGCTCGGCGCTCTACGTCGAGATCTCCTACCGCCGACGCGAGGACCTTCCCCCGGACATCCGCACGCGCGCGATCCGCGACCTGGTCTCGACGGGGATCGTGCGCGACGCGGGGGACGTCGAGACCTGCCACGAGGCCTGGATCGACGCCGCCTATGCCCTGCACACGCCGCGAAGAACGGCCGCGCTCGGGGTCATCCGCCCCTGGCTCTCCGATGCCGGCGTCACGCTCATCGGGCGCTACGGCCGCTGGGGCTACATCTCCATGACGGAAGCCCTGCGGGAAGGTCGCGAGACGGGCGCGCTCCTCCGCGCCATCCACGGGGCATGATCCCGGACGCGTCCCGGAACCGTGCCCTTCCCGGCATCGCCGTCATCGCCCCCCTCGTCGTCGCGGCCGTCCTCTTTCGCGTCCTCCTCCTTCTCGCGGTGCCCCAGCCGATCCGAGGCACGGACGCGGAACAGTACCTGAGGCTCGCGGAGAATCTCCGGGCCGGAAACGGCTACTCCCTCTGGCCCTCGCCTCCCTTCGAACCGGACGTCTATCGTTCCCCCGGTTATCCTCTTTTCCTCGCGTTTCTGAGCGCGACGGGATCGGGTCCGGAGGGGATGATCGCCGCCCAGGTCTTTCTCGAACTCGCGGCGGCTCTCGTCGGGGCGGCGGCGATCGGCCGGCGGGGCGGCTCGAATGCGGGTGGAGCCGCGTTCGCGGCCGCCTGCCTCTGTCCGTTCACCGCGTCCATCCCCGTGCTCTTCCTCTCCGAATCCCTCGCCTTGCCGCTCGTGACCCTGATCTTCGCCGCCGCAATCGGTCTCGGGAGGGGCCGCGCGGCCGTCCTGGGACTGCTTTGGGGATGGCTCGTCCTGACGCGGGGCGGATTCCTGCCCGGGTTGGCGCTGGCGGCCGCGGCCTGCGCGTGGGAATCGGGAGGCGGTCGGCATGCTGTCCGGTCCGCCGCGATCTTTCTTTTCGCGGCCGCCCTCGTCATCGCACCCTACGGCGCCTGGAACGCACGCCATCACGGGCGGTTCTCGGTGACACCCCTGGCCGGCTTCGGGCGCGCGCTCTGGGGTGGACCGCAGACCATGCGATCCATGGGGGCGCCGGCTCTCCCGCCGGGAACCTGGAAGATCCACGAAGCGATCTGGGGCGACGGATCGTTCCGCCCGTCCCCACGCGAATTGATCGCGGCAGACCGGGAACTGGGGGAGGCCGCGAAGGCAGCGATCGCCGGGAAACCCGGAGCATGGCTGGCCGGCGTGGCCCGGCATGCGCTCCACGTCTGGATCGGAGTGCGCGAGCTCTTTCCCCTCCACAATCCGCCGGTGCCGGGCTGGGTGTTGCGCGTTCTCAGCCTCGCCTTCCTCGTCGGAGCCGGGCTCGGACTGCGATGGCTCCCCGCATCGCGGCCCGCCCGCTTCGCCGCGCTGACTCCCCTCGTCGCGACCGCCGTCACCCTCCCCTGGCTCTACGTCATCATGAGATACACGACCGTTCTCTTCGGACCGCTGGCGCTTCTCGCCGGCGCCTGGATCGGCGCGGTTGTGTCCCGCCGGCGCGGCTGAAATAATCCGCGCATGAACGATTCGATCCTCACGCGGCGCCCGGCCCGGGCCCGCCGTCTCGCCGTCGGCTTTATCCTGTTCGGAGGTCTCATCGCCATGCTGCCCGTCAGATTCGCGCGCGCCGAGTCCGCGCAGGAACGACTCGTCACGGTCATTTTCGAGGTCGGACTGCCCCCGGGCACGCCCGACGGTCCGGTCTACATCGCGGGCAACCAGGAGGCCGTCGGGGGATGGAAGGCCGACGGCTTCCGGCTCGATCGCACCGGCCGGGATTTCGCGCGCGGATCGGTGAGCTTGCCCGCCGCGGCCGCCCTGGAATTCAAGGTGACGAGGGGATCGTGGGCGACGGTGGAGAAGACCGCGGACTTCGCCGAGGTCGCCAACCGTCGCTTCGTGCCGCTCGAGACCGGTGAGGATCTCGAGAAACCCCTCGTCATCCGCCTGGCCGTCGCCGCCTGGGCCGACTCCTCGCCCCCGCGCTCCCGGACGCTCTCGGGCGACATCCGCTTCCACGAGGATTTCAAGTCGTCCCACCTCGGCAACAGCCGCACGATCGCCGTCTACCTGCCGCCGGGATACGGATCCTCCCGGAAGCGCTACCCGGTCCTCTACATGCACGACGGGCAGAACATCTTCGACGCCTCGACCTCCTTCATCGGCGTGGAATGGGGCGTCGACGAGGCCTGCGAGAAACTGATCGCGGGCGGGTCCATCGAGCCCCTGATCGTCGTCGGCGTCTACAACAATGACCGTCGCGTGGACGAATACACCCCGGTGGGCTCGACGAACGAGAACCGCCGCGGCGGCGGGCAGGGCGACCTGTACGGCCGTTTCCTGGTCGAGGAAGTGAAACCGTTCATCGACGCGACGTACCGCACCAGGCCCGGCCGCGCCACGACCTCCATCATGGGTTCCTCGCTCGGCGGTCTCATCTCCCTGCACCTCGCCTGGACCCGGCCCGATGTCTTCTCCTCGGCCGGCGTCGTCTCCCCCGCCCTCTGGTGGGGCGACAGCGAGATCCTGAAGCGCATCGAGCATGCCCCGGCGCCGGCGCCGAAGCCGCGGCTCTGGATCGACATGGGGACGCGCGAGGGCGACTCGCTCGAGACGTTCAAGGATTCCGTCCGGGAGGTCACCGACCTCTCGCGCGTTCTCCGGTCGAAAGGCTGGCGCGAAGGACGCAACCTCGTGACCTTCATCCACGAGGGCGCGGACCATAGCGAGCGCGCCTGGAACGCGCGGATCGAGACCATCCTCAAGTATCTGTACGGGCGACCGGCCGCGCGGGCCGAGGCCGCCGCCTCGGGTCGACGTTGAAGCTGCAGGTCCGGGTCAAGCCGGGCTCCCGCGAGGAGAAGGCCGAGCGGCAGCCGGACGGTTCCTGGATCGTCAAGGTGAGAGCCGTTCCGGAGGGCGGCCGGGCGAACGAAGCGGTGGCGGCCGTTCTCGCCGAGGCGCTGGGCGTCTCGAAATCCGCCGTTCGAGTGCTGACGCCGAAATCGCGAATGAAGATCGTCGAGGTGCGTAAAGGCTTGTGAAGGGGGTGAACCGTCCATGAACGATACCGTCTCGAGGTCAGGCCTCCTGATCCCGCCCTTGTCGGGTGGAGCGGTCCCGGTAGCGGTGAGACTCATGAACGCCTTGATCGCCCTCTGCATCCCCCTGTTCGTGCACAATCCCATATCGTCCTTCCAGAAGCATGCCGGCGGAGATTGGGCGCGGCTGTCATCATCCCGTTCGGTGCGACGAGCCGAGATCCTCGACGGGATAACGGAACTGCGGCCCTCCTGGATCCTTGCGCTCGATTCGGATCCGCTCGATGAAACATTGATCGCCGCCATCCGTGAAAGATCTCCACTCACCCGGATCGGGACCTGGTTCGTCGAGGACCCCACAACCGAGGCGGGTTCCTGGTGGGCGAGCATCGCTCCTATCGTGGACGTCTTCTTCTCGATCGAGGACGGTTCGTTTCTCGACGGTGTCCGGGAGCGGGGCGGGAACGCCCGATGGCTCCCGATGGCCTGCGACGAAAGCTCCTTCTCCCCTCCGCCGCCGGGCTCGGCGAGACGCGGCGTGCACTTCGTCGGCGTCCCCCGCCCCTCGCGCGTCGCTCTTTTCGAGGAGTGGGTGGGGCGTGGTTTGCCGCTCACCTTGCACGGCCCCGGCTGGTCGGAGATCCCCAGCCTCGCGGGGCATGCAGGCATCCGGGAATGGGTGAACGACGAGCAGGCGGTGGAAATCTACCGTTCCTCGCTCGTCGTCGCGGACCTGTATGACGATCGTCCGGGCGGATACGTCAACCCCCGCACCTTCAGCATGATGGCCGCGGGCGCGCTCGTCGTCTCGGAACATCGGTCCGACATGGAGAGACTTTTCGAGCCGGGGCACGTCGAAACCTGCCCGGCGGAGGAGATGGGCGAGCGTCTCGAGCGGCTCCTGGCCGACCCTGCGGCCGTGGCGGCGCGCGGGCAGGAGGCGGCCGACGCGGTTCGTTCCCGTCACACGTTCCGTCACCGCGCCGCCGAGATCGTCAGGGCGCTCGCGCCCGTGGAAACGAGGCTCCCCTGACATCGCCGAATCCCGGTCGGTGGCTGGCGGCCGCGGTCGCGGCGTTTCTCCTGGCCGTTTTCGCGGCCTCCTCGTGGTTTCTCTGGAACGAGTATTTCCGCTACGACGTGTACACGACCGTGACCGTGCCCGCTTCCTGTCCTCCGCCCTGGCAGGTCCCCGTCACGGGGCTCTCCGCGTGCGAAGAGGGTGGATTCCGGTACGAACCCGTCGCGCGGTTCATCGAGACCGGTGTCGTCGTGGCCAAGGACTCCTTCGAGGGCTGGTTCTACGAGGACGAGTTGACCGGAGCCTGTCCCGTGGACCTGGCCATGGTCTGGGGCGACCTGTCCGAACCGGATCTGCTCGAGGGCATCGAGGCGGTGCCAAGCCGGGAGCGCTGGGTCTCGATCCGCATCCGCGCGCGCCAGGACCGGATTCAACCCATCATGGGCCGAGTCGACACGTTCCTGGGGAACAACCACATCGTGATCCTCGATCCCGTTCTTCACCGGGCGGTCAAGAGCATCGGATCCCGCGACAACGTGACGTTGGACGGATATCTCGTCAACATCTCGAAGGATCTCTGGTCGGTCAGGACCTCGACGACGCGCGACGACCAGTTCCTCGGCGCCTGCGAGATCATCCTGCCGGTATCGATCCGGGTGAACGACCGCCTCTACCGGGGCCGGGATCCCTTCGCGAGCCGGTCGGCTACGAATCCATCTCCCTGAGCTGGTCGCCGGCCTCGTTGCGGTCGTCGAATGAGCGGGGAAAATGCCTTTCGAGCAACCGTCCCGCCATGCCGACCGCGTCGCACAATCCCGTCACGGGATCCCCCTCGTGCACGCCGTCGATGATCCGGTCGCGGATCGACTCCCAGTCGTCCGGCACGACGCGGGCCGAGATCGCCTCGTCGCCGATCACGATGACGCGCCGCTCGAAGAGCGAGAGGAAGATGAGGACGCCGGTGCGTCCCGCGGTGCGGCTGACGCTGTAGCGGTGGAACGCCTCGGCCGCGCGCCGCTCCACCGCTTCCGCCATGAGCCCGCCCCCGACGAACGGGCGCAGCAGAGAGGGGCAGAGCGCCGCGAGCCCGGCGCCCGTGACGCCCCCGGACAGGAGCCACAGGAGGGTGTTCAGGACGATCTCGATTTCCGTCACCCGGCCGGTCCAGGGCGCCGGGGAGAGGGGCATGACGCGGGACAGGGCGAGCGCCAGGAGCCCGCAGAGGAGCATGAAGAGGTCCGCGGCGCGATGATAACGATCCGATCTCCGCGTCATGACGAGAACGATCTCGCCCGAGGTCCTTCCTTCCGCCTCCGCAACGGCCCTCTCGATCCGCTCGCGGTCGGACCGCGAGAAGACGATATTCCTCTTCACGGCATCACCACGAACCCGAGGCGCCGCGCCCCGAAGAGGAAGAGGATGTGGAAGAGGACGATGACGAGCCCCAGGACCCCCCGGAGGATCCCCAGCCGCCACCGGAGGAATGATGGTGGTGCCCCCATCCGCAATTGTCGTAACCGTAACCGCCGTACCCTCTACGGACCGGCCCGACGAGAGCAAAGAGCGAAAGTACAAGTGTGATACCGATGATGTAGAGCACCGTCTTCCCGTGCCTGGCGAACAGATTGTTGACCGCCGAAGTCGCCGTGAGACCCGGCGGTTTCTCGCCGCGGAGCATGGCCGTGATCGCGCCGACCCCGAGCGCCGTGCCGGAAGAGTAGGCGCCATCCCGAAACGACGGCAGGAGGATCTCGTCCATGATCCTCAGCGACGTCGCGTTCAACGAGGTTCCCCAGCCCGGTCCCAGTTCGATCCGGGCCTTGCGGTCATGAAGAGAGACGAGGAGAAGGGCCTCCTTGCCGTTCGACGCGGCCCCGGCCCAGGAACCCAGGATCTCGGCCGCGTAGCGCTCCATGGTCCAGTTGGCCGCATCCTGGGCCGCCAGGGACGGAATCGTCGCGACGAAGAACGGCGCCCCCGTGGCCTCACGCGCCTTCGCCGCATGGGTTCGGATCGCGCGCTCGTCCGCTTCCGCGACCAGGTTCGCGGCGTCGGAGATGACCTCGTAGGGTTCAGGCCGCGGCGGCAGTTCGATCGCCCCGGCGGGAGACCAGGTGAGGGTGATGAGCAGCGCGAAGGACGCGAAAGCGACTCCGGCCCGCCCCCGGGCCGTTTTCAAGACTCCGCTCCGGCCCTCAGGCGTTCCTCTTCAGCGCGTGGTGGAACATGTGGCTGTCGTCGCCCTTGAAGAGTCCGACGATGCCGGAGGTGATGTCGTGCGTGTAGTAGCGCCCCTGCTCGAACCAGTTGGTGCGGATCCCCTTGCCCATCATCGCCAGGGGAACCTGCATGACCTCGCGGTCGCTCCACTTCGCGATGGAGTGGCGACCCTGGTCCGTCATGCCGTGGTCCGCCACGACGATGACGATGTAGTCGTAGGGAGCGCACCAGTCCAGGGTGTTCAGGAGATGCCCGAAGAGGCGGTCGCACTCCTTGATGGAGTGGACGTAGGGCGACTTCCAGCAGTAGACATGCCGGCCCGTGTCGCGACACTCGTGGGCGTACGTGTCCGGCCCGTGGAAGTAGACGAAGGTGAAGTCGTAGTGCGGGATCATCTTGCAGGCGATGTCGAGGCGGTGCTGGTCGGGGTAGACGATGCGGTGACGGTGGAGCGATCCCTCGCGCCTCAGCTTTTCCGCCTCGGCGCGGCGGTTGTAAAGGCAGTCGATGAAGTGGCAGTTCGGGAAGTGGATCCGCCTGTCGTCCTCGGGATAACCGACGTAGCAGCTCTTGACCCGCTTCTTCTCCCAGAGCGAGGTGCAGAGGGGCTTGCCGCGGCGGTTGTGCATGATCCGTCCGACGGCCTGCGGCGTCAAAACCGGCTCGTGGGTATAGAGGTTCGTGAAGAGAACGCCGTTCTTGATGACGCGCCAGAGGTTGGGAAGACCCATCCACTGGTTCACCTTGAAGACCGCGTCGAA
>CAZWVM010000106.1:0-12254 GCA_964637705.1 uncultured bacterium
GGCCGATGCCGGACGAGCGGTTCCACGAGGAGTGGTTCGGGATCATGGGGCAGGGGAGCGGGGCGAACAGCCCGTTCGAGAGGGTGATTCGGAAGGCCTATCACTACTTCAAGAACGTCTGGGGCTCGTGATCGGAGCGGCGATGGGGCGGGGGAACGGTATGGTGGGTTCGGAAGCGGCCTCGACCGCGCTTCTCGCGCAGGCGACGGAACTCCGGAAGTCCTTCGGGCGTCGCGTCGTGCTCGACCGCGTCTCCTTCGTCCTGCGACCGGGGGAGATCCTGGGTTTGGCGGGAGCGAACGGCGCCGGCAAGACCACCCTCATCAAGATCATCCTCGGTCTCCTGCGCCCCGACGCCGGCTCCGTCGCTTTCCGCTTCGACGCGGTCAGGCGCGCGGGCGGCGAACTCGGATACGTGCCCGAGGAGCCGGTCTTTCCGCCTGAACTCACTCCGCGCGAGCTCCTCTCCTTCTTCGCCTGGCAGGCGGGGATGCCGATGGAGAAGCGCCGGATCGAACTGGCCCTGGAGATGACCGGGATCGCCGCGGACGGGAACCGGCGGATCCGGACCTTCTCCAAGGGCATGCGCCGCCGCCTCGGGATCGCCCAGGCCATTCTGACCAGCCCGAAGATCCTCGTCCTGGACGAACCCGATTCCGGTCTCGATCCCCTGGGCCGCAGCGACCTCAACGCCATCCTCACGGCTCTCAAGACGCAGGAGACGGGCATCCTGCTCGCGACGCACGACCTGCACATCATCGAGAGGTTGTCCGACCGCGTGCTTCTCCTCAACGAAGGACGCATCGGCCTCCGCTTCGACGAACCCTCGGCATTCCGGGGCGTCCTGGAACGGGAATTCATGGCGCTTTCGGGCCGGACGCCGGCGGAGAATCTCTCGTGACGCGCTTCTGGTCGGTGGCGGTTCAGACGGTCCTGGAGATCCTGCGCGCGCGAACGCTTGTCGTCGTCCTGATCGTGCTCATGGTCGTCGCCTGGGGCAGCATCTTCGTCGGAGACGTCGCGATGGAGCCGCGGGAGGCGGTCGCGGTGGACCTGGGCGTCGTCGGCTCCGCCTTCATCGCCGTGGTGCTCGCGATCATCCTGGCGGACGAGCACATCGGGGCCGCGGCGCGGCCCGTGAGCCAGCCGGCGCTCGTTGCGGGGGCGGGCCGCGCCCGGCTCCTCCTCGGCCGCTGGTTCGGTACGGCCTTTGTCTCGGCCGCCCTCGCGCTCATCATGCCGCTCCTCGTGATGCTGATGTTCCTCGCCGTTTTCGGACTGGCGCCCGCGGAACTCCGGGACCTCGCCGCCTGCGTGGTGCTCCTGCCGCTGGAGGTGATCCTCCTCACCTCCGTCACGGCGTTTCTCTCCATCGCCATGCCCCGCGCGGTCTCCCTCTCCGTCGCCTTCGGCTTCTGGATGATCTGCCACATGCATGTCTCGACCAAGACCTTCGATCCCAACTTCCTGGAGCGGCTCGCGATATTCCTCTCGGTGATCCTGCCCGATCTCGAGCTGTACAATCCCCGCCTCTTCATCGTGAACAACCCGGACCTTCTCCTTGCCGCGATCAGCCAATGCGGCCTCTACTCGACCCTGATGCTTCTCGTCACCGTGCATTTCTACGGCCGCAGGGATTTCTGATGCGCCGGCAGCTTCTCGCCGCCGCCGTGGTCGTGGGTCTTCTGGCGGTGCTCGTGCGGACCGCCTCGCGGCGCGAACTGCTTTCACCGCCGCATTGGAGGTTCTACGGGGCCCTGCATGCCATGGGAGACCTCGTCTGGGCTCGAGCCGCGACCCGCGTGGCGGTGCCGTCTCAGGTGAGTTCGAAGGAGGCCGAGGAGCATTATCGCATGATGATCGTCGCGGCGCGGCTCAACCCGGTGAATCGGAAGATCTACGAGCTGGGGACCTTCGCGCTGGCCTTCTGGAACCGGACCGATCTCGCTCTCGACTTCGTCCGGCGGGGTCTCAGCCACCATCCCGGCGATCCCGCGCTCGAGCGGCAGATGGCGCAGGTGATCGTGCTCTTCAACGCCGCGCCCGAGGAATCGCTGGCGGCCCTGGACGTGATGCTCCTTCCGGTCATGGTGGCGATCGAACGGGACCGAGGTGACGGGCCGCGCTCCTTCGAGGGCCAGGATCCGATCACGCCCTTTCTCTTCATCCTGAAGGCGCGGAAGGAGGAGGAGGCGGGGATGCCCGGCCAGGCCGCCCGCACATGGGCCCTGGTGCGCGACGTCTTCGGAGACATGGAGGGGATCAACGCACAAGCGAACGAGGCCATCAGCCGGCTCTCCTCCCGCTGACATCTTTCAGAAAGATTTACAACGTGCCGGTTTTCGTATATTCTGCTGAACGTGGTCAATAATGATGCATGATTGGAGAAATGATGTTCATCGAGTCGTCGAGGGGAAAGCGAGGCCGTGCCGGCTACACGCTCATCGAGTTGCTCGTCGTCTGCGCCATCATCGGCATCCTCGCCGTTCTCATGCTGGCCAACGTGAAAAGGGCCATCCGCAAGGCCCGCGAAGCCCGCACGTATGCGCGGCTAAGCAACATACGCCTTCAGTTGGACATGCACAAGGTTCGGTTCGGATACTACCCGGAGCGCATCATATACAACAGTTTCCTGAGCGCCTGGACCGACCCTTACGAGTTCGTTTCGTGGGTCCACGGCTCGGCCGCGAGTTCCGGCCTGCCCGGCCAGACGGACGCACGGCCGACCTTCGGCTCCGATGCCCGGTACGCCCTGCCCGTGGCCGAGGTCTCGGCGACGGGGGAGGAGATCTTCGCGGTCGCTCCTCATTACTTCTCCTGCGGCACCTGGCAGTCCGTTTGTAGTCCGGCGAACGTCTGGACTCTCACGCCCGGCCCGACGGGCAACAACCGGGGGTGGTGGTATCGCTGGGTTCAAGGGGATCGTTATGGTCACATGGCCCAGGACAATCTGAAGATCAACAACACGAGTTTCTCGACGGAAGGGCAGAGATATTCCACCTATTGAATGCGGGGAGAGTATGGGGGATGATGGGGGCATGAAGAGAACGGCCACCGGTTTTCGTCGGCGCCACGGGGGATTCACTCTCATTGAACTGATGGTCGTCTGTGCCATCGTCGGGATCCTGGCCGTCGTCGTCCTTTCCAACGTCCGCCGTGCGCTCTGGAAGGCCCGCGAGGCGCGCACCTACGCCCACATGCACAACGTCCGGTTGGGCCTGGAACTATACGGCGTCTCCAACGGCGGGGAATACCCGGTCTGGGTCCTGGCCAATTCCTCCTGGTGGTATTGGGTCAATCCCATGGATCCCGGCCACAGCCCGGCGGCGGTGAATACCGGCAGCTTCGTCATGAACTATTCGCAACCCTTCATAGGCCGGAGCTTCCCGGTCGCGGAAGTGGCGGCCAACGGAGATCCCAACAACCTCAACACCGTCATCGGCCTCAAACAGTATTGGAACTCCATGTATTACGAGCCGACCTACAGCAAGGCGACCTGCATCGCCAACGGGTGGATCTCGGCGTCCGGCGTCGGATGGTGGTATCGCATACCGAACGCCACGGCGATCGGCAACTCCGAGGACCGCTTCATGATCTCCAACTCCGCCTACTCCTCCGACGGGAAGCGATACTGCAACTATTGACCCCGGCCGGGCATCCCGGAGAGTTACATCTTTCTGAAAGATCCTGTTGACATGAGTCCGTAGCGGCGGCTAGAATGTCCCCGTCGCGCCGATGAGCCCGGGGGGGAGGAAGAGGAGGGATCCGCTTCGCCCATGTTCACCGTGGACCGTCTCGCCCGCCGCGCCTCGGCGCGCCGCGGCTTCACCCTGATCGAACTGATGATCGTCACGGCCATCATCGGCATCCTCGCCGTGATTCTCCTGGCCAACATGCGCCACGCGCTGCGCAAGGCGAAGGAGGGACGCACCTATGCCAACCTTTCGACCCTGCGCCTTGCCGTCAACATGTGGAAGGCCCTGAGGGGCGGTTCCTACACCTACGTGCCGGCCGGAGCCCTGCCCACCAACGGCAACCCCTGGTCCCTGAAGCAGGGGGCGTGGTTCAACCCTCCGGCCGTGAGCGAAGGCTGGGCCGATGAGGACGGACTGAACGGATTCCGGGTGGAGAACGGAGCCTACCAGGAGAGGCTCAGCGATTTTCTCGCCGCGACGCCGCCCGCCGACGTTTCCCTCAACGGCAACGGCCAGACGGTGGGCGGAGGCACGCCCTGCAACGGCGTCTGGGAAGCCAACGTGGCCACCGCCGAGCCGATCCTGAACGGCCGCGGCTGGCACTACAACAACATCACCGGCGCGATCCGCATCAATAACAACTCGGCCTCCACCGAGGGGAAGCTCTACAAGGACTACTGATCCCCCCTCCTAGCGTTTCACTCTCGACGCCGCCCGGTTCACGGGCTGCCACTCGGCCGGCACCAGGGGGCCGATGCGCAAGGGGCGCCGCCAGACGCCGCCGAAGCCCGTGCCGTCGGAGACGCGGATCGCGACCGTGTTGCGGCCCTCCTTGAGCGTCTCGATCGGCACCGTGTAGATCCGCTCGCGCCTCCAGGCGTTCTCGCCCGAGGTCTCCCCGATCTTGACGCCGTTGAGGTAGGAGGCATCGTCGTCGTCGATCGCTCCGACGTGGAAGACGAGGTTCTGGCCGCGCCAGGCGGCGAGGCGCTCCGCCGTCAGTTCGAACGTGGTCCGATACCAGGCTACGCCGTCGTAGTTCGCGAAGGCCGCGTCCTGGTTCTCCCAGCGGTCCGGGGCGATGAGGGTCTTCCAGGAGGCGTCATCGACCGAGGCGCCGGCGAAGTCGCCGTCGCCGGTCCTGAAGCGCCACGCGCCCGAGAGGTTCAAGGGGCCCGCCGCCGGATCCGGGCTCGGCGTCGCCGTCCAGCCGATCGCGGCCGTCGTGCGCTTCACCAGCGGATGGCGCATGAAGCGGTCCCAGACGAAACCCGAACGGTAATTCTCGATGGCGAGGAGCACCGTGCCCTGGTCCAACCCCACCACGCGCCGCGTCACGATGCCGAGCGTCGGGTTGATCGCGTCCGTGAAGCCGTACTTGCCCCAGCTCTCGTGGTGGTTGTCGTAGATGAAGCGGAGCGCGGGGATCGCCAGCTCGGGAACGAACGGCACGGAGCCCGCGATGGCGTAGATGACCACGGTGCCGTCGACCGGGGAATAGGGATCCCCGCCCGGCGGGAAGCCGTAGATGTAGTAGCGGTCGCCCGGGCCGTTCGCGGCGCCGAGGCCCCAGAGCATGGGGCCGTAGGACTTCGGGAAGGAGCGGGCCTGGTCGATGCAATACTGCCTCATCGCCAGCGTCGCCTCCGCCCCGTTCTCGAAGTAGTCGCAGAATCCGTCGTGGCGGTTCCGGAAGTCGTACCAGAGGCAGGGATACTGGAAGCGGAAGATCGACTGGGCGCCATACTCGATCACGGGCTCGAAGCCCTTGTACTCGCCCGTGTGGCGGTCGAAGGCGCCCCAGGACGCGGCGGGCATGGGATGCCTCGGTGCGCCGATGCCTACGAGATAGCAGATCATGCCCTCGGTCGTCGAGCCCCAGCGCGCGTCGAGGAACTTGCCCTCCTGGGTCGCGCCGTGGGACGGGAAGTGGGGATGGCCGTTGAGCATCCAGCGCCAGTTCATCCGCTCGATGATCCGGTCCGCCAGCTCCACGACCTCCGAATCGTCCCGGAACTCCTCCTGGGCCGTGATCACGCCGCAGAGAAACAGCGCCGAGTCGATCGAGGAAAGCTCCGTGGAGCCGTCGAGTTCCGCCGTGAACATGTCGAGGAAGTGATAGTAGAAGCCCTGCACGTGCTTCATCTTCGGGGAGAGGAAGAAGCGCAGGGTCGTCCTCACGCGCTCGATCGCCTCCGCCCGCGTCACCCAGCCCCGCTTCGCCCCGATCGCGTAGGCGGAGAGGGCGTAGCCGGCGTTGGCGACCGAGGCGATCTTCTGCTTCTCGCTCGAGCGGAAGTTCTCCGCCTGGTCCAGCGTCAGCCCGTTCTCCGGGTTCGTCTCGTGCCAGAAGAAGTCGAAGGCTCTGCGGGAGACGAGCTCGAGGAACTGATCGTCGGTCATCCCGGCCGAGGTCTTCGGGTCGGCCGCGGCGGCCGCCATCAGCCTGTCGCGGATCTCGCGGCAGCGCTTGTCCCAGGGCGTGGGCGGCGGTTCGAAACCGATGAGGCTTTTCTCCGGACGCGGCCCGGAGGGCTGACCGACGATCTCGATCTCGAAGAGCGAGTTGCCCCACTCCGTCGCGCGCCGGAGGCAGTTGACGCGGACGTAGGAGGCCTCGACCGGCGCGACGAGCGTGATCGAGTCCGCGCCGCCCTTCTCGCGCGTCCCTTTCGCGACCGTCGTCCAGTTCGCCTGGTCCGAGGAGACCTCCACCGTGTATTCCCTCGGGCAGGCGTCCTCCCACACAAGCGTCAGTCCCGAGATCCGGCAGGGATGCGCGAAACGGGCCAGGATCCACTGGCCGTCCCTGAACTCCGACGACCACCGCGTCTCCGGGTCCCCGTCGAAGGCGAACTCGGCGGTGAAATGCCGGTTCTCCGAGGTCGATGCCGTGGCCTCGACGACGTAGGGCTTCAGGTCCTCGATGGCGCCGAAGTCCGCGCCGCAGGAGGGGAGAAGGAGGAGGAGAAGACAGGAGACCGACGGGGCCAGGCGCCGCGAGGCGGAAGGGGGGATCTTCATGGCGCGGATCCTAGCGGAACCTTGCCGTCCGCGCAAAGGTTATTTCGCTCTATTGGCCAAATGGTAGCGCTTCCATAGATCGTTACCGGCCTCGACGACGGTCCACGGGAGACGGTTCGCGTAGAGCCAGTGGAGGGTGAGCCGGTGGGCGAAGTAGCCGAGGCCCATCCCGCAGGCCTTCATCGAGGGAATCTCGGGGGACGGTTCGAACGTGACGCAGGCGCCCGCGAAGAACTGGTCCTTCATCGTCAGGGAGACGTCCACGCCGTAGTCGATCGACTTCACGTGGCGCCACGCGATCGTGAAGGGCCGGTAGCGCATCCCGACTCCGAACGTGACACCGCGCTCGTCGAACCGCCAGAGGACCGGGGGGACGACGAGATACCCGAGGCAGTTCAGGACGATGAGCCCCCCGCACCCGATGAAGAAGAAGTAGAAGGCGAAGACCAGGAGAGGTTTGTCGGTGGGAAAGCTCCAGTCGAAGAACGGCGCCTCGCGGAGGCTGTCGAGGCCGACCATGACGAAGAGGGCGCCGAACAGGACGAAGAAAAGGAGAAGGGGGCGGTTGACGCGGACGGTGAACGACTCCCGAGGCTCGATCATCTCCGGATTCTAGGTGGCAATCCTGGGGAGACAATACCTAAATCACCGAATCAGGTATGGTGTCCCCCTGATAACCGGCGCCCGGTCAGCTTCTCGCGGAACCGTCGTTTCCTCCGTGGGGTTTCCCGCCCCGCCAGAGCCGCATGAACCAGGACTCCAGGTCGTCCAGGATCGTGTAGGCCACGGGCACCACGATGAGGGTCAGGACCGTCGAGGTGATGAGGCCGCCGACGACCGCGCGCGCCATCGGCGCCCGCATCTCCGCGCCCGCCCCGAGCGCGAAGAAGAGCGGGAGCATCCCGAAGATCATGGCCAGGGTCGTCATCATGATCGGCCGCAGCCGGATCCGCCCTGCCTCGACCAGGGCGTCCCGCCGCGGCATCTCCTCCTCCTCCGTCATCCGCTTCGCGAAGTCCACCAGGAGGATCGCGTTCTTCGTCACCAGGCCCATCAGCATGATGAGGCCGATCTGCGACATGATGTTCAGGGTGTCGCGCGTCAGGAAGAGCATCCCGGCCATGCCGACGATGGAGAGGGGCAGGGAGAGCATGATCGAGAGTGGCGCGATGAAGGACTCGAACTGCGCGGCAAGGATCAGGTAGACGAAGACCACCGCGAGGACGAGAGCCTCCATGATGTACCCGAACGACTCCACCATCCGCTCCTGCTCGCCGCCCATCACGACGCCGTACCCCGGCGCCATCGGCATCGTCCCGGCGAACTTCGAGATCTCCGTCGCCGCCGTGCCGAGAGCGATGCGGTCGAGGTCCGCCATGATCTTGACCTCGCGGATCAGGTCCTTCCGGTTGATCTCCGCCGGCGTCACGGCCGCCTCGGCCCGCACGAACTCGCGGAGCGGCACGAGCCCGCCGCCGGGGATCGAGAGGTTGAGGGCGCCGACGTTCTCCAGGCTCCCCCGCAGATCCTCCGGGAGCCTCACCCGGACCTCCCGCGCCTCGCCCTCCTCGTCCTCGAAGGTCGAGACCTGCTGCCCCCCGACGAGCGCGGCGAGGGTGGAGGTGACGCGGCCGGAGGAGAGGCCGAGGTCCGCGGCCTTTTCGCGGTCCACGACGAGGCGGTATTCCGACGTCTGCTGCGTCATCGGGATGTCGATGTCCACGATCCCCGGGATCGTGTACATGTGCCGGCGGATCTCCTCCGCGTACTTCTTCAACAGCTCGATGTCGTCGCCCCGCACGCTGATCTCCAGCGGCCGCCCGCCGTCGAGGCGCCCCGCCTCCGAGACCGCGAAGAAGAGGCCCGGGACCTTCTGCAGCCGCTCGCGCACCTCCGCCTGCACCTCGTACTGGTCGCGCGCCCGCTCGGACCGCGGCTTCAGCCGCACGAAGATCGATCCCGAGCGGACCGAGCCCGCGTCGCCGCCTCCCACCGAGGCGTAGGTCAGGTCGATCTCCGGGATCTCCGCGAGCACCGCGAGCACCGCCTCCGTCCGCGCCCGCGTCTCACGGATCGAGGACTGGGGCGAGGCCCGGAAGCTCACCGAGAACTCGCCCTTGTCGAACTTCGTCTGGAACTCCTGCGGGAGCATTCGGAAGAGGAAGATCCCCGAGAAGAAGGCGGCGACGGCGAGGAGCACCACGGTCTTGCGGTGGTCGAGCGCCCAGCCGATCGCGTCGCGGTAGCGGTCGGCCGTCCGGTCGAACCACTCGTTGAAGAGGTCGAGGAGGCGCTTCAGGCCGCGCCGCCGCCCCGTCTTCTCGATGTCCGGGTCGTGCCACCGCGACGAGAGCATGGGATCGAGGGTGAAGGAGACGAAGAGCGAGACGGCGACCGCGAAGGCGATCGTCATGCCGAAGGAGAAGAAGAAGCGCCCCATGATGCCCTTCATGTAGGCGACCGGGAGAAAGACGGCCATGATGGAGAAGGAGGTCGCCAGGACCGCCAGCCCGATCTCGCTCGTTCCGACCCGGGCCGCCGTGAAATGGTCCTGCCCCTTCTCCAGGTGCCTCACGATGTTCTCGCGCACCACGATCGCGTCGTCGATGAGCATGCCGATCGCGAGCGAGAGGGCCATCAGGGTGAGCATGTTCAAGGTCATGTTGAGCGCGTACATGATGATGAAGGCTGAGATGACGGCGACGGGGAGCGTGAGGCCGGTGATCACGGTGGAGCGCCAGGAGTTGAGGAAGAGGAAGACGATGAAGACGGTGAGGAGGCCGCCGAGCACCAGCGTGACCTCCACGTCCTCCACCGCGTCGCGGATGAAGACCGAGCCGTCGCGCACCAGGCCGATCTCCACGCCCTGGGGCATCTCGCCCTTCAAGGTCTCGACCTCCGCCTTCACGTCGTCCACTACGTCGACCGTGTTCGCGCCGGTCTGCTTGAGGATGTCCAGGGCCACCGCCGGGACGCCGTTGACGAGCGCGAAGGAGCGTTCCTCCAGCACCCCGTCGTCGATCCGCGCGATCTCGCCGAGGGTCACCGGCCGACCGCCGCGCTCCCCGATCACCATCGCGCGGAAACCCTCCGCGGTCCGCGGCTTGCCGGAGAGCCGGAGAGGATACTCCGTCGCGCCCGACGTCAGCCGCCCGACCGGCGTGTTCACGTTCTCCTGCCGGACCCCCGCCACGACCTCGTCCACGCCCATCCCGATCGCCGAGAGCCGCACCGGGTCGATCTCGATGTTCACGGCCCGCTCGGAGGTGCCGATGAGATCGACGCGCCCGACGCCGGAGATGTTCTCCAGCCGCCGCTTGATCTTGCGCTCCACCAGCGACGTCAGCTCGCGCGGCGTGAGACGGTCCGAGCGGATGGCCAGGGAGAGAACCGGCATGCCGCCGAAGTCGAGCTTGCGGATGATCGGGTCCTCGACGTCGCGCGGGAGCGTGCCGCGCACCGCCGCAATCTTCGAGTTCACGTCCTGGACCGCGTCGTTCACCCGCACCTCCAGCTCGAACTCGATGACGACCGTCGAGACGCCCTCCCGGGAGATCGACGAGACGTGCTTCACGCCCGCGATCGGGTTCACCGCCTCCTCGATCGGCTTGGAGACCTCCCGCTCGATCGACTCCGGCGAGGCGCCGGGATAGACCGTCACGATCGAGACGACCGGGATCTCCACGTTCGGAAACATGTCGATCGCGAGGCGCCGGTAGGAGAAGACGCCGAGGGTGACGAGCGCGAGCATCATCACCGTGGCGAAGACCGGCCGCTTGATGGAGAGATCGGAGAGGAACATCAGAGCTTCCGGGGAGCGGATTCCGGACCGGGGGACGGGAGGTCGAGGGTGGTCATCACGGCCGCGCGGCCGCCTTCGTGTCCGGGGCACCGGGCATCGCGGATGCGGGTGAAATGGATGAGGGCGTCTCCGCCGCGGACGGGGCCGGGGCGGGGGACGCGGCCGGGGCGTCTCCGTTCGAGACGATCAGCCGGTCGCCCTCCGCCACGTTGAATCCGCCGACCGTCACGACCTTCTCTCCCGCCGCGAGCCCCTGCAGGATCTCGACGTCGTCCTCCTCGCTCACGCCCACCCGGACCTCGCGCCGCTCGGCCGCTTCGCCCTTCACGACGAGCACGTCGGCCTTGCCTTCCTCGACGCGCCAGTTCAAGAGGGCCGTGCGCGGCACGAGGACCGCGTTCGCGCGCGTCCCGGTCACGATGCGCCCCTTGACGAAGAGACCGCTCCTGAGGACGCCGCTCTCGTTGGGGATCTCCGCGGTCACCCGAACGGCCCGATCCTGGGCGTCGACGGAAGGGTTCACGCGCTTCACCGTCGCGGTGAAGGCCTGCCCCGGCAGGGCGTCGGTCGTGAAGACGAGCGACAGGCCGGGCGTGATGCGCGCGAGCTCCGTCGAGGGAACCATGACGGTCAGTTCGAGCAGGCGGTTGTCCACGATGCGGAAGGCGCCCTGGGGCGGCGCGCCGTCGGAGACGAAGGTCCCGACCTCCACGTTGCAGGCCGCGACGACGCCGTCGATGGGGGAGACAATGGTGCGCTTCGAGCGCATCGTCCCGGCCTGGCTGAAGTCCTCGCGGGACGCGGCCAGCGCCGCGCGGGCCGCGGCCGTCTGGGCCCGCGCGGCCTCCAGCGCCGACTGCCCGTTGTCGATCTCCTGCTGGCTGATGATGCCGTGGGGCGCCAGCTCCAGCAGGCGCTTGTAGTCCCGCTCCGCGCGCGCCTCCGCGACCTCCGCCTGCATCACCTGCGCCTCCGCCATCTCCACCGCCGCGCCGCTGCGTCCATACGACGCCTGGACCTCCCTCATGTCCAGCCGTGCCAGGGGCTGCCCGCGCCGGACCGGGACCCACTCGTCGACGTAGACCTCCTCGACGACGCCGCGGTACTCCGGCTTGATGACCGTCTCGTTTTTCGGGGCCAGGGTTCCCACCACGTCCACGCCGTCCGTCAGCGTCGCGGTCCGGGCCGCTTCGGCCTCCACGGCCACCGCGGGTTTGCCCGCCTCGGGGCCGGAGGCGCCGCCGCGTCCGCAGGCGGCGAGGGCGAGAGCGAGGCCGGCGGGAACCAGGAAGAAAAGGGAACGAGCGTGCTTCACGGCGTGACGCCTCCTTCGATGACGGCCTCCGTGCCGGTGGAACGGACGAGTCGGCAGAGACCGAGCCGGTAGTCGTGGCGCGCTTCCGCCTCGGCCTTGCGCGCCTCCGAGAGCATGTAGGTGGCCTGGATGACGTCGAGGAGCGCGGCGCGGCCGGCGGAGTAGGAGAGTTGGGCCATCCGCAGCGCCTCCTCGTTCGAGACCACCGCCGCCTGCCGCGCGGCCAGCTTCTCGCGCGCCGCGCCGAGGTCGTAATAGACCGCGCGGACCTCGCGAACCGCGTTGTTGGAGGCCTGGTCGTACTGGGCCTTCAGGGCGTCGGTGATCGCGGTCTGCTGTCGCGCGGCCTGGCGCGAGCGGAACCCGTCGAAGATCGGCACGGTCACCGTCACGCCGTAGAGGCCGTAGGAGGCGTCGT
>CAZWVM010000107.1:0-8355 GCA_964637705.1 uncultured bacterium
GGAGGCGATGCGGTCCATCTTCTCGACGAGCGCCTTCGCGGCCGGCTTCTTCGCGTCGTCGAGCATGTTCGACTCCGCGAGGTCGGCGAGATGCTCGACGGAAGCGAGGAGCCGGCCGAGGGAGCCGGATTTGAACTCCGCGGCCAGCCCGATGAGATCCGATTGGGGATCACCGAGGAGACGGGCGCCCTCGACAAGGAGAAGGCTCATACGCGTATGGAAAGGCGCCTCCGCGATCCTCCGCTCGTAGTCCGATTCCGGATCTCCGTCCGCCTCCCCCCCGTTCCCGTCCGCGCTTTCCTCCCCCTCGATCCCGAAGATCCAGCCGTTGATGAGCCGGTTCTTCTTCCCGCTCTTCTCGTAGACGAAGAAGCGGCCGTCCTTCACGTCGTAGACCGCGCTTCGTTTCTCCGATTTCAGCTTTGCCTCGACGGCCTTCCATTTCGCGAGCAGATCCGCGGGCTCCACCTCTCCCGGCAGCCGCTTCAGGTGCTCGACGAGGATTTCCGCGTCGGCCCCGGCGACGGATCGGTAGATGGAGCGGAGGTATTCCTGGAAGAAGAGGATGGCCGCGGTGCGGTGCGGCTCGTCGTTCATCAGGGCGATGCGCTCCGAGAGTGCCGGATGGTTGAGACCGCAGCGCACCTTCAGGGTGGAGGCGTTGCGGGCGAGGAGCTGGTGGATGTACTGGATTTCCCGCCGCTCCTCGAACTTGCCCGAGTAGCCGCCGCCGGATTTGCGCTCGGCCGCGCCCGTCACGTGTCCCTGGATCGCCCCGGCGCCATACAGGAGAACGTAGGTCTCCCAGTCCTGGCGCTCCTTGGGGATCCTGTGCATCCCGTGCTCCAGTTCCTCGCCGCCTTCGCCGCCCTGGACGAAATCGTCGTCCGCGCCGTAGAGGCACCAGACGATCTTCGACGAAAGCCCCTTGATCTCCTTGCGGACGGCCAGGGAGAACTCGCCCAGGGAGACGGCCAGCTCGGATTCGTTCACGATTCCCGGCTCCCGCCCGCCATTTTCCCCTCGTTCGCCGTGGCGAGGAGGTTCCTGACTTCCTTCTGGATCGGCCGGACCTGTCGGCACGTGGAGAGGATGACGCCGGGGTGGACGGAGCCGGTAACGGCCAATTCGCCCGCGATGTCGGAGGAGGGATCGCCGACCTGGTGCTTCACGTCGCCGGCGACAGCGAGGATCTTCGCCTCCATCTCGCTTTGCTCCACCTCGAGCGCCTCCATGAGCGAACGGTCCTCGCCCGAGAGGATCTTGCCGGCGTTGTGGGCGGCCTGGAGCGGCTGGAGCTTGCGGCGAATCCGGATCAGGCGTTCGCGCGCCGCGAGGAAGTCGCCCTCGAGGCGCGTGCAGATCAGCTTCGTGCGCGGAGAGATCCCGAATTCGACGACCGTGTGCGTTTCGGAATCGGAGCCGATCCGGGCGGCCTTGATCACCGGCGCCGTGACGCAACCGCCCACGATGGCGCCCCGATCGGCGACGATCGAGTGGGCCGCGACGGCCGTGACGCGCAGGAGGTCCTGGTCGACCGTGAGGGTGCCGCCGCAGAAGATCCGCGCGTCCTGGGCGTGCCTGACCCGGATGTTGCCCGGGCACTGGAGAAGCGCCTTGCCCGCGCCGGAGACGCCGCCCTTCACGACGATCTCCTGCCCGGCCTCCAGGACCGCTCCCTCAACGGCCCCGCCGACGATGATCTTCTGGGCCGCCTTGACGCGGTAGTCGGAGCAGACGTTGCCGGTCACGACGACGGAGCCGAGAAAGTTGATGTTGCCGGTGGCCGGACCCGCATCTCCTGAGACGGTGAAGACGTTCTCGACCGAGACCGAGCCGTCCCGGTCGAGGACGACGCGGCCGTCGATGGCCGCGTGGAGTTCGCGACCGTCCGGGGAGACGATGACGTTCTTCCCGGGGTTCAGCGTCGCGGTCCTGGCTTCCTCGGGGAAGACCAGTTCCCCCCTCACGTTGCGCCCGGGGGCGCCGGCGACCGGATCGAGCAGCGTGCAGAGGAGATGCCCCGCCGTGACGTTCTCCAGGAGCCCCAGTTCCTTCAGGTCGGCGGTTCCGTCCTCGTCGATCGCGACCCGCGGCCGGTCCCCCGCGGTGAAGTGGAACTCGACCCGGCCGTGCACGGGCTTGCGCGCCGGCTGGCCCTCGGCCACGACGACCCAGGATCCCGGTTCCGCGATCGCGCGCGCTATGCCCTCGTCCGAAATCCCGAAAAGGACGCCCTGCGAAGCCATGTATGCCCGGATTTCCGCCGGGGACGGCGACACATCGCCCGCGGAGACCTGCGCCTCGGCGTTCATGCCGTCACGGCCGAGGCGGACGGCGACGTGCCCGATTGTCATGAACGCCGACCCGCCGCGCGCGGGGGAAAGGCGAAAGCCGGCGCGGAGATGACTTACTCCTCCGGGGGCGCGGGCTTCGAGAACATGCGCGCGAAGCAGAAAGCGTTCAGCCCGAGTATGGCGCCCCATGAGAGGAGGAGGAAGGCCCAGCCGCCCGCGGTCATGAGCGCGGCTCCTCGCCGGCCAGCCTCGGCGTCCAGCGCTTCCGCCAGGTCAATTTGACGGCGATGGCCAGCGAGAGGAAGATCCCGAGCATCATGAGGCGCGTGCCGAGCACGTAGGGCCTGTTCTCGGCGCTCACCGTCTTCATCAGGATCATCGATTCGTCGCTCACCAGGTCCTGCCCGACAAAGGAGACGAGGATGATGATGAGCAGGGCGGGGGTCACGTACTTGATGATGAACTTGTAGACGCCCGGGATCTCCAGATCCGCCCCGTGGTGGATCTCCTTCCAGGCCTTCTCGATTCCGAAGACCCACGTGAAGAGGATCGCCTCGACGGTGCCGAAGAGCACGAGGCAGAAGTTGCCGCCCCAGAAGTCCAGTTCGTCCACCACGCCTTTTCCCAGCCAGAAGACGGCGGGCTGACAGAGGAGGAAGGCGGCGATTCCGAAGAAGGAGGAGGCTTTGGCACGACTCATGTCGAACTCGTCCTCGAGGAAGGCGATCGCGGGCTGGACGAGAGAGACCGAGGAGGTGATGCCGGCAATGAAGAGAAGCATGAACCAGAGGAAGGCGAAGACGGTGCCGAGCTTCGTGAAGATCAGGGGCATCGTCACGAAGCTCAGGTTGAAGGTGCCGCTCTTGGCGATCGCGGCGATCTCCGCCGACCCGAAGAAGGCGTAAGCCACGGGGATGATCAAGCTTCCGCCGAAGATCACCTCCGCGAACTCGTTCATCGAGGCCGCGGAGAGCCCGGAAAGAACGACGTCGTCCTCGCGCTTGAGGTAGCTGGCGTAGGTGAGGATCACGCCGATCCCCACCGAGAGGGTGAAGAAGATCTGGCCGGTGGCCGCGAGCCAGGTCTTCGCGTTCCCGAGCGCGGAAAAGTCGGGATTCCAGAGCCAGCCGAAGCCGTTGGCGATGTTCCAGTCCGGGTGAGCCGGGTCCGGCGCGCCCAGGGTCAGGACGCGCAGAAGGAGCGCGAAGCTGAAGAGGGCCAGGAGCGGCATCGCGATCTTGCAGAGTCGCTCGATCCCGCCCTTGATGCCGTAATAGACGACGCTGACGTTCAGGAGGAAGGTGACGAAGAAGAAGAAGTAGGCGGTCCCGAGTGAATCGAAATGGCCGTTCGTTTCGAGGCCCTGGAACGCCGAGAGAAAATGCTTCAACTCGTCCTGCGATGCGAGCGCGGCGAGTTTTCCGGAAAGCGCGAAGAAACTGTATGCGAGAAGCCAAGACTCGATGTAGACGTAGTAGATGAAGATGACGAGCGGTCCGAAGATGCCGATGACGCCGAAATACTTGATGAAGCGGTTCTTGTTCCAGAGGGAATGGAAGATTCCGGGCGCGGTCGAGTGTCCGAAACCGCCGCCGTAGCGCCCGACCGTCCACTCGATCCACATGAGGGGGATCCCCAAGAGGACGAGCGCGATGAAGTAGGGGATGAGGAAGGCGCCGCCGCCGTTCTGCGCGGCCTGGGCGGGGAAGCGAAGGTAGTTCCCCAGCCCGATGGCGCTGCCCGCAACGGCCATGATGATGCCGAGCCGCGACCCCCAGGACTGCCTCTGCGGTCTGTCAGCCATGCGGGCATTATCCCGGTGGAAATCCGAAAAGGCAAGCGCCCGATCCGCTTGAGCCGGTGGGACGTTGGGCTATCATGGCGCCCATGGACAGGCTCGAAGCTCTTCTCAACACGGTCAACGATTTCGTCTGGGGCCCCGTGACGCTCCTCCTTCTCGTCGGGACCCATCTCTTCCTCACCGTGCGCACCGGCTTCATCCAGCGCCATCTCCCCACGGCGATCCGGATCTCCTTCCGGCGCGACAAGGAAGGGGAGGGAGACGTGAGCCAGTTCGGGGCGCTCATGACGGCGCTCGCCGCCACCATCGGCACCGGCAACATTGTCGGCGTGGCCACGGCCGTCGCCGCCGGCGGTCCCGGCGCCGTGCTCTGGATGTGGCTCACCGGCGTCTTCGGGATCGCCACGAAATTCTCCGAGGCTCTGCTCGCGGTGAAATACCGCGTGACCCTGGCCGACGGAAGCATGGCGGGCGGGCCGATGTACGCCCTTGAGAAGGGGCTCGGACAGAAATGGCTCGGCGTCCTCTTCGCCCTCTTCACCTCCATCGCGGCCTTCGGGATCGGGAACATGGTCCAGGCCAATTCCATTGCGCACCTGGCCGAGGAGTCCTTCGGATGGGATCCGTGGGCGACGGGCGCGGTCATGACCGTCGCCGCGGCGCTCGTCATCCTCGGCGGCATCCGTTGGATCGCGCGCGTCTGCGAGGTGCTCGTGCCCTTCATGGCCGTCTTCTACGTCGCCGGCTGCGCCTACATCCTCTTCGTCAACCGCGCCGCGCTGCCCGGCGCACTGGAGCTGATCGTCACCTCGGCCTTCACCGGCCAGGCCGCGGTCGGCGGGTTCCTCGGCGCGGGTATGAAGGAGGCGATGAGGTACGGCGTGGCGCGGGGGCTCTTCTCGAACGAGTCGGGGCTGGGCAGCGCGCCCATCGTCGCCGCCGCCGCACAGACGAAGAATCCCTTCCGCCAGGCGCTCGTTTCCTCCACCGGAACCTTCTGGGACACGGTCGTCGTCTGTCTCATCACGGGCCTCGTCATCGTCTCCTCCGGCGACTGGACCTCCGGCGCGAAGGGCGCCGCCCTGACCCGGACTGCCTTCTCCCACATCCCCGGAGTCGGCCCGACGGTCCTGACGGTCGGACTCCTCACCTTCGTCTTCTCGACGATCCTCGGGTGGTCCTACTACGGGGAGAAGGCCGTGGAGTATCTCCTCGGGGCGCGTGCCGTCAGGCCCTACCGCTGGCTCTGGGTCGTCGCGGTCATGGTCGGGTCCGTGGCGACCTTGCCCGCGGTCTGGGCCTTCGCCGACATCGCCAACGCGCTCATGGCTCTCCCCAACCTCGTCTCCCTTGTCCTGCTCTCCGGCGTCATCGCCGCCGAGACGAGGTCCGGGTGGGCGGAGGAGCGGAGAGGATCGTGAGCGCGGAGATCACGGATCTCGACCGGAAACTGGCGAAGCAGTGCGAGGCGTGCCCGGCCTGCCGCCGGGCCCGGCGCAAACAGGGGGGAGTCGTCTTCTGGTTCGTGAAGGTGCTCGAGGGAGGCGTCTGCCCCGCGTGCAGGGCCTTCGAGAAGGTCCACGGACGCAAGGCCCACGAGCCGGTCGAGGGAACGTTCTGACATCGGGTTGAAGCCGGGCTCGCGACGCGAGCCGGTCAGTCCGCTCCCTTCGCCCCGTAGAAGGCGGAGCCCGTGTACCAGGCCCAGCCGCGCGCGAGAAGCACCTTGAGGATGGCGGCGAGGGGCAACGCCACCACGACGCCGACGATCCCGAGGAGAACTCCGCCCACCGAGAGAGCGAAGAGAACGGCGACGGGCCCCAGGCCCGCCGATTCCCCGGCCAGCTTCGGCGTCAGGACAAATCCTTCCAGGAACTGGACGATCCCGATCACGATCCCGATGTAGCCGAACTGCCAGAGCATCGCGACGGGATCGGAGAGGGAATGGAGCGCCACGAAGAGGAAGGCCGGGGTCAGGCCGAGGATCGGACCGACGTAGGGCAGGAAGTTCCCGAATCCCGCGGCGGGCCCGATGAGGATCGCGTAGGGGACGCCGACGACCCAGAGCCCGATCGTGTAACAGGCGGCCATCGAGGCCGCGACGAGGAATTGCCCCCGCAGCACGGCTCTCAACGCCTGGTCGATCTCGTTCAGGAGCTCCCGGAGCGGTTCGCGCCAGGCCGGGGGCACGGCCGCGAGAGTGCGGTCGTTCACCTGGTGATAATCCCGGAGAAAGTAGAAGAAGATGAAGACGAAGAGGAGGAAGTCCATGAGGAAGGAAAAGATGGAGAGAAGGGAGCCGAGCCAGGAATAGAGGTAGGTTCCGACGGTGGTGGCGATCTGGGGCGCCGAGGCCTGCAATTCCTCGAGGGCGCTCTGCGCCAGTTCAATGGCCTTGGGGGGGATCCGGTTTTCGCGCTGCAGCGATTCGAGGGTCGCAAGAGCCTTCGCCTTGTAGGCGGGGAGGTTCTGCGCGAAGATCCCCGCCTCCTCGATCGCGATCGGGATCGTGATGGCGATGAGGATGAGGACGAAGAGCGCGGCCGCCGTCATGACCGCGATCACCGCGTTTTCGCGCTTCAGTTTCAGGCGCCTCTCCAGCACGTCGACGAGAGGTTCGCAGAGGTAGGCCGCGATCCAGGCGAGGAGAAAGGGAACGAGGACACCCCAGAGCAGGTAGACAAGGGCGCCGGCTCCGAGGACCACGAGCAGCAGGCCGAGACGCTTGAGCCAGATGAGAGGAACGAGGGGGTCCGCGCTGGGATTCGAGGGCGTCAAGGGCGCCTCCGGGAAAGGAGAGAATCGCGCGCCCTGGATGATTCGAACATCCGACCTCATGGTTCGTAGCCATGCGCTCTATCCAGCTGAGCTAAGGGCGCCGCTTTCTGCGAGGGGGAATCATAGCGGCCTCGGCGCCCGATGAAAAGCGAGAAAAAAGGCCCGCCGCTTTCGCGGCGGGCCAGTCGGGGAAAGACTGTAATCCGAGCGTGTTTACTGCAGGCCCACCATGTCGACGAGCATCGCGGAGTCGCCGTAGAAGTCGCTCACGTCGTTCACCTCGATCCGGACCGTGTAGTCCCCGGCGTCGAAGGAGAGAACATCGCTCGACTTCGTGATCCAACCCGTCTGTCCGCCCGTCTGCCCGCGGCCGGCGTTGATGAGGTTCGGGAGGCCGGAGACCGGGATGAGCGTCGAGGAGTTCACCGACTCGAAGAGACCGAACTGGACCGTGCCGTCGGCGTGGGTCAGCGTCACGAGAGCGTTGTCGTTGAAGTGCGCTCCGGATCCGCCGACCGCCGCGTTGATCTCCGTCGTGATGAAGTTGTACAGCACCGAGAAGGTCATGTTCTTCGGCGTGTTCACGTGGAAGGTCTGCTCGATGTAGCCCTGGTTGCCGGCGTCCCAGGTGCCCGAGTAAGTGACCGCAAAGCGGTTGTCCGTGGACGTCGCGGCCGGCGTCACCGTTCCGAACGCCGAGGCGCCCGCGTAGGCGTTGAGAGACGTCCACCCGCTCAGGTCCGTCGTGAACTCGGCATTCGTGATCGAGGTCCCGCCGGAGGATCCGAAGAGACGCTGGATCAGGTCCCTCGGCAACAACTCGAGCCCGTCGATCGGCCGGGTCTTCCAGATCTTCACCAGGGAGGAGATCAGGATTCCGATCTTCTGCTTCAGGGTCACGCCGCCCCTAACTTCCTCGGGCCGCGCCACGATCTCCACCGCTCCGCCCGTCATGGCGCTCGGCGTGAGAACGATATCTTCCGAGAGAAGGAGGTCATCCATCGAGACCGGCGTGGCCTCTTCCGCGCGCACGCCAGGCGCGACGACACAGGTTCCCGCAATCGCCAACACCGCCATTCCGAAAGCCAGTCCGATCGTCCTCTTCATGATGACCCTCCTTTCCGACTCTCATGAAAAGCAAGGCTTGTGCCAAGAGGTAAAACATCTGATAATATATGAGATATATGATTGAACGTCTCTATACGGAGACACTTGTTTTCGCATTGGAATCGAAGAGAATCTGGAAAAAGGACAGATGCAAGTGTCTCTAAAAGGAGACGGCTACTTCGTCCAACTCAATCCCAGAGAGAGAACGGCGTCGGTCGCGTTGTCGGTCGCCCCGAAAGCCGCACCCCATTCGCATTTCCAGTGCTCGGATACGTTCCAGGAAACGCCCCCGCCAAACCTGAGGATGTCCTGGTCGGTCCCTGCCTGCTCGATCGATCGCTGCCGGGTATGACCGATGATGTCGCCCGCCGT
>CAZWVM010000107.1:8365-12237 GCA_964637705.1 uncultured bacterium
TACACGACGCTCTTCCGATCTCGCCCGCCGTGTAGACGTTGGCGCGGACACGGGGGTTGAGCGAGATGGAGAGACCCAGGCGGAAGCGGAAGTCCTCGCCCGGCTCGATCTTGCCGAACCCGGGCCACTCGTCCGGCACGGTCCACTGGTGACCGATGTAGGCGTAGAGCGCCGTCGGATCGATGACCTTGATGAACGTGAGGCCCGGCGTGAACTTGTAGAAGCCGTCTCCGAGAGATCGGTTGTATTCATACGGGTTCTTGCCGGTGGGAAAGACGACATCGGTCGAGAGGATGACTTTCCAGTCCTGTGAGCCGGCGGCGTCCCAGGAGACCTGCGCATACAGGTCGCCGAAGCCTTCCTGGTCGGTGCTGGCGATCAGGGCGGGAAAGGTCACGCGTTCCTGTTCGATGTAGGAGTAGGGGCCCTCCACGTAGAGCTCCAGCCGGTTCACGGGCGAGTATCGGACGGAGAGGACCATGTCGGCGTTGCGGTCGAACTGAAGGCCGTTGCGATCGAAGGCGAATTGGGCCCGCGTGCCGATCTCGAGTTCGCCACCCTTGAGCACGTTCGTCGGGCGAGGGAGGTACCACTCCTCGGCGTGCACGGGCATGGCCGCGCAGAGAATCGCCGCGATACCGATCCCCCGGATCATTCGTCTCATTCCATCACCGTGTTACTCAAGGTTATCGACCGGAGCGAGGATTGATAAAGGGAAAGAGGCACGGTTTCCTCGGGGAGAACCACCCGTTCCTCGGGATCGCGCGTGATATAGACCTGCCCTGTTTCGCTCTTCCAGGCCGGGAAGGGCCTGCCGCTGACGGCCAGGATCATCCGGTCGCCGGCCTCCCAGGCCCGTCCGAACTGCTCGATCGGCAGGCGCACGTTGCCGTAGGCGGGATCCGAGATGAAGAGCCAGCCGTCCGCGACGTCCCTCACGACGACGAAATGGAGATACTCCTCGTAGAGCAGGATCCGGCAGATGACGGGCTTCAGCTTCTCGAGCGATTTCAAAGCCTCCGAATCCGCGGCCGCCCGGAGCGTGACGGCCTTGAAGCCCAGCGAGCGGGCGATTCGCTGGAGGTCGGCCGCGGAGAGGGGCGGCAATTCGACCGAATCGGCGCCGTGGTCGCGCACGTAGGCCGAGTCCGCGAGAAGCCGATCGAGAATCTCCCGTTCCCGCGTGGGACGGCCCAGGGCGGAGAGCGTGGTGGCCAGGGCCGCCGCTCCACAGGTGAATTCCTGGGTCTGCGTCGCCATGCCCGCGCTCCGCATCTCCGACATGGGCACCGGCTCGCGCATCGGCAGGGGAGCGCAGGAGAAGAGAAGGGCGAGGATGCCGATCGCCCACGGAGCGATCTTGCCCCGGCATAGGGGCCCGCGTCGCGAGTCCGGGCGGGTCGGACTTCCGCTCCCGACCGGACCGGACGAAAGTTTGTTTCTCTCGTGACCTCCCGGGGTGAACGACATCGTCGATCCCGGTCTCACGTCACTTCCGGATGCCGTACTTCGCCACAAGCCGCAGGAGCGCGGTGCGTCCCATGGCGAGTTTCTTCGCGGCCCGGGTCGCGCTGCCGTTCGATTCCACGAGCGCGGCTTCGATCACCGACCGGGTCCATTCCTCGACGGCCTTCGCCTTCGCCTCGCGGAACGGCATTTCGAGGCGCGGCGCCGCCGTGGGATCCAGGTGGGACGCCTCGATCCGCGCGACCGCGCGGCGGGCGCCGTCGGGCGCCGCGAAGCCGCCGTGCGCCGCCATGAGGCGGGAAAGGCCCCGCTCGAGCACGTTCGCCAGCTCTCGGACGTTGCCGCTCCAGATGCGCGTCATGAGCGCCGAGAGCGCGTCCGGAGCGAGCCCGATCTCCGCCGGGAAATTCTCCTTTCGCGCGATGCGGTCGAGAAGAACACGAGAGATGACCGGCACGTCCTCCGGCCGCTCCGACAGGGACGGCATCTCGATCCTCAGGACGTTCAGGCGGTAGTAGAGGTCCTTCCGGAACGTGCCCTTCGCCACGAGTTCCTCGATGCGCGCGTTCGTCGCCGCGACGATGCGCACCTCCGCCTTCATCGCCTTCTCCGCGCCCAGCGGCCAGATCTCCGCGGTTTCGATCGCCCGCAGGAGCTTGGGCTGCAGTTCCAGGGGCAGGGAGTCGATCTCGTCCAGGAAGAGCGTGCCGCCGCGCGCCAGTTCGAAGCGGCCCTTCTTGCGGGCGTGAGCTCCCGTGAAGGCGCCCTTCTCGTGCCCGAAGAGCTCGCTCTCCACCAGTTCTCGCGGGAGGGCGCCGAGGTTGACGGCGATGAAGGGGCCGGAGGCCACGCGCGAACCCTCGTGGACCGCGCGCGCGGCCGCGTCCTTGCCCGTGCCCGTCTCGCCCGTGATGAGGACCGGTGTCGAGGCGCCGGCGGCCGCATCGATGTCGGCGTAGACGCGGCGCATGGCCGAGCTGACGCCGGCGAGATCGCCTCGTCCTCCCGCGAGCGAGGCGGCGCGCAGTTTCAGCGTCCGCTCCGCCTCCTTCGCGTGGAGTATCAGTTCATCCGGGTCGAAGGGCTTGGAGAGATAGGCTCGCGCCCCGCGCCTCATCGCCTCGACCGCCGACGGGATCGATCCATAGGCCGTCATCATGATGACCTCGAGGCTGGGTTTGATCTTTCGCGCCTCCGCCAGGACGTCGAGCCCGTCCATGTCCGGGAGGCGCAGGTCGGAGACGAGCAGATCGGCCCCGGCGACCCTTTCGAGTGTCTGGTGCCCGTCGGGGGCACCCTCGACTTCCCAACCCTCCTCGCCCAGGTTCGCGACGAGCCCGGATCTCAGGGCCTCGTCGTCCTCGCAGATCAGGATCCTCACGGGGTGCGCACGGGCAGGATCACGCGGAATCGCGCCCCCCCGCCCTCTTCTCTCGTCCGGTTCTCCGCCATCAGCCGTCCCCCGTGAGATTCGCAGATCTTGCGGGCGATCGTCAACCCCAGGCCCGTTCCGGTCGTTTTCGTCGTGTAGAACGGCTCGAAGATGCGCTCGGGATCCTCCCCGAGCCCGGGCCCGTCGTCCTCGACGATGATCACGACGCCGTCGGGTTCGACGCGCGCGGAGACGCGGGCGTGCGCTCCCTTGCCGAGGGCATCGCGGCAGTTCTCGAGCAGGTTCACCATGACCTCCTGCAACTGGTCGGCGTCGGCCCGTAGGAACGGCAGGTTTTCGGGGCACGCCGTCTCGAGCCCGATGCCCTTCTCGCGGAAACCCTCCTCGAAGAGCGCCGCGACCGTGCGGAGGATCTCGGCGGGCGAGACGGTGCGGTCGGGGGCGGAACGCTGGCGGGAGAAGCCCAGGAGGAGGCGGACGGTGCGGGCGATGCGGTCGACCTGGCCGGAGATGACCCCGAGGCCCGCGACGGCATCGGAGTCGCCGGCGTGGCGCTTCTCCAGGAGCTTCAGGTGGGCCTTGATCGCCCCCAGCGGGTTGTTCACCTCGTGGGCGACCGTGGCCGCGAGGCGGCCGATGATCGCCTGCCGCTCCGTCGCCGCCAGCGCCTCTTCCATCCGCTTCAGGTCCGTGAGGTCGCGGAAGCCGATGACCGCGCCGGTGCGGCGATCGTCGAGGGTGTGGGGCGAGGCGGTGACGCCCCAGAGCCGTTCCCCCTTCCCGAAGACCTCGATCCGGTGCTGCGCCTCGCCGCTCTCCAGGCACGCCGCGATCGGGTCGTTGCTGACGAAGCCGAAGAGATCGTGGTAGTGGCGGCCGACGACGTCGTGCCCGAAGGCGCCCTGGGCCGCGGCGTTCGCGGCCGCGATCGCGCCGCCCGGATCGACCACGAGGAGCGGGGAGACGATGGAGGAGAAGAGGTTGCGCGCGTGGGCCTTCTCCGACTCGATCT
>CAZWVM010000108.1:0-12011 GCA_964637705.1 uncultured bacterium
TCTGCGCCAGGAGGTCGTTCATCATCTTGACCATGGCGTTCAAGTTGTTCTTGATGATGTTGTACTGGCCCTTGTACGTGTCGGTGATCGTCGGCGGGATGATGCCCTTCGAGCACTTCTCCACGTAGTCGGCCGTGACCATCAAGGGGTTCACGATGTTGGTGATCGTGTCATTGACGCCCGAGACGAGCTTGTTCCATCCTCCGACGAAGAGCTTCGCGTCGGCGCGCTTGTCCAGCTCGCCGTCCGCCGCGGCCTTGATGATGATGCCCGTCTGTTCCAGGAGGTCGTTCATCATCTTGACGGTGGCGTTCAGGTTGTTCTTGATCTCGTTGAAGTCGCCGTTGTAGTTGTCCTTGATGAGCGGGGGGATGTCGCCCTTGGAGATCCGGTCCACGTACTCCGCCGCCACGTTCAAGGGTCCGATGACCGCGTCGAGGCAGTCATTCACGCCCTGAACGATCTTCCGGTAGTCGCCCTGGTGCTTCGAGGCGTCGGCCCGCGTCGCGAGCTTGCCCTCGACCGCGGCCACGGAGAGCTTGTTGGCGTCCGCGACGAGCGCGTTCACCGCGTCGATGCACTGGTTCAGGTTGTTCTTGATCTCGTTGAAGTCCCCGTTGTAGCTGTCCGTGATCTTGGGGGGGATATCGCCCTTGGAGATCCGGTCCACGTACTCCGCCGCCACGTTCAAGGGTCCGATGACCGCGTCGAGGCAGTCATTGACGCCCTGCACGATCTCCCGGTACCCGCCCTTGTACTTCGAGGCGTCGCCGCGCGTGGCGAGCTTGCCCTCGACCGCGGCCTGGCTGAGCTTCCCGGCCTCGGCGATGAGACCGCGCAGGGCCTCGATCACCTTGCGCAACGCCGGCGAGATGGCGTCCTCGCCCGAGAGGTCCTTCACGTCGGTCGAGACGTCGCCTTCCGAGACCTTCTGCAGGGTCCCGACGACGCCCTTGAGGTTCTCGCGCGCCTGTTCGAAGGAAGCGACCGAACCTTGCGTCGCGCGGATGATCCCGTTGACGCTCTCGGAGAGCTGGCCGATCTCATCCGTGCCCTTCACGTCCAGGAACGGGGTTCCCGTGACGATCTTGTAGGTGAGGTCGCCCTGGGCGAGCGCCTCGGCGCCCTTCCCGAAGTTCGTGATGCAGAGGCCTCGCAGCTTCTCGACCCGTTCCGCGACTGTCGAGACTCCCGACGAAATCCGGTTCGACAGGAAGACGCCGATGCCCAGGGCCGCGATGAACCCGACCACGGCCAGGGCGATCATCAGGGTGATCGCCCCGTTGGCGACGGTCGTATTGGCGTCGGAGAGGTTCTTGGCGTCCGCGACCTTCAGGTCCACCATCTTGTCGATCGTCTCGTTCATCACGCCGGCCGTCTTTAATGCCGCGCCCTCCATGAGCGCCCAGGCGAGGTCGTCCTGGTTGTTCTTCGCGTAGTCGTTCAGGGCCGCCAGGTGCCCGTCCCATTCCTGGTCCGCCTTCTCGTAGTCGGCGATGAGCGCCTTCATCTCCGCGGAAATGGCCAGTTCCTTGAACTTCGCGAAGTTCTCCTCCTGTTCCGCGTTCAAGGTCTTGATCTTGTCCAGGAATCCCTGGATCTTCTCAGGGTCGTTCGACCGGATCGCGTCGCGGAGGTTGATCCTGACGCGTTGGTACGCGGTCGAGACCACGGTCAGGTAGGAGATCGGCACGGTCATCTTCTCGTAAAGGATCGTGTCGTTGTCGTCCAGGTTCTTCATCTTCCAGCTGCCGTACGCGCCGATGCCCAGCGCGATCGCCGCCACGATCAGGAATCCTCCGATCAGCTTCTTGCCGATCTTCACATTGTCGAGACTCATTCGCTCTCCCTCACTTTCCCGCTTCGGCGTCGTCCGCCGCGGATCCCGCGCCCTGTGCCTTTTTCAATGCAATGATGTCCTGGCTCGAGAGCACCTTGTCGATGTCCAGGAGCAGCCGCACGCGGTTCTGCGACTTGCCGATGCCCAGGATGTAGTCCGTGTTCACTTCCTCGCCGAAGGAGGGCGCATCCTGGATGTCCTCCCCCGCGATGTCCGCGACCTCCGAGACCTTGTCGACGACGATCCCCATCTCCAGGCCACGCGCCTTCACCACGATGAAGCAGGTCTCCTCCGTCTGCTCCGCCTGCGGCATGGTGAGCTTCAGGCGGATGTCCACGACGGGGATGATCTTTCCGCGCAGGTTGATGACGCCGCGGATGAACTTCGGAGTCCGCGGCACCGGCGTGATCGACATCACGCCGATGATCTCCTGCACCTTCAGGATCTCGATCCCGTACTCCTCGTCGGCCAGGAAGAAGGTCAGGAACTTCCCGCCCCTCAACCTCGCCTCGCCGGCCGCGCCCGAGGACGCCGCCTCAGCAGCTCTTGCCATGACTCACCTCCGGTGAGAATGTCCTGATGACCATCGTTGCCTCGCTCCTCACTCCTCGCTCCTCACTCCTCACTCCTCACTCATCTCCCTAGCCTTCCTCAATCCTTCCGGATCGAGGATCAATCCGACGCGGCCGTCCCCGAGGATCGCGCCGCCCGAGATGCCCGGCACGATCCCGACGCCGTCGCCCAGGGACTTCGCGACGACCTGCACCTGCCCGATGATCCCGTCGACCATCAACGCGAACCTCTCGCTTCCGTCCTCCAGGATGATGAGGAGCGCCTCCGTCGCGTTCTCCTCGGCGCCCTCGAGATGGAAGATCCGGTGGAGCCGGCAGACGGGCAGCATCTCCTCGAGGAACCTGAGCATCTCGCCGCGCCGGGCCACGGTCGCGACCTGGTTCAGCTCGGGCTTGAGGCTCATCTTGATGTTCGCGGTGGGGATGATGTACTGGTGGTCGGAGACGCGGACGAGCATGCCGTTCGTGATCGCCATCGTCAGGGGCACTCTCATCAGGAAGAGGCATCCCCGTCCCGGGGTGGATCGAATCTCGACGCGCCCCCGCAGGGCCTCGATCTTGCGCTTCACCACGTCCATCCCGACGCCGCGGCCCGAGATATCCGTCACCTCCGCCGCCGTCGAGAAGCCCGGGGCGAAGATCAGCTCGTGGACCTGGGTGTCGGTCATGCCGTCCGATGTCGCGATCAGGCCCTTCTCGACGGCCTTCGCGACGATGCGGTCGCGGTCGAGCCCCTTGCCGTCGTCCTCCACCTCGAAGACGACGTAGCCGCCCTTGTGGTAGGCGGAGAGCCGGATCGAGCCGGTCTCGGCCTTCCCCGCCCGCCGCCTCTCGCCCGGCATCTCGAGACCATGGTCCATCGCGTTCCTCACCATGTGGATCAGGAGCTCGTTCACCACTTCGACGAGGTTTCGGTCGATCTCCGTCTCCTCGCCGAAGGTCGAGAGCTTCGCGGGCTTGCCGTTCCGCTGGGAGAGGTCGCGGACGAGCCGCGTCATCTTCTGGAAGGTGGCCTTGAGGGGGACCATGCGGAGGGCCATCGAGAGGTTCTGCAGTTCGCGCACCACCTTGCCGACCTGCTCCGACTTGGCCATCAGTTCGAAGTGCAACCCGTCGGTCACGGTCGCGTCGCCGTCGAGCATCGCCTGGGCGATGACCAGCTCGCCGACGAGGTTCAGGAGCCGGTCCAGCCGGTCGGTCCGGACGCGCACCAGGGACTCCACCGCGGCATGCTTCTCGCCGGCCGCCTCGGCGCGCGCCGGCCCCGCCGCCGCGCCCGTCTCCTCGTCCGCCGCGCCCTGCGACGCCCGAACGATCGATTCGAGGAGCGGCCCATGCTCCGGCGGCCGCTCCGGATCGCCCTGCCCGCCCGTCTCCGCGATCGTTCCCACCAGCACCTTGATGATGTCGAGGGCGCGGAGGCAGAGGTCGGCGTGGGCGGGGCGGAAACGCATCGCGCCGTCGCGCGTTCGCGCGAGCAACGACTCGGTGTGGTGCGCCAGCTCGCTGATGGAGTGGAACCCGAGGAACGCCGAGAGGCCCTTGAGGGAATGGAAGGCCCGGAAGATCGTGTTCAGGGCCTCGCGGTCGTCGGGATCGCTCTCCAGCGTCAGGAGCGATCCTTCCGCCTCGGCGACGTGATCGCGGCACTCGCTGATGAACTCCGCGAAGAGCGCCTCGTCCGTCTCCAGGGCGCCCGGCGCCCTCGGCGCCGGCACCGCCGACGCGGCCGCCGCCTCGAACTTCGTCTCCATCGCGTCGTCGTACCCGCTCTGGATCGCGTTCTCCGCGGCCTCCACGAGCCTCAAGGCGGCCTGCATCCGCCCCTGCCGGTCCGCCTCCTCCTTCGATGCCGCCTTGCGCAGTTCGTCCGCGGCGCTGGTGATGAAGTCGAGGATGAGTCCATGATACTGCCCGCCCAGGGCGCGGACCTCCAGCTGATCCGCGGCGACGAGGAGGACTTCCGTGTCGGTGACGTCGGCGATGATCAGGGTCGAGAGGATCTCGGCCAGGGACCGGTTCTCCCCCTCGCCCTTCACTCTTCATCCTCCAGAGGCAGGTTCACGGTGAAGACCGTCCATTCCTTCTCGCGCGCGTAGGCGATCGAGCCGCCGAGCGAGCGGGCGAGTCCCGCGGCGAGATGGAGGCCCAGCCCCCGTTCGGCCGGGCTGCCCTTGTCGGTGACCGCGGGCTCGAAAAGCCCTCCCTCGATCTCCGGCATCATCGCCGGGCCGTTGTTCCGGACCATGAAGACGGCGGCGTCGCGCGCCTGCTCGATCGAGAGGACCACCTCGCCTCCCTCGCGCCCCGCCAGGGCCTCGAAGGCGTTCCGCAGGAGCTTGACGGCGATCTGCAGGATCGCCTCGTGGAAGGCCAGAGCCACGACGGGATCCGGGGGATACTCGCGAACGATCGCGACGCCCGGCGGAACGGCGGGCCCGAGCGATTCGAGCGCGGCGTCGAGGCACGATCTCAGGTCCACCGCCTGAAACTCGAAGCTCGCCGGGTGCGCGAAGCGCATCATCTGCCGCGCCGAACGCTCGATCTGATCCGCGTCCCGGAGCATCGCCTCGATCGTCGTCCGGCGGGCCTGTTCCGGCGCCGGGGCGCGCTTCACACGACCGCCGTGGAGCCGGGCCCGCTCCCGCAGCACGTCGTTCATCCGGAGCACCTCGTGCCCGAGCGAGGCGGCGAGGAGGCCGAAGAAGACCGTCGCCGAGAGCGAGCGGCGCTTCCGGTCGCTCTTCGAGACGATGAAGCAGGGCGTCTTCTACCAGGCCGCCGACGGTCGTCTCGTCGATATCAACGATGCCGGGCTCGAGATCCTGGGCGTCACCCGCGAGGAATTCCTCGCGCGGACCTCCCTGTCGAACGAGTGGACGGTCGTCGGGGCGGATGGCGTTCCCCTGCCCGGCGCGGAGCATCCCTCGATGGTCTCTCTCTCGACCGGGCGACCGGTTCACGACAGAACGGTCGGAATCTTCAATCCCCGGGAGAAGGGTCTTCGCTGGGTCGTCGTCAATGCCGCCCCCGAGTTCAAACCGGGTGAAAAGAAGCCGTTCCGCGTCTTCATCACCCTCCACGACATCACCGACCTGAAGCGGCGCGAGGAGGCGGAACGGCGGACGAAAGCGCGGTCCGAGATCCTCCTACAGCTCAATGCACTCATCGGCGAGCCGACCGACCACATCACCTCCCTTCTCGCCGAGGAGTGCATCCGCATGACCGGAAGCGGGCTGGGCTTCTTCGGGCTGATCGATCCCGCCCAGACCGTCATGACGGCGCACCTCTGGTCGCGGCGCACGATGGAGCTCTGCGCAATCGACGAGAAACCGGTCGAGTTCAAGCTGGCCGACTCGGGCATCTGGGCCGAGGCGGTCCGGCGGCGCGAACCGGTCGTCGTCAACGATTACGCCGCTCCCCACCCCGCAAAGAGGGGGTTGCCCGCCGGTCACGTCCCCCTGTCCCGCTTCATGAGCGTGCCGGTTCTCGCCGACGGGCGCGTGCTGGCCGTCGGCGGGGTGGCGAACAAGGCGATCGATTACGACGAGGATGACCTCACCCACCTGAATGAGCTTTTGAAGGGCGTGGGAGACTTCCTCGAGCGGCGCCGCCTGCGGCTCAAGCTCGAAACGAGCGAAACCCGGTTCCGCACCATCGTCGAGCACATCAACGACGGCTACTACATCCACGATTTCCGAGGGAAGATCATCGACGTGAATGTCAACGCCTGCCAGATGCTGGGGTGGAGCCGCGAGGAACTCCTCGCGGGCGGCCTGGCGCACATCGCCTCCCCCGAGAACGCCGCCCGGATCCGGGATCGCATGGCGCACCTGCTCCAGGAGGGGCGGATCGTCTTCGACAGCGAGCATCGTCACAAGGACGGCCATCTCGTACCCGTCCGCGTCAGCGCGCGTCTCGTCAGCCGCGACGGCGAGGGCACCGTCCAGGCCCTCGTGCACGACATTTCCGAGAGCAAGAGGATCGAGAGTCAACTTCGGTTCCAATCGATGGTCCTCGACCAGATCCAGGACAACGTCACCGTCACCGATCTCGAGGGACGGATCACCTATGTGAACGAGGCCGAGAGCCGCACCATGGGGCGCTCGCGCGACGAACTGATCGGGTCGAGCGTGAACGCGTATGGCGAGGATCCGGAGAGGGGCGCCACTCAAAGGGAAATCATCGAGCGGACCCTGGCCGACGGGGAATGGCGCGGCGAAGTCGTGAACACGACGGCCGGAGGGCGGCAGAGCGTCATGGACTGCCGGACGAGGCTGATCCGGGACGACTCCGGCCGCCCCATCGCCATGTGCGGCGTCTCCACCGACGTCACCGAGCGGAAGCAGACCGAGGAGAGGGTTCGCGAAAGCGAGCAGCGCTTCCGCCTCGTCGCGGACTACACCTCCGACTGGGAATACTGGGTCCTGCCCGACGGCTCCTACATCTACATGTCGCCGTCCTGCCGGGAGGTCACCGGCCGTCCGCGGGAAGAGTTCATCGAGAGGCCGGAACTCATGCGCGAGGTCGTGCACCCGGAGGACCTGCCCCTCTACGACGAGCACAGGCGGCGCTACCTCGCGAACAAGGACGAGGACGGCCATTTCGAATACCGGATCCTCCGCCCGGACGGCGGCGCCCGGTGGCTCGAGCATCACTGCCGGCCGGTCTTCGACGACCTGGGGCGCTACGCCGGGCGGCGCGTCTCGAACCGGGACGTCACCCTGCGGGTCCAAGCGGAGGTCGAGTTCCGGCGGAGCCGGGCGGAACTGGCGGCCATCTTCGAGCACGCGCCGGCCCTCATGATCGTGGTGGACGCGGAACGGCGGATCCTGCAGGCGAACACGCGCGCCCTCTCCTTCTCCGGACGGACCCTCGACGATGTCCGTGGTCGCAGGGGCGGCGAGGCCCTGCGTTGCGTCCACGCCCTCGACGACCCGCGCGGCTGCGGATTCGGCCCCCACTGCGACGCCTGTGTCGTCAGGCGAACGGTCCTTCACACCATCGAGACGGGGGAGAATGTCCTCGACCGGGAAGCCCGACTGGATATCGACACGGGTGGCGGCCCCTTCGAGATCCATGTCCTCGTCTCGACGACGGCCTTCCGGGTCGACGACCGGTTCCGCGTCCTCGTCTCGCTCGTGGACGTCACCGCCCTGAAGGCGATCGAGTCCGCGCTCGGACGCACGGAACAGAAGGCCCAGGAACGCGCCGACCTCCTCCGCGCCATCCTCGATACCTCTCCCGATCTCATCTTCGTCAAGGACCGCGACCTGCGGACGGTCGCCTGCAACAAGGCCTTCGCCGCCGCGGTCGGGAAGCACCCGCGCGAGATGATCGGTCGGACCGACATCGAGAACGGCTGGGACCCGGAGATGGTCCAGGGAAACCCGGAGAAGGGCATCCGCGGGATCGAGCAGGACGACAGGGCCGTCCTCGACGGCCACACGATCCACGTCCTCTCCGAGCGGGGGCTGACCGAGAATCCGCGATTCTACGAAACGGTCAAGGTTCCCTTCCGCGACGAGTCGGGCGCGATCATCGGCATCCTGGGCCTTTCGCGCGACGTGACCGACCGCCGGCAGGCCGAGCTCGAGATCGCGGAACGGAACCAGCTGCTCATCGAGACGGAACGCATGGGAAGGATCGGGAGCTGGGAGTGGCGGTGGAGACCGGGCGAGACCCGGGACTCGATCGACCATTCGCACCAGTTCCTCCGCCTCTTCCAGAAGCCCGAGGACTTCTTCCAGGAGGGGGGCTTCCGCAAACTCCTCGATCTGATTCACCCCGAAGACCGGGCGCGCGTCGCGACCCTTTTCGACCGCTCGATCAAGGAAGGGATCCCCCTGGACACGGAGTTCGAGTCCCCGCGCGCCGACGGAACGAGCGCCTTCATCCACATCAAGGCCGAGCCCCTGCGGGACGAGGAGCAGCGCGTCTTCGGCCTGCGCGGGCTCGCGCAGGACGTGACCGAGGTGAAGGCCGCGGAGTTCGCGGTGAGAACGAGCGAGGCGAAATACCGCAGTCTCGTCGAGCAGACACCGGCTGTCACCTACCTCTCCTCTCTCGACCCGTCGAGTTCCACGCTCTACATCAGTCCGAACGTCCGCGAGCTCCTGGCGGTCCCCGACGGAGAGAGCATCGTGGCGCCGGACTTCTGGCTCCGCCACGTCCATCCCGACGACCGCGACCGCGTGATTGCGGCCCTTGCGACGTGCCACCGCGAATCGGCCCGTCTCGCCGAGGATTACCGGATGGTCCGGGCGGACGGCGAGACGATCTGGGTCCGGGACGAGGCCCGCATCGTGAAGGACGACCTCGAGAGGCCTCTCTTCCTGCAGGGCGTGATGCTGGAGATCACGGGCGCGAAACGGGCGGAGGAAGCCCTGCGCCTGAGCGAGGAGAAGTATCGTTCCCTCTTCGCCTCCATCAACGAGGGATTCGCCCTGCACGAGATGATCTTCGACGGCGAGGGGCGGCCCGCGGACTACCGGTTCCTGGAAGTCAACCCCGCCTTCGAACGCACGACGGGTTTGAACGCGGCGGAGATCATCGGCCGCACGGTCCGGGATGCCCTGCCCGGCATCGAGGATTACTGGATCTAGACCTACGGCAAGGTCGTCCTCACCGGGACGCCGGTGCTCATCGAGCGATTCGAAGAGGTCACCCGGCGCCACTACGAGATCAATGCCTTCCGGCCGATGCCCGGCCGCTTCGCGGTCATCTTCACGGACGTCACCGAGAAGAAGCGCGTCGAGGAGAGCCTGCGCATCACCATGGCCGACCTCGCGCGTTCCTACAACGACCTGCGCGAGAAGCAGGAACAGATCATCCAGACCGGCAAGCTCGCCTCGCTCGGGCAATTGGCCGCGGGCATCGCCCACGAGGTGAACCAGCCCCTCACCGGGATCTCGATGGGCATGGACAACGTCCTCTACAAGATCTCGTCGAAGGGCACGGTGGAGCCGGAATACCTGAAGGCGAAGTGCGAGAACATGCTGCAGTACGTGGACAGGATCCGCAACATCATCGAGCACATCCGGGTCTTCTCGCGCGAGCAGAAGACGACGTCCCGTGAGAATTTCAACGTCAACGACGCGGTCCGGAACGCCTGCGGCCTGGTCCAGCACCAGTATCGCAACCACAATGTCGACCTCCGGCTCGGTCTCTCCGACGCCCTGCCGGCGGTGACCGGCAACGTCTTCAAGCTCGAGCAGGTCGTGATCAACCTCCTCTCCAACGCCAAGGACGCGGTGGATGCGGCGATGAAGCAGGCGGGAGCGCCCGCCGGAACGAGATACATCGCCGTCTCGACGCGCGCCGAAGACGCCCACGTCATCGTCGAGGTATCGGACAACGGAATCGGCATCCGGCCCGCGGACCTGGAGAAGGTCTTCGATCCCTTCTTCACCACCAAGCCACCGAACAAGGGCACGGGGCTCGGCCTCTCGATCACCTACGGGCTGGTGAAGGAGATGGACGGGGAGATCGATGTGAAGAGCGTTTCCGGCGAGGGAACGACGGTGAGGGTGGTCCTGCCGGTCCCGGCGGGAGGGTGACGACCGGGTTCTAACGGGCAGGGCCATCCCGCGCAGCCGGCTACGCCCCGCGGTTCACGGTTCGATGCGCCCCCCGGAAAGCCGCACCACCCGGTCCACCGCACCCGCCGCCTTCGCCGGCATCTCGTGGGCCGCGAGGAGCACGGTTCTTCCCTCGGCCCTCGCGCGCTTGAGACCCTCCGCCACCACGCCGGCCGCCTCCTCGTCCAATGAAGCGAAGGGCTCGTCCGCGATGAGAATCGCCGGATTCATCACGAAGGCCCGGGCCACGGCCACCCTCTGCCTCTCCCCTCCCGAGAGATCCCGCGCCCGGAACTCCGCGCGGTCCGCCAGGCCGAGCACCTCGAGCTCACTCCGCGCCCGGCGCCTCTGCTCCGCCAACCGGAGCCCGAGCGGTACCAGCGGCAGCATCACATTCTCCAGGGCGCTCAATCCCTCCACCAGGCAGAAGCCCTGGAAGATGAAGCCGATCCGCTCGCGCCGGAACCGCGAGAGGAAGAACTCCGGGAGCGACGAGATCTCCTCCCCCGCAACGTTCACCCGTCCCGCGCTCGGACGGATCATCGCGCCGACGATGTGGAGAAGCGTCGTCTTGCCCGCGCCCGAGGGCCCGCGCAGGTGAACGAAGGAGCCGGCCGGAACCTCGAGCTCCAAACCCTCCAGGACCGGCACGACCCCGCCGCGGCGGCGGTACCTCTTGGCGACGCCCTCGAGCCGGATCACGAGCGTATCGCCTCGTCCGGCGGCAGGGTCCCCGTGATCCAGGCCGGCACGGCCGTCGCCGCGAGAAGCGGCAGGACGCCGATCGCGAGGAGCAGGAGGAGGCTTGCAGGTTCCAGGGCCACGGGAAGCGCAAACTCCGGGTAGACCACCGACCATCCGAGGAAGAAGCTCTTCACGCCCGGCGCGTCGAGGGCGACGTAGCTCAAGCCGAGAAGGATCCCGGTGAGCGAACCGAGAAGCCCGAGGAGCGCGCTCTCGATCATCTTCAGGAGGATCACGTCGCCGATGTCCCAGCCGACCGCGCGCAGGATCCCGATCTCCCGGACAAGATCCAGCTGGATGCTGGAGGCCTGGGCGAAGGCGACGAGGAGCGCCGAGAGGAGAAGCGTGACCCAGAAGAGCGAGAAGACGCCCGCGCGTCCCCCGTAGGCCTCCTCCGAGAGCTCGCTCATCGAGGTCCTCGAGAGGACGCGCAGGCCCGGATACTCGCCCGCGATCCGCTCCGCGACCCGGTCCGGATCCTCGCCCGGTCGAACGTCGACGAGGAGGTCCGTTGCCTCCTCCGCGCCGTAGCCGAAGTAGGCCCGCGCATCCTCGATCCCGGTCAGGATCAGGTCGGCCGCGTAGATCTGGACCGGGGTGGCGAAGATGCCGACCACGTGGAAATCGCGGGTGCGGCCCGCCTCGTCCGTGATCTCGATCCCGCCCCCGGGCTCGATCCCCAGCGCCGCCGCGATCGCCTGGCCGACGACCGCCTCGCCGGCCGAATCCCCCCGGAGCACCCGTCCGCGCTCGATCGTCCCGGCCGCGAAGGCCGGAAGGGCGGATGTCTCGACCGGAACGCCGACGAGGGTGTAGGCGACGTCGCCCTTCCCCTTCTCCAGCCGCACCGGCAGGTAGCCCCAGACGCGAGGCCGGACGCGCTCGACGCCGGGAACCGCCTCGAGGAACGGGACCATGTTCAGGCTGATCCGCTCCGAGCGGCCTCCGGTCACGTTCTGCACCGTGATGTCGGGCAGGCCCGCGATCGAGGCCTGCGCGTCGCGCGCGATTCCGTCACGCACGACGGTCATGGCGGAGGAGACGGCGAGGGCGAGGGCGAGCGGGAGGAAGACGGCGATCGAGCGCGCGGGACGTCGCAGGAGATTGCCGGCCGCGAGGTCGAAGATCGAGAGGAGCCGGTTCACCGGCCGCCTCCCGCTTCCGGCGGCGGGGGCCGGACGGCGAGGGATGCGGACTTCGGGTCGCTCCATCCGGAGAGACAGGGCATGGTGACGAGGTCGCAGGAGTTGTGATAGCAGTAGCCGCCGGCGACGT
>CAZWVM010000109.1:0-12006 GCA_964637705.1 uncultured bacterium
CCTGGACCCTGCGCGCGCAGGTCGACTCGAACGTCCTCTCCTACACGGACAACGGATTGGACTCGCTGACGAGCTACGCCTACCGGCTGACCTCGGTGGACACGGGTTCGACGTATGAGAACCAGTCCTTCTTCTCGGATTCGATCGCGGTCGAGACGACCACGGCTCTGGCCTTCGCGCCGCGCGTCTGGTACGTGAACGACACGGCGACGGGGGCGGGCGACTCCTTCACCTCGGCCGTCGGCTCCGACGCCAACAACGGGCAGGCGCCGAACACGCCGTTCCTGCGCGTGGACTCGGCGGTCCGGTCCCTGCGCGCGGGCGACACGATTGTCATCGACGCCGGGTATTTCCGGTGCGACACGCTCGTCGTCGACACCTGGCCCGTCTGGATCATGGGCGTCGACTCGACGCTCTCGATCATCGACTTCGCGGATTCCACCGAGGCCGGTTTCAAATCCCTCTACCTGCTCTCGACCCAGCGCATCACGGTCCGGGACCTCGCGATCCGGAACGGCCGACGCGGCGTCCTCGCGCGCTGGACCGACACCTCGACGCTTCAGAACCTCGACATCTCCGGCTGCGACGGAGGGATCCTCTTGGAGTGGTCGGTGGAGAGCGTGACGATCGAGAACTGCCGCCTGCACAACAACGCCTGGGGCGGTCTCGTGACGAGCGACGCCCAGCGGAACCGGATCCGCGGCAACTACGCGCACAACAACGTCGGCTCGGGGCTGATGCTGGGCTGGAGTTCCCTGAACAACGTCGTGCAGGACAACCGCTGCGAAATGAACACGGACAAGGGCCTGGCGGCCTTCGACCAGTCCTCGAACAACCAGTTCATCGGGAACCGCTCCGACTCCAACGCCCAGGCCGGCATCGAGTGCTGGAACACGTCGTGCACGCAGGTTCTCCGGTCGAACGTCTTCTCGGGCAACCAGAGCTACGGCGTCTACATCAACGGCGCCTACGGCTCGACCCTGGAGTCGAACGTCGTGCAGTCGGGGAACGCCACGGGCCTCCAGCTGACGAACGCCGGGGATCTCGCCCTGCGCTGGAACACGGCCGACTCGAACGCGGGCGCGGGCGTCTATGCCGTGAATTCTCCGCGATCGGTCTACGACACCAACACCGTGACGCGCAATCTCTCCAAGGGGCTGCAACTCGAGATGAGCGACACGCTCTCGAACGTCCGGGGCAACACGGTGACCGCGAACGGAAACGACGGAATCGCCTTCGCCAACGGAAGCGACTCGATCTTCGCCTCGGGCAACATCATTCGGTCGAACGCTTCCTCCGGCATCGCGCTCTGGCAGGCGCGGGGCGTCGTGCTCGCGGGCAACACCTGCGAATCGAACACGGGGAACGGGATCTGGACCGGGTCCGGCTCGAACGACCTGTCGATCCGGAACAACCTCCTGCGCTGGAACCGCAATTCCGGGATCAGCCTCTCCGACGTGGCGGGCCCGGCGAATGTCGTCATCGGCAACGAGATAGACTCGAACGCGGACTGGGGCCTCTATCTCAACGGCAACGTCTGGAACATCACCGTCGCGAAGAACAACATCATCGCGGAGGCGGGAGAGACGAACGCGATCCTCAATGACAATGTCGGTGCGACGGAATTCCGGCGCAACTGGTTCGGCACGACCGATTCGACGGTCGTGAAGAGCCTCTTCAACGGCACGGGCGCCGCGACGGCGGTGTACATCCCGTTCCGGCTCGCCCCGGCCGACACGGCGGCGAACCGCGACACGGTGGCCCCGAAGGCCCCGGACACGGTGGCGGCGACGGCCAGGACCTCGAACTCGATCACGCTCCAGTGGTCGCCGTCCTCGACGTCGGAGGAGGCGGAGGCCGCGCCGCAGGTGAGCGGCTACCGCGTGTACCGGGCGAACGACGAGACCTCGTCGGCCTGGACCTTCCGCGGGCAGACCTCCGCGGCGACGCTCTCCTACACCGACGGCGGCCTCTCCGGCTCCACGAAGTACGCCTACCGGGTGACGACCATCGACACGTCGCTACCCTACATCAACGAGTCCTTCTACTCCGACTCGATCGGCGTGGAGACGACGACGTCGTCGGTCGCCGCGGTGAAGATCGCGGCCGTGTACGTGTCGGAGGCGAACACGGAGTGGGTGCTCCTGTATAACGCCGGAGGAACGGCGGTGAACGTCCAGAACTGGACGCTGAGGGACAACGGGGCGATCGACGCGACGCTCCCCGATTCGACGCTTCCGCCGGGCGGCTGGTTCCTCCTGGCCGACGCGGCCTACAACGGGTCGAAGGACTACGCGGGCTGGCCGAACGCGGACCGGCTCGAGGACATCACGCACACGAATACCAACGACGGCGTGACGCTGGTGGATTCGACCGGCGCGACGATCGACGCGGCCGGCTGGGGCAATGCCGGCATCGACTCCGAGGGCGCCACGCCTTCGAACCCGTCCGCGCGCGCGATTCTCGTCCGCAAGGCCCACGCGCTCTCGACGCTGGTCGATCTGTACGTCGGCGGGCGCGACGAGAAGGGCGGAGCGGGCTTCGATTCCGGAGACAACGCGACGGACTTCCTCGCGATTCCGCCGGCGGATTCGCCCTCATGGACGCTCCGCAGCGCGGTGTCGGGGTCCGCTCCGGAGACCCCGGCGCAGAAGACGACGGTGGTGAAGATCTTCTCCCACGCCGGTTCCTCGACGCGCTACAAGAACGAGACGGGCGTGGTGGCGGCGATTCTCTTCGTACAGGGCGACACCACCGCGACCGGGACGCTCACTGACTTCCGCGTCTCGGCGACGGACGCCATCGCGGCCGGCAACTTCGCGGCCGTGAAACTCTACAGGGACAACGACCTGAACGGGACGCTTGGAGCCTCCGACAGCTTCGTCGCGACGCTCATCCCGAACGGCAATTCGGCCTGGGAGTCGACAAGCATGGCCTTCGCCTTCAATGCGCTCACGGGCGAGACCTTCCTCGTGGTCTTGGACTGCTCCTCGACGGTGACGACAGGAGAGACGTTCCAGGCGACGATCGGCCTGCGCACGGCCAAGGGCTCGGGCGCGGAATCCGGTCCGACGGTCGCGCGCACGAACACGGGCGTGATCACGCTTTCGAACATGAGCCAGCTCACGGTCACAAAGAACGCGGCCATTCCGAACGACACGGTGGCTCCGACCGCGGACACGCAGACGGTCATCGCCTTCCGCGTCGCCGGCGACCCGCTCGGAGACACGCTGGTCCTCTTCGCGGTCTCGAATGCGGGGAACCTCGACTCGGACGACATCGCCCAGGTTCGCCTCTGGCGCGACGCGAACAGCGATTCGACCTGGTCGTCGGGCGACCAGCTCGTCTCGACGCTCATCGCCCAGCCGGGGCGAGCGTGGGCCGACACCCAGCTTTCCCACGGCATCGGTGCGGGCGCGAACTTCGTCGTGACGATCGACCTCGGATCCGCCACGAACGGGGAGAGCTTCGCGGCCTTCATCAGCGCGAACACGGTGAGGTGCACGGGGACGGAGACGGGGCCGGCGTCGAACGTGACCGAGACGGGACGCATCACGGTCTCCGCGCTCATGAACGTGCGCGTGATCCTCTCCGAGGCCAACAGCCAGGGCGCTCCCGACTTCATCGAACTCTGGGTGCTCGACGACGGTAACGGCGGCGCGGGCGTGAACCTGGCGGGTTGGAAGGCGGGCGACGTCACGCCCACGGCCGCGGACACGCAGAAGATCCTCGGCGATACGGACAACTCGGGCTCCGTCGACACGATCGTCTGGGCGCGCACGGGCGACCGGATCGTCATCTACGACGCGGCGGGCACGGACAGCGACGTCGCGGTGGGCGGCGTGATCGACGTCTACACGGCGTCCCTGACCGTCGGGGGAACGGACGACGAGGTGGTCCTGTACGACGCGACGGGCACGGCGCGCGACGCGGTCTGCTGGGCGGATCGAAGCGGAAGCCATAGCGACGCGGGCGACATGACGGCTGTCATGGCCCTCGGCCAATGGAAGTCTCCGTCCGCCAGCGAGAACGGTTGCGCGACCCCGCGCACGACGGGCGGCTTCGCGGCGCCCTTCTCGCTGCAACGCGGCGGCGTCCTGGATCGCGACACCTACCTCGACTGGGGCGAGGCCGCGGCCACGCCCGGCGCGGCGAACTCCATCGAGTCACCCTGCATCGCCCCGGCCCGGCTCGCGAACGTCCGTCTCGCGGATGTCCCGAACGATCTCGGCGGGACGATGCGTCTCACCTGGACCGCGGACACCACGAACGCGGACTTCAAGGAGTACCGCGTGTACTTCGAGACGTATCCGCTGGCGATGCTTCTGGATTCGAGCGTCCTGCCCTTCACGACGATCACGGATTCCTCGACGTCGACATACAACTTCACCTCGCTGACCGACGGCGAGTCTCGCTACGCGGCGATCACGTGCGTCGATTCCTGGGGCCTGGAATACCGGTTCGGCCTGGCCGATACCGGCCCCGCGTGCTCGATCAGGAACGTCACCGGCGTGCCGCGCCTCGTGTTGAACGAGTTCAACTCGCAGGGCACGGGCGGGAACGGCGACACGGATTACATCGAGATCAAGGTCATCGACGACGGCAACCCGGCGGGCGACCTCTCGATCACCGGATGGAAGATCTCCTGGTGGAACGGAGCGGTCATCACGAAGACGCTCGGGAGCGCGACCGTCACGACCGGCGACTACATCCACCTGAGGCACAGTTCCTCGGAGGCCGACGACGTCGACTCCTCGGGCGACAACGTCCTGAACCTCTACAGCGCCAACACGGGCCTGACGGCGGGCTCCGGCTTCGTGCGCCTGACGACGGCCACGGATTCCCCGGTTGACTTCGTCTTCTATGCCGACCGCCTGACGGCGCCGGCGGCGGGCGCGCTCACCGTGGTGCGCGCGATGATCGACACCGGGATGTGGGCGCCCGACACGGTGAACAACGCGGCCGTCAATTCCTACCTGACGAGCGGCGCCTTCACGGCGGGCATGGTCTGCGCCCGAGACGGGAGCGGGAGCGACACCTACAACAGCCGCGACGACTGGAACGTGACGCTCGCCCGCACGCCGGGCGCGGCGAACTCGGGCGTCGAGCACCCGATCACGGTGCCGGATTCGCGGACGGTACGCGTCTTCCGCGACGCGCCCGGCGACTTCGGCGGTGCCCTGGAGGTGCGTTGGGACACGATCACGTCGCTCACGGACTTCGCGCGCTACAACGTCTACATCGACAGCCGGCCGATCGGGGCGAGGATCGACACGTCGACGCTCGTTCCCGATTCGACCGTCGCCGACTCCTCCGTCGGCACGGCCACGGTCTCCGGATTCGTCAACGGCGAGAGCTACTGGGTCGTCGTGACGGTCGCGGACACGTGGGGTCACGAGAAACGGCTGGCCTTGACGGAAACCGGGCCGGTGGCGCCCGCGGTCAACATCACGGGCACGCCGCGGATGATCTTCACGGAGGTGAAATTCGCGAACACCGACACGTCGGAGTTCATCGAGATCCTGGTTCTCGACGACGGAAACGCCTCCGGCGGCCTCTCGCTCTCGGGATTCAAGGTGGCCCAGGACGACACGGCGGCCGGCGACCTGCACGTCTTCGGCGCCGTCCAGGTGCAGGATTCGGACCTTGTCGTCCTGAGGAAAGACGCCGGGTCGAGCGAGTCCGACTCGGGTGGGGATGGCGTGGTCAACATCTACGGCGTCGGGATGAACCTGCCGGAGAGCGAGGAGGGACTCTTCCTCATCTCCGCCGGCGGCGACACGATCCTCGACTTCGTCTTCTGGTCGATCCGCGACGGCGCGATGACGGCGACGGAGCAGAGGGATCTCTCCTACGCGATCGCCCGCGGCGCCTGGGCTTCTCTCGGCGTCAACGACAACAACGCCCGCAATCCGCTTGTCCGCTCCGACTTCGACAACGACTCCTCGATCACCCGCAACCGGTTCCACCAGGACAACAACGGGGACACCGACTGGGCGATCGATTCGGTTCCGACGCCGGGCGCCCTGACGACGATCCTCGAGGCGCCCTTCGCGGCGCCCGCGGCGGTGGCAGGCACGGATGCGAATGACGTGGCCGGGGACCTCGGCGGCAAGATCCGGGTGACCTGGACGGCGGTCGTCGCCAGCGACCTGCACCATTACAACGTCTATCGCGAGACGACGGCGATCCCGGCGAGGCTATACGACACGGGCATTCCCTCGCGCGACACGGCGGGTCCGACGGAGACGTCTCTCGTCGTCTCGGGCCTGAACAACGGCGAGACCTACTGGTTCGCGGTCACGGCCGTGGATTCGTGGGGCAACGAACTGAAGACCGGTCTGCTCTCGGATTCGGCGGTCCCGGCGGTCAACATCACCGGCGAGACGCTCCTCATCACGGAGGTCTCCTTCAAGGAGCAGGCCGACGGCGTGAACGGTTACGACTGGATCGAGATCCGGGTCGTGGAGGACGGAAACGCCACGGGCGGGATCGACCTGACCGGCATGAGGCTCTGGACACGCGACGGATCGAAGGTCGTCGGCGGCGTCACGGCGCACTCGGGCGACTTCATCGTCGTTCATGCGGCTGCGGGCGTCGACGAGGCCGACTCGATGGCCGGCAACGGCGACGGTGTGATCGACTTATACGGTCTGCCGGCTCTCACCGGAACCGACAATTATGTCTCCCTCTTCAAGGTCGGCGGCGACACCGAGGACTTCGTCTCCTGGGTCGACGCGGGCGGTTACGCGGCGGCGGAGAGCACGATCGTGGGTCTTGCCATCGCGGCGGGACAATGGACGGATGTCGACGGCGGCGGCGCGGGCGCGAACGACGGCGTCATGTCGGATTCCGTCTCCACGAACTGGTCCATCAAGCGGACGCCCGACACGGCGGACGCGAGCACGATGGCGGAGTGGGGCTTCGATTCCTCGCCCACGCCGGGGACGCGCAACGACTCCGGAACGCTCTGGCGCATCACGGGAACCCTGGATCTCGAGAGCCGCGCCCTGGACACGAACTGCACCGTGACGATCGGGAACGGCACCGAGACCTACATCACGTCGTCGGACGCGTCGGGTTCCTACGTCCAGCGCGTCGTCGCCGGCACCTACTCGATCACGGCGGAGACGACTCATTACCTGCGGCGGAGACTGACGGGCATCGCTGTCGCGACATCGTCGGCCGTGAACCAGGACGTCGGCCGGATGTACGCCGGCGACGCCAACGGCGACAACCGGATCGACGTCTACGACGCGTCGATCACGAAATACGCGGTCGACCGCCAGACCGGCGACGCGCGCGCGGACCACGTCGATGCGGTCGGCACACTCGACGCGGCGGATCTGCAGGCGGTGAGGAACAACTTCGGGAGACGAGGGGACTAGCGATTTGCGATGTTCGATTTGCGATTGGCAATTTGCGATTTGAGGGAAGAGAGGGTGGACTGAGATTTTGAACGAGCGGCGGATGGAGAGCAGGGGAGAGCGTGGCGTGAGCGCCTTGTCGCTCGTGCCTCTCCTCGTCGCCGCCCTCCTGCTCGCCCTCGTCCCGGCCACCGCGCACTCCTACGGCGAGGTCCGCATCGTCGCCTCGTCCGACTCGCCCGGCGTTCAATACACGGACGCCCAGGTCGCGGTGGGGGAGACCGTGACCGTGGAATTGCGCGCGGAGGCCGACTCGCTCACGAATGGATTCTCCGTCTTCATGGTTTACCAGGGACAGGGTTTGAAGCTGGTGGAGTCCTCCGACGCGGCCGATTCGTTTCCGCCGGGCTCGCTCGGGATTCAGGCCGACGAGGACCACGCGACCTTCGCGGACGTCCTGCGCAACCGCGGATCCTGGACCGGTGCGGCCACGGACACCTTCGAATACGTGGCCCTGACGGCGGCCGATTCGGTCCAGGGCAACACCCGGGCCGCGGTGCTCTCCTTCATCGGCGTCTCCACGGGCACCTGGACGATCACCTACGTCTTCGACACGACGACGAACCGGATCACGGCCATGACGGCCGCGAACGGAAACGCCTCGGATCTTCTCACCTCGGACGACTCGGGCGTGATCCGCGTCATCGTGGTGGACACGCCGTCGATCCTCGCCCTGGCCTTCGTCTCCGACACGCCTGCCCGCTTCGACGGCGCGCCGCCTGTGGACACGACGCCCTCGGGCGACACGGTCTGGTTCGCGGCTGAGACGCAGGTCGTCACGCTGACCGTCGGTTTCACCTCGACCAACCCCGACTCGATCCTCGTGGGAGCGGTCTTCGACTCCGCGGCCCAGATCGACGCCTCGGCTCCGTTCACGGCGCAGTTCTTCATCCGGCCCGCGCACGCGGCCGCGGAGACCTCCACGACGCTTCATGCCTACGACGCCTCCGGCGCCTTCGACACGACGCTCATACGCTTCCGGCCCGACACGGCCCCGCCCGACACGGTCACGCCGCTTTCCCCGGTCGGCGGCGCCTCGGCTGTGAACCCGACCTGCCGCTGGAGTCCATCGGCGGACAGCGGCAGCGGCCTGGCCTTCTATCGCCTCCAGGTTTCCGACTCGTCCGCCTTCGCGACGATCCTCGCTTCCGACACGACCGCGCCGCCCGACACGGATCTCGCTCCCGCGCCGCTCGGAGCGGGGACCTACTACTGGCGCGTCCTCGCGTATGACAGCGTCGGCAACGTCAGCGTCGCGGGCGCGCGCGCCGAGAGCTGGGTGGTGCTGGCGGACACGACCGCGCCCGACAGCTTCGGGCTCCTCGCGCCGGGGAACGGGGCGGAGACGAGCGCGACGCGGCTGACCTTCCGCTGGACCGCGGCCGCGGATTCCTCGACCGTCACCTATCGTCTCATCGTCGACACCGATCTCGCGGGAGCCTATCTCGTCGATACGACCGTCTCCGACACCGAGGAAATCGTGACCCTGGGCGCGAATGACACGTATCTCTGGCGCGTCATCGCCTCCGATACCGGCGGCAACACGCGCCCGGCGGGAGATTCGCTCGTCGTCATCGATACCCAGGCGCCGACGGGCCTCTCCCTCGGCCTGCCCGCGGACCGAACCGAGACGAAGGCGGCCACGACGACCTTCTCCTGGAACGCGGCCGTCGACACGGGTTCGGGACTCGCCAGCTACCGCCTGCAGATCGACACGGCCGGGACCTTCGCGGCCCCCTGGCTTGACACGGCCGTCACGGCGACATCGCTCGTCATCGCGCCCGCCGGGAACGACACATTCTCCTGGCGCGTGATCGCGCGCGACGACGCGGGGAACGCCGACACGAGCGCGACGCGGACCGTCCTCTTCGACACGCGGTCCCCGGCGGCGGTCACGACGACTTATCCGTCCGATTCGCAGACGATCAACGATTCGACCCCCACCTTCACCTGGAACGCGGCATCCGACAGCGTGACCGGCACACGGGGATACCTGATCCAGGTCGCCTCGACCTTCGGGTTCGATGTCGTCGTGGAGTCGGCCTTCGTCACGGGGACGAGCCATACCTCGGCTGCGCTCGTCGACTCGCGCTACTTCTGGCGCGTGATTCCCTATGACACCGTCTCGAACGCGGACACGGCCTCGGCCCGCGTCCATGACTTCACGGTCGACACGTCCCTGCCGACAGACACAACCGCCCCTGATGCCTTCGATCTCTCGGAACCCTCCGACGGCATCGACACGCGCGAGGTCACGGTGACCCTGCGATGGGAGGACTCCTTCGACGCCGGGTCTCCGCCCGTGCGCTACCGCGTGCAGGTCGACACCGGCGGCGCCTTCACCGCCGGCGCGATCTACCTCGATACGAACGGGATTCTCGACACGTGGGCGACGGTGACATTGAAGGCCAACGAGATCTCCTACTGGCAGGTCGTGGCGTATGACGCCTCGGGCAACACCGAGACGGCGACGTCGGCGCCGTGGTCGATCTTCGTGGACACGGCCGGGCCGGTCGCGGGCGCGCTCACGGCCCCGGCGGACAACACCGACACCAATGGAGCCACGATCACCTTCCGTTGGAACGCGGCGGCGGACACGGGCACGGGCGTCGCGGGCTACCGCCTGCAGTTCGATCCGACGGGGGCCTTCGCGCCGCCGCCCCTTGACAGCTTCACGCCGCTCACGTCGGCGACGCTCCCGGCCCTTCTTGCCGACACCGTCTACTGGCGCGTCGTGGCGGTGGACAACATGGGCAACACGACGGCGGTCGCGGCGCGCGTCCTGCGCGTCGATACGCGGGCTCCTTACGTGGGCGCGCTCACCGCTCCGCCCGCGAACACCGACACGTCGGCCACGGCCCTCGCCTTCTCGTGGACCGCCTCGACCGACACCGGCTCGGGGCTCGCGGGCTATCGCCTGCAGATCGACACCACCGGGACCTTCGCGGCCCCGTGGGTCGATTCGGCGGTCGGTCTCGCGCTCGCGGCGCTCCGCACCCTGCCGGCGAACGACACCTACTGGTGGCGGATCGTGGCGGTGGACAGCGCGACGAACACCGCCTCGTACACCTCCTTCCGCCTGCGCATCGACACATCCGGTCCCTCGGCTCCGGCGCTCGCATCACCCGCCGACGGCCTGGAGACCTCCTCGGTCACGGTCCTCTTCTCCTGGAACGCCTCGACGGACTCATCGGCCGGCGTCTCCCACTACCGACTGCAGGCCGACACGGCCGGGACCTTCGCGACGCCGGTCCGGGACTCGGTCACGCCCTCGACCTCCGGCACGCTCACGCTTCCGGCGAATGACACCTACACGTGGCGCGTGGTGGCGGTGGACAGCGCGGGGAACGCGACCGCCGGTTCCTCGAGGATCCTCCGCGTCGACACCGCGCCGCCGACCCTGCCGGTCCTCGTCGCGATCCGGGGCGACTCGCGCGCGGCTCCCGCGACCCTTTCCTGGACCGCCGCGACGGACTCCGTCACGTCCGTCCGCGTCTACGTCGTCCAGGTCGACACGGCCGGCACCTTCGTCTCGTTGCGCGAATCGACCCAGCAGGCGCACCCGGACACGGATTACGTGACGGGCGTCCTGCCCGCCGACACGTACTGGTGGCGGGTGCTCGCGTATGACACGGTCGGCAACGTGGCGACGAGCGCGGTCGACTCCTTCCTCGTGATCGTCACGGACACGAAGGGGCCGAACCCCTTCGATCTCGTTTCGCCCTCGACCGGGACGTCCACATCGGCCGTCTCGATCACCTTCCGCTGGCCGAACGTGACCGACGATTCCTCGCCCCCGGTCACGTATCGTCTGCAGGTGGACACGGCCGGAACCTTCGTCGCGCCGCTTATGGACACCTCGTGGCTCACGGAGACCCGTTACGTCGCGACGCTCCCGGCGAACGATACGTATCGCTGGCGCGTCATTGCGCGGGACAACGCGCTGAACACGACCGTTTGCAACGCGGCCTTCACGCTCGCCGTCGACACGGCCGGCCCGACCGCCCCCGTTCTCGTCGCGCGATCGGGCGCGACGACCGTCACGCCGACGCTCCTGCGGTGGGGAGCCTCGGGCGATTCGATCGCGGGCCTGGCGTCCTACCGGGTGCAGGTCTCCGCGAGCGCCCTCTTCGCGGCGAACCTCGTCGATTCGACGCTGGCCGCCTCCGACACCGACCACTGGACGCCGCCGGCCGCGCCCGGCACCTGGTACTGGCGCGTGACGACCGCGGACTCGCTCGGCAACACGAGCGTCTCCGCGCCCGCGTCCGACAGCTTCGTCGTCGTGGCCGACTCCTCGGCGCCGACCGCCGATTCGCCGGTCACGACGCCTTCTTCGGTCTCGAACACGGGCACGACGGCGATCGTCATCACGGTGAACGTGACGGACAGCGCGTACGTCGACACGGTGGTCGTCGATCTCTCCGGCGTCGGCCTCACGGATTCCTACCCGCTGACGCCCGTGGGCGGAGTGCCCTCGACGGACTCGCGCTGGACGGCGACGGTGGTGCTCGATTCGACGGTCGCGGGAGGGACGTATGACCTGGTGGTCCGCATCGTGGATCCCTCGGGCAACACG
>CAZWVM010000110.1:0-11998 GCA_964637705.1 uncultured bacterium
AGCCGTAGAACGAGGAATTGACGAGGCGCATCACCTTGGTGGTCAGGGACTGGTCCCGGCGCAGAATCGACTGGACATCATGCGCGTCGCTCTCGGCGCTCCCGACGATGCGCAGGATCTGCGTGACGACGACGGGAAGCGTCGGAAGGTTCTGGATGCGTTCCACGACGCGCCGGATGTCGATATTGGGCACTCTAGCTCTCCCGCTCGACGGCCGCGAGCGCGCGACGCCACGCGCCCGCCCCGTCCCGCGGATCATAATCGACGATCCCGCGGCAGACAACCCGGCTCCGCTCCTCGAGAATCCGCGCGTTTTCCTCCGCCGCCTCCCGCTCGCCCTCGCCCCCGTTCAGCACGAAGCCTTCCACGGGAATCGCGCGGGACGCGAGGGCTTCCATCGTCAGAAGCGTGTGGTTGAGGGTGCCGAGGCCGCCGCGCGCCACGAGGAGCGAGGGCCAGGCGTGCGCCGCGTGCCAGTCGATCCAGAGGGTGGATCGATTGAGGGGGACCATGACCCCTCCGATCCCCTCGATGATGACCCTCTCGTTCTCAGCGGCGGCGCGCGCCACGAACGCGTCCGCATCGGCCAGTGGAATCTCCTCTTCGCCGCGTCGAACGGCGCCATAGGGAGAGAGGGCGGCCCGGTACAGACCCGGAGGCCGGTATCGATGCGCGGGATCCAGGAGATCCCAGTCCTCCCAGCGGCCGTCGCGCGCGCCCGAGGCGAAGGGCTTGAGAGCCGCCGCACGCACGCCGCGGGCGAGGGCCGCATCGAGCAGGGCGCGCGCCGCGCGCGTCTTGCCGACGCCGGTGTCCGTGCCGACCACGGCGAGAAACGAAACGGCGCGCGCCGGCGGAGTGGCCGGGTTCACGATCAGGGCTTGTAGAGAGAAACGGCCAGGGAGGCGAGGATGACGAGGGCGGCGATGATGTAGATGTAGAACTCGACGTGAGTCGAAAGATTCCCCATCCGGCGGACCTTCCTCCTCCGGCCCGTGCGCGGCCTGAGAAAGGCCGGAAGGAGATTCACGGCCGCGGCCTCCGGTACGCCCCCGAACGTCCCCCGCTCTTCTCGAGAAGCCTCACGGCGACGATCTCCGCCGCGCGATCCACTCCCTTGATCATGTCGTAGAGGGCGAGGGCCGCCGCCGCGGCTCCCGTCATCGCCTCCATCTCGACGCCCGTGCGCGCGTGCGTCACGGTCTCGATGCGGATTCTCACCCGGCCACGCCTCGCGGACAGTTCGACGCCCACGGATTCAAGGGGGAGCGGGTGACACAGCGGCACGATCTCGGCGGTTCTCTTCGCCGCCTGGATCCCCGCGATCCGGACGACGGCCTCGACGCTGCCCTTGGCCAGCCGGCCCGACTTCAAGGCCATCAGCGCGAGGCGCGAGAGCCGCACCTCGGCCTCCGCCACGGCCCGGCGCCGCGTCGGCTCCTTGCCGGAAACGTCGACCATCGCAACGCGGCCCCGCCGGTCGAGATGGCTGGAGCGGGGCGACCGCGCGTCCCCCGGCCGCTTCTTCATCGCACCTCGGTCCCCGCGACCGTCTCGGGTCCGGGTGAAAGGAGCGCGAAGGAGGCCCCGTCGGAAGCGGCCAGGATCATGCCGCGCGACTCGATCCCGCGGATCACGGCGGGCTGAAGGTTCGAGACGACGACGACGCGGCGGCCGATCAACTCTTCCGGCGCGTGGTATTCCGCGATGCCGGCGACGAGAGTGCGTGTCTCGCGGCCGATGTCCACCGTCAGCTTCAGGAGTTTCTTCGTCTTCTCGACCCGCTCCGCGCTCTTCACAACGCCGACGCAGAGTCCGAGCTTTTTGAGGTCGTCGATCGTCGCGTAGGGGCCCGCCACGGCCGCCCCGGTCGACGGCGGCGCCGCCGGGACCGCGGCCGCCTTCGGATCCTCCTGCCGCTCCGGGCGAGCGAAGAGCGGATCCCCCTTGCGGCACCGGGCGCGGAAGATCGAAAGCGCCTCGGCCAGCGCGGGCGCCCGCTCGAGCCCCAGCCGGCGCGCCATCTCGTCGGCGGAATCGGGCATGACAGGAGCCATGAGCGCGGAGACGAGGCGGAGAGAAGCCACGGCGCGGCCCAGGATCGCGGGCGCCTCCTCCTTGCGGCTCCACGGCGCGGCCTGCTGCAGATACTGGTTCCTCGCCCGGACGTAGGCCATGGCCGTCTCGACCGCCCGGTGCGGCTGAACCGCCTCCATGTGGCCGCGGTATTCCGCCACGACGCCCGCGTCGGCCGGATCCGGGATCGATTCGACCTCTCCGCCGAGGATCTGGTCCACGAGAGCCGTCACGCGCGAGAGAAGGTTTCCGATGTCGTTCGACAGGTCCGACGTCCAGCGGCGCTCGAAGGCGGCGCGCGAGAAGTCGCCATCCGCGCCGAAGGACATCTCGCTTGCGAGGAAGTGCCGGAAGGCGTCGACCGCGGGCCGTTCTCCGCGCGACGCGTAGGAAGCGACCAGTTCCAGGGGGGCGATGACGTTGCCGAGAGACTTGGACATCTTCTGCCCTTCGACGGTCCACCATCCGTGGGCGGCGAGGATCCGGGGCAGGGGGAGTTCGAGCGCCATGAGCATCGCGGGCCAATACACGGCGTGCGTGGTGAGAATGTCCTTGCCGATGAGATGCACCGTCGCCGGCCACCAGGCCGGGCCGCCGGGCACGAGATAGGACGGTCCGGAGGCATAGTTGAGAAGGGCGTCGAACCATACGTAGGTGACGTAGTCCTCGTCGAAGGGAAGGGGAATCCCCCAGGAGAGGCGCTGCTTCGGACGACTGATGCAGAGATCTCCCAGCCCCTTGTCCAGAAAACCCAAAACCTCGTTCTTCCGCCCCGCGGGCAGGATCCTCATGGTCTCCTTCTCGATCGCCGCCTTCAAGGGCTCCGCGAAGCGGCTCATCAGGAAGAAGTAGTTCTTCTCCCGCAGAAGAGCCACACCGCGCCGGCAATCCGGGCACGAGGATTCCACGAGATCCTTCTCCGTCCAGAATCGTTCGCACGGCGTGCAGTACCAGCCCTCGAAATCGCGCGCCTCGATGAGACCCTTGTCGCGCAGCCGCGCGAGAGCGGAACGAACGTAATCCTTGTGAGCCGCGTCCGTCGTCCTGAGAAACGCAGAGGGGGCGATCCCCAGCCGCGGCCAGAGGCCCGAGAAGCGCGGGGCCATCTCGTCGCAATGGGCCTGGGGCGCGATGCCGCGCTCCCGGGCGGCCTTCTCCACCTTCTGCCCGTGCTCATCCACTCCGGTCAGGAAGAACGTCTCGTCACCGGCGGAGCGGTGGTAGCGCGCGAGGATGTCCGCGATGACGGTCGTGTACGCGTGCCCGATGTGAGGGTCGTCGTTGACGTAGTAGATCGGCGTGGTCACGTAGAAACGGTTCATCGGGCTTTCTCCTTCTCGCGGATACCTTCGCCGATACTACCGTTTCGCCGACGTCCTGCAATCCGGAAGGGATTCGTCCTCACCGCGTCTCCCCTGCCGATCTCCTCCGCGCCCGTCGGCGGAAGACCTCGACGGCCAGCGGAATGTGCGCCTTGTCGGCGATGGCCCTGTCGAGATCGAGGAGCGGTTCTCGGAGGTGCGGATGCTCCTCGGCATAGCCCGGCAGCGCCTCCTCGAGCTTTCTCAGGATGTCGGCCCTGTCCTCCTTCCCTCCCCTCGCGCGGCCCTTCGTCCCGATCTCGTCCAGGAACGCCGACGGATCCACGCCCTTCTCGACGAGTTCGAGAGCGCGCGTCACGGAACCCCGGGCGCGGCCCGCGATCGTCTTCTCGCGTTCCGACAGCTTCCGGCCGAGTATCCTCTCGAGCTGGGTGACCACCTCCTCGGCGGCCAGGGTCGTGAAGCGGACAAGGACCGAGCGGGAACGAAGCGTCGAGGAGAGTTGAGCGGCGGAGCGGCAGACGAGCACGTAGCAGACGCCCGGCGCGGGTTCCTCGAGGGCCTTGAGGAGGGCCGCCTGCATCGTCTCATTCAGCAGTTCCGCAGGACGTATGACGATCACGAAGGCGCGCGCGCGACGCGCCGTGACGTGCGACGAGATTTCGCGGCGGAACGCGCGACTCCGATTCTTTTCCGTCTCGTCGTCGAAGAGCCTTGCGACGTCGAAGACGCGGAATCCCTCCCCGAACCCGTTCTCCCGGCATGCGGTGCATCGCCCGCATCCGGTACCCCGCTCGCAGGACAGCAGGTCGGCGAAGGCGCGCGCCGCCGTTCCGCGGCCCACCCCCTCCGGCCCCGCGAAGATGAGGGCGGGGGGCGCCATTCTCTTCGCGGCCATCGCCGCGAGCACCGCGCGCGCGCGCACCTGGCCCGCGACCCGATCGAGCGATGTCGCGCTCATATCCTCATGTCCATCAATAGGCCCCGGATCTCCGACGTCGCCGCGGCGACGTCAAGCGCCGCGGCATTACCGGTCCTCACCTTCTCGGCGAGGTCCAGCAGTTTCTTCTCGATCTGCGCGGCGATGAGAAAAACCTTGTTGTTCTCGAGGAATCGAGCGGACTGGACCTCCTTCACCTCCAGGCCCTTCTCGGTCACCATCTTCATGAAGGAAGCGACAAGGCGCCGGTATTCCTCGAGCTCGGCCAGGGTTCGGCGCTTGACGAGCAGGTCGGCCGCGATCTCGATCTCTCCGAAAAGCCCGTCGATATCCGCCTCGACGCTCTTTTCCGTGGCCGCCTCGATCGCCTTGACGAAGCTCGAGTCTCCCTCCTTCGACCGGGAGGTCCTGGCCATGCCCCCGGGATCCGACCCGGCTCGACTTCGCCCCCGCTCGATCTTCATCGTCGCCGATTCAGCGCTCGGACCTGAGAACCTTCGCGAGGCGCCTCGACCTGCGTGACAGCGCCACCACGATCTCGCGGAAGGTCTCGTCCGGGTTATGTCCCTTCTGAACGGTCAGGACTCTCTGGGCGTTCTCCTTCGCGATCACCATGTAGCCGCGTCGCACGCGGCGGTGAAATGCCGGGCCCGCGGACTCGATCCGGTCGAGACCGTTTCGCTCCTTGTCCCTGTTCTTCGCGGCCTCCAGCCCTTTCTCGGGTTCGACGTCGATGAGGACGGTGATGTCGGGCGCGAAGGACTCCGTGGCGATCCGGTTGAGCGTCGTAACGATCGGAACCGGTATGCCGCGACCAAATCCCTGGTAGGCGACCGAAGCGTCGGTGAAACGGTCCGATATGACGATCTCGCCGCGGTTGATGGCCGGGCGAATCACGGTTTCGACATGATGAGCCCGAATGGACTCGTAGAGGAGAAGCTCCGTCAGGGGACTGATGACGCCCGTGTCGGGATCCAGGAGGATGCTGCGCACCCTTTCTCCGAAATGAGTGCCGCCGGGCTCCCTTGTAAGGATGCATTTCTCTCCACGGCTCTCCAGAAGGAAAAGCAGTCTCCGGGCATGGGTGGTTTTTCCAGCGCCGTCTGGTCCCTCAAACGTGATGAATATTCCCTTATTTGTCTTAGACATTTTCATTGTCCTAATAAGCTATCGACTAGATCAATTAGATCTGCCTTAGAATAGAACATCAGCTTGATATTTCCTTTTCCCTTATTTTCAGTGATTTCCACTTTTCTACCATATCTTTTTGTAAGTCGATCAATTGCATTATTAACATCGACATTGTTTGTGTCGTTTATAGATTTAGCTTTTTGTGGCCGCTTTCGAGATGCTTTCTCGACGGCCCTTGCTGACATTCCTCCATCCATGATCCTCTTGAAAAGGGCAATGGCTTCGTCGGGCGGAATGCCAAGGAGGGGACGTGCCTGTCCCGGGGTCAGCCGACTCGACCTGAGGGCCTCAAGAATCTCATCGGGCAGAGTGAGAAGCCGGATTGCGTTTGTGATCGAGGCTCGAGACTTCCCGATTCTCCCGGCAATCTCTTCATGGCTCAAGTTATACTCGGACGAAAGCTTCTTGTAGGCTTCCGCCTCCTCGATGGGATTGAGGTCTTCTCGCTGCAGATTCTCGACAAGAGCGAGGTCGAGAAGATCCTTGGATCCGGGCGAGGATCTGAAGACGACGGGGACCGTCTTCAAGCCGGCCATCCGGGATGCGCGCCATCGTCTCTCTCCGGCGATGATGACGAATCGTCCCGCGCCGTCGGGTGCGACGACGATCGGCTGGAGCAGGCCGTCCTTGCGTATCGACTCCGCGAGTTCCGCAAGGGCCTTCTCATCGAAGTTCTTCCGCGGTTGCTGAGGATTCGGCCCTATCGATTCGACGCTCAACTCGCGCGTGGGCTCTTCACCCCTCGCCCCGGGAGTGTGCAGAGTCAGGAGACGGCCGGAAACGGCTGTTTCAGTCGATGAGATCGTCTCCGCGGACGGGGCGCTTGCTTCCTTCCTGCGGGGCAGGAGCACGTCCAATCCCCTGCCCAATACCGGTTTCTTCATCACCGAATACCTCCCTTGAGAATTCCACGTAGGCCGAGGCTCCGCTCGAGGCCGGATCAAACAGAATCACGGGCAAGCCATGACTCGGCGCCTCGGCCAGCTTCACGTTGCGCGGGATCACCGTCCGGCAGACTCTCATTTCGGGGAACCCCGCGAGTTTCTCCCGAAGTTCACTCTCGACCGCTTTCGAGAGTTTCAGACGGCTATCGAACATCGTGACGAGGACGAGGACCCTCTCGAGACCGGGATTGCATCCTTCGCGGATCCTGTCGATCGTCTCGGCCATGAGTCCCAATCCTTCCAGGGCAAGGTACTCGGCCTGGACAGGCACGACGAGAACGCGGGCGGCGGCGAGCGCGTTGATGGTGAGAAGCCCGATCCCGGGTGGCGTGTCGATGATCACGAAATCATAGGGTGCGCTTCCGGGACGTTCGGACAGGGATCGGAGCAACCTGGACAGGACGAGGGGGGCATCTTCGACGTCGATGAACTCCCGTTCGACTGCCGCCGAATCGACCGAACCCGGCAAAACGTGAAGACGAGGTATGGCGGAGACAACCGGTGACTCTTCTATTGTCTCGCCCTGGGCGATTCTGACGAGAGCGCGGTAGACGTCCAGATCAGCGTTCTGGATCTTCACTCCGGAAGCGGACGTAGCGTTGGCTTGCGGGTCGAGATCGACAAGCAGGACGTTCCAATCGCCGGCGGCGAGAGCGGCCGCAAGGTTCACAGCGGTGGTTGTCTTACCGACGCCCCCCTTTTGATTGGCGATCGCAATGATTTGTGTCATTTCTTAGATCATAGAAAAGGCCGGAAAATGTGACAACAGGTAATTGTTTCACGTGAAACATCAGGAATCGATCTTAGTCCCTGACCATAAGAATTGCGTAGGGTGTTTCTGAATCCGGCCTGGCGTATGGTTTCAACTCGTAGCTTCTCTCCAAGCGAGTCGTATATTCACGCGCGGAGTTCTCCGTCGTTGAGATGAGAATCGTGCCCCCTGGCTTTCTGAAGAGATCGCACATCGGTATGGCCAGATCCAATTTCGCAAGGCCGCGGGCGACGACAAAGTCCCCATCGATGATACGCTTGGAGAGAATTCTCTTGGGAGGCCTCACGTGCATCTGCCTCCATTCGACATTTTCGAGGTGGAGGTTTCTTGCCAGGGCAGCCGCGTAATCGAGCCTCTTTGATGACGAATCGACCCCGGTAAATGCCGCTCTCTTCAGGGTCACAGCCAGGGGCAATATCGGGATTCCGCTACCGCATCCGACGTCAACGATGCGGCACGGCTTTTCCGGTTCCAGGATACCGAGAAGAACCGGAGCGAGGGAGTCCAGCACGATCTCCCCCATGACGCGTTCCGGTTCTCTCGGTCCAACGGCCCGATACGGCGCACTCAGAAGACCTGCCGCGATCGATTGCAGATCCCTTGCGAGCTCCGGGCCGGACGGCCACGTCGACCGGATATCCTCGATCGTCGGCAAAAGCCTTATAGACACGCGCTTAGGGTCCGTCCGTTCCCTTCCCTACTCCTGGATCGGATTTTCCTCGCGCGACTCAGCGCCGTCGCCATCACGCCGAGGGCGATCATCGTTCCTGTCATCACGCGAGTCCCTGCGCGGACGCCGCGAAGAACGTCCGCGATCGCCGCGGCCCCGGTCGGAACGGCCTTGCGACCGTCCTCGCCCTTCCCTGCCGGCGCGGTCTCCGCCACGCGAGGATCCGGCTTCCTTCGGGACGACGACCACGTGACGGCGGTCCCCGTTGTCCTCGCTCTGGGTCGTGACGTGTTCGGAGTTCGCAAGAACGGAGTGTATGATCTTGCGGTCGTGAGCCGACATCGGGTCGAGGTGAATCTTCTCCTTATATTTCCTGGCGTCATCGGCCGCGTCGTGGGCCATCTCCGTCAGGGCTTCCCTGCGCTTGCGCCGGAATCCGCGCGCATCGAGGGTGATACGGACCCGGTCGCCCATGCGCTTGGCGGCAAGGGCCGTCGCAAGGCACTGGATGGCGTCAAGCGTCTTGCCGCGCCGTCCCAGGACGATGGCGATATTCTCGGCATCGAGTTCGCACAGGTATCGCCCCTCCCCTTCCTTGCGAACCTCGAGGAGCCGTGTCGTGTCGTCGAGGAGCGAAGTCAGCTTCTCGATGATTTCATCCAGTACCGGTTCCGATGTCTTTTCGGACGGCCTGACTCGAGCTCCGATCCGGGAGACACGAACGCGCGCCTTCTTCGATCCGATCCCCAGGAAGCCTCCCTTGCCCTCATCGAGAACCTCGATTTCGGCCTCCCCGCGCGAGATGCGCAGGCGCGCAAGCCCCTCGGCGATCGCATCCTCGAGGATCTTGTTCTCCACCTCGACGCTGTCGAGCGTTTCCGCCCCGTCATCGACGTCCTCATCCACCATCAACCGCTCACGTTCATCGAGAGCCATCGTTCCCTACCTCCCTGAACCTCATCATGTAGACTTGTTGCGCAATCGAAAGAATGTTTTGAGTGACCCAGTAGAGCGAGAGCCCGCTGGGGAAATTGTAGAATAGCACGGTCATGATGACCGGCATCATCGCCATCATCTGCTTCTGGGCCGGATCGGAACTCGGCATGGGCGTGATCTTCTGCTGGTAATACATCGTGACGCACAGGATCAACGGCAGGGGATTGATCGGAATCCCCAGGAGATGAACGATGGTGTCGGGAATGGATAGATCGGTGATCCAGAGAACAAACGGAACGCCGCGCAGTTCGATCGCGTTCTGCAATGCGATGAAAAGGCCGACAAGGATCGGCATCTGCAGGAGAATCGGAAGACACCCGCCCAGCGGATTGACGCCGGCCTCCCGGTAGACGTTCAGGAGCTCCCTCTGCAGCCGCTCCTTGTCGTTCGCATACTGGGCCTGGATCGCCTCGACTCGCGGCTTGAGCTTCTGCATCTTCGCCATGGAGCGGAATTGGTAGAAGGAGAGAGGGTAGAGGAGGATTCTCACGAAAAGAGTCAGGAGAATGATCGAGAAGCCCCAGTTGTGGATCCATCCATGGATCCAACCCAGAAGGGCCACCATCCAACGCGCAATGGAGATGCTCCGGGGCAGAATCGACGGTTCCATGCCGTCGAGCATGCGGAAACCCGGATCAAACGATTCCAACACCTGGGTCTGCTTCGGACCCGCGAAGACACGGAAGCGGAAGTCGCGCCGTTCGCCGGGCTTCAGGGAGACGGCAGGCATCACGATCCAGAGGTGCTCACGTCGCTTCTTGTCGAGGCTATAGATGGCGTCAACGGAGAAACCGACCGGTTCCAGGGCGAGAGCGAAGTAGCGATTCTCGAAAGCGGCCCATGTAACACCTGTTGCAGGTTCTGGTAATCCGAATAAGCTATGCCACCATGACTTTTCAAAGACGGCGGCTTCTTTCTTGCCTAGCCGACTGAAGCTCCCGCTGACGGTATATTGGTCCCGGTCGGGGCCGAAATGAATGATGAGAGATCCCTCGCGGTCGGCCTCGTATAAGCCGTCCGTCATCCTCGCCATGGAGAGGGCCTGGTCTCGGTTCGATCGATTCGTGACGGAGACGACGAAGCCGAAGCCGTACCGGGAATTGTCGAATTCGAACTTCTTTTCAAGCAAGATCTCCGCCGGCAATTCGGCAGAGCGCGGTATCAAGCTGAAGAAAACGGAGTCGGACTCCCATCGCGAGGACCAACGCGTCATTGAAAGCCCGGACCGATCCGTTTCATCCATGGTGATGGCAAAATGACCCAATTCACCGGACGAATAGATCAGTTCAACTGGCTCATTTCTCTTTTCGTGAGAATATCGATACTCGTTCAGCGTTAGCGACTGGATATATCCGCCTGTTTCAAAAAGAGTTACACCGTATCTCTGAGATTCATAATGCAAGGTGATCGCAGGCGAATCGGCCTCTTCAATAATCAGAGAATCCTGCGCAACCATCACGTCGACCGGAACGGAATCTTGCGCTGCTGCCGGAGCGGTATCAAACGCCGACACCGCTACTGTATCCGATGCGTTGCGCGGCCTGGTCTTGGGTGTAGGAGGAGGAAATAGAATTTGCCATGCGAAGACGACGCACATGCAGAGGAGGATAGCGACGAAAAGCCTGCGTTCCTGCATCTATGGCCTCGGCACCGGGTCAAATCCGCCCGGATGAAGCGGATGGCACTTCAAGAGCCTGCCGGCCGCCAGCCAAGTGCCTCTCAGAATACCGTGAATCATGATGGCTTCCTCGGCATAGTGCGAGCAGGAGGGCTCGAAACGGCATGCCGGGGGCAAAAGGGGAGAGAGATAGCGCCTGTAGAGGCGAATCGGCCAGGCATATGATCTGCGAATCGCGGCATGGATCTCCATCTATCGAGCCATCTTCAAGATTCTTTCAAGAAAATCGTTCCACGGCATGCGGCCCATTTCCGGCACCGCCGCCACGACTACGACGCCTCGATTGACTCTTCCTTCCCTTTCCAGGCACCCCAGGGCGGCTTTCACGCGCCTTCGCACCCGGTTCCTGTCCACGGCTCTCCAACCGCGCCCGAAGAGAACAAGGCACTCGATATCGGCTGAGAGGGGCGTGCATGTATCGAGACGTCCGCGTCGCCGGGCCAACTTGACCTCGGCCACGCGGGACCGGCCCTTGACTCCCTTGACCACCGCGCCCATGGCGGTGAGTCGGTTCAGACGGTCAGTTTCTTCCTACCCTTTTTCCTGCGCGACGCCAGGACGCGGCGTCCTGTCGGCGTGGACATTCTCTCGCGGAAGCCGTGCGTCTTCTTCCGCCTCCTGTTATGAGGCTGATACGTCCTCTTCATCGTGGAACTCCTTCCATTTCTCCCCCGGCCAAGCCCCTGGGCGCTCGGGGAGGGTCTTCATCTCGGTCGCTCGGGACCCGCGGTTTCCCGTCTCAAAACGGGAACGGCATCCCCGGTATCGCCATTCCCCCCATCGCCTTGGACATGGCTTCCTTCGTCATCGCGGAAACCTTGCCTAAAGCGTCCTCCAGGGCCGCTTTCACGGCATCCTCAATCATCTCGCGATCGCCGGTCGCGGCCAGATCCGCGGCTATCTCCACGGACTTGATCTTGTATCCCCCCGTCAGCGCGACCTTTACGCTCCCGCCGCCCGAAGAGCCCTCGACCTCTGAAGCCTCAAGATCCGCCTGGACCTTCTGGGCATCGGCCTGAACCTTCTGGACCTGCTTCATGAGCGCCTGGATATTCATGGCGCCGGGTACCTTACCGAAAAAGGGGAGCGCGCACCAGCAGTTTTTCCGAATTTCGAAGCTCGGCCGGTCCCTCGGGGTATCTCCTTCCTGCTTTTCCGCTTCCGATTGGCGTTGTTTCACCCCGGGAAAGGAACTAGGATTTCCGCGGTGCGCCTAGGCGAGGAGCCAGCGGTTCCTTACAACCCGAAATCCGCTTCATGCGGGGCCGAAGACCCGTTTCAAGGGGTCCGGAGGCCGGCGAAGGAGACGGACCGAGGAGCGTCGATGGCCAGTTCCCGCGCAACGGGGTGGCGTGAACCGGGTCAGGCCCTGACCGGAGCAGCCCTAAGCGATCATGCCCGTGTGCCGC
>CAZWVM010000111.1:0-11812 GCA_964637705.1 uncultured bacterium
AACTTCCTCCAGAACTTCTGGAACTCCTTCATCATCGCCGGCGCGATCTCCTTCACCACCGTCGTCATCAACTCGATGGCGGGTTTCGTCTTCGCGAAGTACCGCTTCAAGGGCCGCGAGCGCCTCTTCACCCTGCTCGTCGCCACGATGATGATCCCGGGCCAGGTCACCATGATCCCGAGCTTCATGCTCCTGAAGTGGCTCGGGCTCCTCAACTCCTACCTCGGCCTGATCATCCCGGGCACCGCCTCCATCTTCGCCATCTTCCTGATGCGACAGTTCATGATGTCGGTGCCGGATTCGCTCCTGGAGGCCGCCCGGATCGACGGGTGCTCGGAGTGGCGCATCTTCTGGCAGATCATGCTGCCCCTGGCGATGCCGGCGATCGCGACCCTGACCATCTTCACCTTCATGGGATCCTGGAACGACTTCTTCGGGGCGCTGATCATTCTCCTCGACGAGTCGAAATACACGCTCCCGGTGGCGCTGGCGAACCTCAACGGCCAGCACGGGACGGAGTGGGGCCTGTTGATGTCCGGTTCCGTCGTGACGATCGTGCCCGTGCTCCTCGTCTTCCTCGCGATGCAGCGCCACTACATCCGGGGCATCGCCCTCACCGGCCAGAAGAGCTGACGCGGGCGGCGACGCGCCGCCGCCTCAACGGATCTCGACAGGCACGACACCCCGTGGAGGCCGGTACGAGAAGAGCGAGGCCGCGACGGAGGCGTTGCGGGAATAGCGATCGAAGCGAACGCGCGCGACGAGCCTCCCCCTCTGCGTCACCTCGATCGAGCGGGGCGTGCGGCCGTCGGCGGCGATCACGAGGAGGATGCGGTCGTAGGAGGGTGAAGCCCGGAGCGGCTCGAGAACGAGACGGGCGGGCGATGCGGTGTCGCCGGCGGCGACCACCCGGAAGAGGGAGGCCAGCGGGAGAGAGGGCGTCGCGAGGGCGGTCACCGGATCCGCCGCGCCCATCGCGCGGAGCCGCTCCTCGGACGTGGATTGCGCCTGCCGGTAGAGCTTTCTCGCGCGCGACTGCCAGGACCAGATCCAGGTCCCGTCCGCAACCGTGAGCATCGTGCCTTCCACGCCCATGCGGATCTCGGACCGGTAGAACCCGGGCGCGAGATAATCGAACGTCATGGCCGACCGTCCCGTGCGCCCGCCGGGCTTGGGTGTCTCGATCGTCGCCGCGAAGCTCAGGGACCGAAGAGCCCTCCTTTCGGCGTCGAGCCGGGCCAGGGGATCCTCCGGGCGCGCGGGCGGGGCGGCAACGAGGATGAGGGCCGCGAGGAGAAGCGGTATCGCGCGGGCGCGACCGCCCTTCACCGGAAGTAGACCCACCAGGCGGCGAGGGCCGCGCAGAAAACGGTGAAGAGGACGAACCCGTAGGCGACGAACTTGACGAATCCGATGACGCCCTTGACCAAAAACCTCACGAGGGCATAGAGGAGAATCGCGCCGAGAAGGACGGCCGCGGCGGCGACGAGCGTCGTCGTCAACGCGAGGCCCCCATCCCGCGGCAGACCTCCGCGAAGAGCCTCTCGTCGATCCCGTCGACGACCGTCACGCACCCGATCGCCTTGACAAGGGTCATTCTCAGCCGGCCGGTTCGGCGCTTCTTGTCGAGACGGGCGGCCGCGATGAGAGAGCGGGCGCTGTCGCCGCCGATGCGCACCGGGAGGCCGAATCGCGCGAGCAGCGCCTCGATGCGCGCCGCCTCGCCGAATCCCGTCAGGCGTTCCGAGATCCTCGCGGCCGCGACCATGCCGATCGCGACCGCCTCGCCGTGCAGGAGCCCGCGGAATCCGCGCACGGCCTCGAGCGCGTGCCCGAGCGTGTGGCCGAGGTTCAAGAATTCCCTCACGCCCTTCGTCTCCCGCTCGTCCTCCTCCACGATCCGCGCCTTCAACTTCACGGACCGCTCGACCGCCTCGTCCACGCCGCGCCCCCGCCACTCCGCGTAGTCCTGCGGCCGCGACTCCATCCTCCCGAAGAGGACATGGTCCCCCAGGACGCCGTGCTTGACGACCTCGGCCAGGCCCGCGCGGAAATGCCTCCCGGGGAGCGTCGCGAGGCGGTCGATGTCGGCCACGACCGCGACCGGCTGGTGAAAGGCCCCGATCATGTTCTTCGCCTTCGGATGGTCGATCGCCGTCTTTCCGCCCACCGAGGCGTCGACCATGGCAAGGAGCGTGGTCGGCACCTGGACGAAGGGAACGCCGCGCCGGTAGGTCGCGGCCGCGAAGCCCGTCACGTCGCCGGTCGTTCCTCCGCCGTAGGCCACGAGCAGAAGCGGGGCGCCGGTGTCACCGCCGATCAGGCGGTCGATGAGAGCGCGCCAGGATGAGAAGGTCTTCGCGGGCTCTCCGGAGGCCAGGGGCACGTATGTGGCGCCCGGCAGGCGGGGCGGCTCGAGCCTCCGGTCGTAGGCGACGATGACGCGGCGCCCGGCCAAGGGGCCGAGATGAGGCGCCAACTCGATTCCCCGGCCGACGAAGACCGGGTATCGGCACCCGCCGGGAAGGCGGACCGGGATCCGCTTCATGACGAGGCGGCTACTTTCGCTTGGGGGGGCGCCGCGCCGGTTTCGCCGAACGAGCCGTCTTCGCGGGCGCCGTGGTCCTCCCCGAGGCAACCTTCGAGGCTCGCCCGTTCCTGGAACCCTTTCCGTCGGACCGTACGACGTCGTCGCCGACCATCTCGTCCGCCGCGATCCGGGCCATGATCGGCCCCACGATCGGCTTCTGGGCGAGGGTGACGCACCGCGAGGCGATCGGTTCGTTCGACTCGGCGATCTCGATGAGATGCTGCGGCAGCGGGTCGTTCAGGAGGAAGGCCGCGTCGGCGAATCCCTCGTCGACGAGCGAGACGGCGCGGCGCGGCTCGAGGCAGAGCGAGAACTTCTCCAGGGCCTCCGGCTTGTCCCAACCGAGGCCCAGGAGACCCTCGAAGACGATCGCATCCAGGACCGAGACGTCGAGGCGTTTCCAGCGGCGCGACCTCTGGACGAGGCTCATCCGCTCATACGACTCCGCGTCCCGCAGGTACATGAGGTAATACGCCCGGTCCCCCACGTACAGGCCGAAGGTGTGGTTCAGGCGACCCATGAATTCCATCTCGTCGCGCAGGTTGACGAGTTCCGCCTCCTTCGCGCCCGGCTGGGTCAGCTTGTAGCGGTCGATCTCGAAGTGATCCTCGAGCTTGGTCAGGAGCGTCTGTCCGTCCATGAGGCGGACCGCGCCGCTCTTCAAGGCCCAGTGGCGGGCCTTGAACCGGTAGGGCTCGCGCTCCAGATCCACCATCCAGGCCATGATGAAGTTGTAGGACTGGAAGGGAGAGGGCGCGCGGTCCTTCCTACGGAGCGCCTCGGCGTTCTTGAGGGCGGCCTTGTAACGGCCCGCGCCGCCCAGCATCACCATGCTCCGACGCGAGAGAAGAGGCTCGATCTCATGTTCCCCGGGGGCCACCGCCCAGATCCGGTGCCGCACGCCGGCCGGATACTCGATCTCGCAGAGCGGCTTGCGGGCCGAGATCTTCCTCGTGATCGTCTCGATCTGGTTCGCCCCCGACTCGTCGGTGCGATAGCCGACCGCGACGGGCGCGGTCTGGATCTCGCAGGCGTCGAGCTGCTTCAGACGATCCTTCACTTCGGTCTCGTGGGGAACCTCGAAGAGGGCCGGGCGATTCTTCGCCGCCAGTTCGAGCATCCCGACGAAACCGCGCACGCGCTGCCCCTCGGATTCGACCTCGAGGAGGAAATAGGCCGTTCCGGCCGTGGCGATGCGGTTCTCCTTCACCGCCCGCTCGAGCGCGGCGGCGGCGCGATCGGCCCCGGCCTCGCCCGGTCGGTCGCCCGGAACCTCGCGCAGGCTCTCAAACCGGACGAAATTATGTGGATGGCGCGCGGCACGCTCCTGTCGATCGACAAGGGCGAGGTCGGCGAAGGAATGCGTAACGAGATCGGAGTAGGATTCTCCCTTGGCCGGATGAGCGAGACGCGCTGAGAATGGGAGGAAACGCGGCATGGGCGGATTATGTCAGCGAGGGCGCGGCAAGGCAAGAAAATCCATTCATTCCGTTTCTCTGAGTTTCAGCGGCGCCGATCCGGACGCGGCCTCCCCGGGCACCTCCAGGCCGCCGCCCCGGATCTCGCGCGGCCCGTCCGGCCCTTCGATTCGTAGCGCGCCGTCGAGACCCAGTCCGATCAATTTGACGGGGAGTCCCTCGTGGAGCACCGTTCCCGTCCGGCCCGCGAGCCGCCGCCAGACCTCGTCCGCCGCATCGTCCCGTCCGAGACGGCAGGCGAAGGCGTCCAGGAAACCGGCCAATGCCTCGTCGCGGTCGATCTCGACGCCCGCTCCGGCCAACGACGCCGCCGTCGGGAGCGGGGCCTCCCGCAGGTTCACCCCGACACCGACGATGACGCAGGCGGAATGCGACTCGCAGAGGATCCCCGCCGCCTTCCTCCCTCCGATCCGCACGTCGTTCGGCCACTTGATCTCGGGCCGGAGTCCGACCGTCTCGAGCACATCGCAGACCGCAAGCCCGGCCTGGAGCGGCAGGAGCCCGAGCGCGCGGGCGAGGTCCGCGGCCGGGGCGTCGCCGGAGAGGCGCACGAGCACGGAGACGTAGAGACCGCCCTCGGGCGACAGCCAAGCCCGTCCTTCCCGGCCCCGGCCGGAGGACTGGCGGTCGGCGACGACCACGGTGCCGGCAGGCGGCGGAAGGCGCGCGCGGCGCACGAGCCGGGCTAAATGGTCCTGCGTGGAGTCGGTGGTCGCGACGTGCCGGATCCAACAGCCGGCGGCCGAAGCGGGAAAGACGAGCATCGCGGGGGGGGGAGTCGCCGTCAGCGGCGGATTTCGAGCGAGAAGTCGGAGGCAGGCGCGGAGTGAGTGACCGCGCCCACGGAGATGAAATCGACCCCGAGCCGGGATATCGAGTTGACCCTATCCAGGGTGACCCCCCCCGACACCTCGATCTCCGCCGCGTCGCCGATCGCCTCCACGGCCTTCTCGATCTCGACGTCGGACATGTTGTCGAGAAGAACCCGGTCGGGCTTGTACTTCAGGGCCTCATCGAGGTTCTTGAGGTAATCCACCTCGATGATGAGGTAGTCACCGGGCTTGCGCTTTCCGAGCAGTTTCTTCAGGCCCCCGACCGCCGCGATGTGGTTGTCCTTGACGAAGATCTTGTCCGCGAGGGTCATCCGGTGATTGAACCCGCCGCCGCAACGGACGGCGTATTTCTCGAGCGACCGCAGTCCGGGGGTCGTCTTGCGCGTATCGAGGATCTGGGTCGAGGAATCCGGCGCCAGGCGGTCGACGTATTGCCGGGTGAGCGTGGCGATTCCGGAGAGTTGGCCGAGGATGTTCAGCGTCGTGCGCTCGGCGGACAGGAGCGCACGGGCGGACCCCCTCATCGCCGCGATCTCGTTGCCGTCCCTGACCACGTCCCCGTCGTTGACGAAGAGGTCGAGCTTCACGGAGGGTCCGAAGGCGAAGGCGAGCGCGTCGATCCCGCAGACCACGGTGCGGCCCTTGGCGACGATCGCCGCGTCGACGATCAGGGTCTCGGGCAGCAGCGCCGTCGTGCGGTCGAAGCGCGCGGCGTCCTCCTCGAGACCGATCTCGACGATGATCTTGATCGCCTCCAAGGGCGGGGATAGACTCGGTTCCGTCATGCGTCCCATTCTCCGGCGCGGCCTCTCCGCGGTCAAGATGCTCCTGCCGATTCTTCTCGTTTCCTGTTCCGTCACCGCCCCCCACGAGGAACACTACATGCTTCGCTCGGAGTATTACCGGGCGCTCGACGAGCAGCGACAGACGGCGGCGGCGGAGAAGGAGACCTTGCGGGAGAGGATCACGGGCATCCAGTCGGACCTCGCGAGGGAGGAGGGGCGGCGCATCCAGGTGGAGAACGAGGCCGAGGACCTCAGGCGGAACCTCCTCGCCACCCGCTCGCGCCTCGACGAGCGGACCGCGCAGGCGGAGCGCGACGCCGCGGCGGCGCGGAAGGAGATGGAGACGGTGCTCCTCTCCATCGAACGCCTGAAGGAGGAGCTGGCCACGGCCCAGGCGGCGCTCGCGCGGCGGGACGCGGAAATCGCGGATCTGCGCGCGCCCCGCGAGACCTCCACCGTCCTCCTTCCCGACGTCGCCTTCGCCCGCAACTCCTCGGCGCTGGCCCAGGCCCAGAAGGACCGTGTCCGCGCCCTCGCCGACGCCCTCACCCAGGCCTCTTACCTCAGCGTGGTGGGGCACGCCGAACCGACCGAGCGAGGGAACGCCTGGACCCTCTCCGCGCAGCGCGCCTCCGAGGTCGCCGCCTATCTCGCGTCCCAGCTCCGCCTCTCCCCCGCCAAGATCACCGTGGTCGGGAGAGGAACCGAGGGCCTGGCCGCGGCCGGGGCCGCGCCGAACCGGCGCGTCGAGATCATCGCGATCCAGCGCTGAGTCGAGCCTTCGTGCTGATCGCCGGCGTCGACGAGGCCGGGCGGGGCCCCGTCGTGGGTCCCATGGTCATCGCCGGCTTCGGGATCGACGAGGACCGGATTCCCGAGCTCGAAGCCCTCGGCGTCAAGGACTCCAAGAAGCTCTCACCGAAGAAGCGCGCCACGATCGGCGCCGCCCTGCGCGCGATGGGCGGCGTCTCGATCGAGGAGCGGGTGATCGCCCCCCCGGAAATCGACGCCGCGGTCTCGAATCGAAGCATCACCTTGAACGGGTTGGAGATCTCCGTGATCGCCGCGGTCCTCGATCGGATCCGCCCCGAGGTCGCCTTCATCGACCTCGTGGGCGTTTCGGAACAGCGCTTCGCCCTCTCGATCATGCGCCTGCTCACCTCTCCTCCCCGCCTCGTCTGCCGCGCCAAGGCCGACGCGACCTTCCTCGTCACCGCCGCGGCCTCGATCCTCGCGAAGACGCGGCGGGACGCGGAGATCGAGCGGATCGGCGAGCGTTACGCGGACCGCTACGGTCCCGTCGGCTCGGGATACCCGTCCGACCGGGTCACGATGGCCTTCGTGAAGGCGGCCGCGGCCGAGGAGGGGATCATCCGCCGGAGTTGGGGATCGGTCCGGCGCTCAGGCGACGCGTAGGAACGGTCCGAACTCCCCTCCCTCACGAAAACCTCACAAACCGCTTGACTTCCCCCCGATCAAAAATATCCCGCGAGGCTCCGTGTCAACGCTACTGATCATCTCGATCGCGGTGGTCCTCCTCGCGATCGTCTTCGACTTCGTCAACGGATTCCACGACGCCTCCAACATCGTCGCGACGATGATCGCCTCGCGGTCGGTGACGCCCGAGAAGGCCCTCGTCACGGCCGCGGTCTGCGAATTCCTGGGCCCCCTCATCTTCGGCACGGCGGTGGCCAAGACGATCGGCAAGGGACTCGTCTCCCCCGACGCCGTCGACGTCTACGTCATCTCCGCCGCGCTCCTCGGCGCCATCTTCTGGAACCTCCTCACCTGGTGGCTCGGCCTCCCCTCCTCCTCCAGCCATGCCTTGATCGGCGGCATCGCGGGAGCGGTGATCGCGGGACCCGGGCTCGCCCACCTCAACGTCGCCGGCTTCGTGAAGATCGTCATCGCTCTCGTGACCTCGCCGATCATCGGGATGGCGATCGGATTCGGCTTCATGAAGCTCTTCACTCACCTCTCGCGGGGCTTCACACCGAGGGCGAACGAGGGCTACAAGAAGATCCAGTACTACTCTTCGATCGGGCTCGCGCTCTCGCATGGCGCCAACGACGCCCAGAAGTCGATGGGCATCATCACGATGGTGCTCATCCTCTACCACAAGGGCACCGCGGCGGCGGACCCGGGGCACGCGATCCCGGATTACGTGGAGTCGTTCACCGTGCCCTTCTGGGTCATCGTCTCCTGCGCGCTGGCCATCGCGATGGGCACGGCGACCGGCGGCTGGTCGATCATCAAGACCGTGGGCTCGGGCATCTACAAGCTCCGCCCCATCCATTCCTTCTCCGCGCAATCCGCCTCCGCCTTCGTCATCATCGCCGCCTCACGCCTCGGTTTTCCCGTCTCGACGACGCACATCGTCTCGTCGTCGATCATGGGGGTCGGCAGCGCGGAGCGGATGAAGGCGGTGAAGTGGCACAAGGCCGGGGAGATCGTGGCGACGTGGTTCCTGACGATCCCCGCGGCCGCGATCGTGGCGGCGCTCACGCACGCCGCGCTCGTTACCCTGAGACAACTGATGTGACGATGACCTTCGGCCGCGGTCGGCGCGGAGAGAGGACGAGACCATGGGACTGAAAGAGATGTTCTTCCCGAAGAAGCGCGACTTCTTCAAGATGATGCTGGACCACGCCGCGAAGACCGAGGAAGGCCTGCGCGCGCTGTACGAGTTCATGCAGGACCCCACCCCGGAGAAGGGGACGCGGGTCGAGAAGATCGAGGAGGAGGCCGACGAGTTGAGGCGCCTTCTCGTCACCGAGCTGAACGACTCCTTCGTCACGCCCATCGACCGCGAGGATATCTACTCCATGACGAAGTCCGTCGACGACATGGTCGATTACGCCAAGTCCACGGTCGAGGAGGTCCGGCTCTTCAAAATCAAGCCGAACCAGTACCTCCTGAAGATGACCGAGGCGCTCGCCAACATGTCGGGGCTCCTCCGCGAGGCCATTTCTCTCATGCAGTCGAAGCCCCTTGCGGCCCACGACCTCGCGACCAAGGCCAAGAAGGCCGAGAACTTCATCGAGCACCGCTACCGCGAGGGGCTCGCCGAGCTCTTCCAGTCCGACGACGTGATGGAGGCCCTCAAGTACCGCGAGGTCTACCGCCATCTCTCCAACGCCGCCGACCACGGCGACCAGGCCGCCGACATCCTCCAGCACGTGGTGGTCAAGATCACCTGACGCGCGGGGCCTCGCGCGCGCCGCGCCGCGCCGCGCGAGCCTCGTGTAGTCTTCACCGGCCCCGTCTGCTATTGTCCATGACATGACGTGGCCTCGCCCAGGATTCTTCTCATGTGCGGCATAGCCGGCCTCTTCTCGGCCTCGCCCCTGCCGTCCTCGGCGCCCGCCTCACTCGCCCGGGCGCTCGCGGCCATGGTCCACCGCGGCCCGGACGGTGAGGGCGTCTTCGATGAGCCCGCGGATCGCCTGCGCATGGGCATGCGCCGCCTCTCGATCCAGGACCCCCTGAACGGCTGGCAGCCCGTCTACAGCGAGGACCGCTCCATCGCCGCCGTCTTCAACGGCGAGATCTACAACTACGTCGAGCTGCGCGACGAGTTGAAGGCGCTGGGGCACGTCATGGCCTCGAGCTCCGACACCGAGGTCCTCGTGCACCTGTACGAGGAGGAGGGGCCGGCCTTCCTCGAGCGCCTCAACGGCATGTTCGCGATCGCTCTGTGGGATGCCCGCGAGCGCCGCCTCCTCCTCGCGCGCGACCCCCTCGGCATCAAGCCGCTCTTCGTCCGCGTCACGGGCGGCGGCCCCTCGCTCGCCCTCGCCTTCGCCTCCGAGATCACCGCGCTGGAGGAGTTGATGGACCCGCGGCCGCGGATCGACCCCGAGGGCGTCAAGCAGCTCCTCACCCTCGGCTACCCGTGGAACCCGCGGACGCTCTACGAGGGTGTGCGCGGGCTCCTGCCGGGCGAGCGGCTCGTCGTCGGCGTCGACGGGGGCGCGGAGTTCACCCGCTTCGAGTCCCGGGGGCTCTCCGTCGAACCGGCGCGAACGCCGGAGGAAGCTGTCGAGAGGGTCGATGCGGCCTTCCGCGCCGCGATCCGGCGCCAGTTGCGCAGCGACGTCCCCCTGGGCATCTTCCTCTCCGGCGGCCTCGATTCCGGGCTCGTCGCCGCCTACAGCCACGCGATCGATCCCTCACCGCGACCGGCTTTCTTCCTGGGATTCGCCGAAAAGAGCTACGACGAGGAGCCGCTCGCGGCCGCGACCGCCCGGCGGTGCGGGCTCGAGCTTCTGAAAACCGAGCTGCGCGCCGAGGAGATCGACTGGGAGAAGGCCCTGCGGCTCTACGACCAGCCCAACATGGACTTCTCCATCGTCAACTCGTGGGTCCTCTCCCGCTTCGCGCGCGAGCGCGTGAAGACGGTCCTGGGGGGCGACGGCGGCGACGAGATCTTCGGCGGATACCAGACCTACCAGGCGAACCTCTGGGCCGAGCGTCTCTCGCCCGTTCCGCGGGCGTTCTGGCGGACCGTCGTCGCGGCGATGGAACGCTCCGGCGCCTCGTATCGCCGCATGAGCTGGGATTTCTTCCTCAAGTCCTTCTGCGGCGGCATGCTCGCGCCCGACCGGATCGCGCGACACCTCGCGTGGCGGCGGCTCTTCCGGCACGACGAGATTCACCGGATGATGCCGTGGCTGCGCGGCATCGCCCCGGAAGATCCGCTCGACGGCGCCGCGAAGGCTTACGGCCGGGTCATGACCCCCGGGCGTCTGCATCCCTTCCTCGCCCTCGACCAGGCGACCTACCTCGAGGGCGACACGCTCACCAAGACCGACCGCGGCACGATGGCCGCCTCGCTCGAGGCGCGCGTGCCGCTCCTGGACCTCGAGCTCGTGGCCGCCGCGCGGGCCCTGCCGGAATCGCTCATCGCGACCTCCTTCAGGACCAAGGTGATCCTGAGAATCCTCGCGGACCGGATGCTGCCGCGGGAGGTGGCGCGCGCCCCGAAGGGCGGCTTCACGGCGCCCGTGCAGGTCTGGCTGAAGGAAGGCCGGATCCGGCGCGCGAACGAGCTCCTCACGCGGTTGAATCTCACGGCGGCCGGACTGAATCCCGACCCCGTCGTCTCCTGGTGGGAGGATCACCGCGCGGGACGGGCGAACCACGGCCGAAGGCTCTGGACCGTGGTCCAGCTCGTTGACTGGCTTCTGAGGCGCGGCTACAATCTCAGGGATTCCATCGCATGAATTCTCCTCTTTCCAGCGGTTCGCCCACGCCGGAGAACGACGCGCTCCGCGTCTCTCTCATCATCCCGGCCTTGAACGAGGAGGAGTCCCTTCCGCCGGTCGTCGACGAGGCCCTGAAGCAGGAATGCGTCGGCGAAGTCATCGTCGTGGACGACGGGTCGAACGACGCCACGGCGGATCGGGTCCTCGCGGCGTCCCGGCGCGACGCCCGCGTCAAGCTCTGCTCGCACCCGGTCCGGCGAGGCAACGGCGCGGCCGTCAAGACCGGCCTGATGCAGGACTCCTCCTGCGCCTGGGCGGCGGTCCTGGATGCCGACGGTCAGCATCCGCCGGCCTTGCTGACGGAGATGGTGAAGAAGCTCCGCGACGAGCACCTCGACATGGTCGTGGCCGCGCGCGACTTCCGAACGGCGGGCGGCGGCACGCCGCGCACGCTCTCGAACCGGTTCCTCTCCTGGTGCGGCTCGCTGATGCTCGGCGCCCCGGTCCCGGACATCACCTCCGGCTACCGCGTCGCAGACCGGGCCATCCTGAAGCGCTTCCACCGGCTCTACCCCGAGGGCTTCTCCTTCCCGCTGACCTCGACCGTTGCGTTCCTCCTCGCCGGGTATCGCGTCGGATTCGTCATGTATCCGGGCGCGAAGCGGTCGGGCGGCGCGAGCAAGATCTCCTTCCTGAAGGACGGACAGCGCTTCTTCATCATGCTTCTCCGCCTCTCGCTCTGGTGTCCTCTGCGGACCTTCCTGCTGCCCGCCGTGGCCTTCCTCACCCTGGGCTTCGCCATGACCCTGCGCACGGTGATCCTTTCGCAGGCCGTCGGCACGGGCGGCGTCCTCTTCATGATGCTCGGTCTCGCCTGCCTCTTCGGCGCGCTGATCCTCCAGCAGCTCGTCAACCTGCG
>CAZWVM010000112.1:0-11809 GCA_964637705.1 uncultured bacterium
AGATCGGCGGCCTGCCCCACGCGGCGGCCGACATCGCGATGTACAACAAGAACGTGATGGCCGTCTCGATGGTATTGAACAAGCTTGGCGACAGCCGCAAGAACCGCCAGGGCGAGATCCTGATCCTGACCGGCGTCGATACGGCCGGATACAACAACTGGGGCTCCGTCAACAACGTCAACTGCTTCCAGATGAAGCGGCGCGGCGGGACGGATACCGGTTTCTGCTGGAACGTCTCCTGGGACACCGGCGGACGCGCCCTCTCCTTCGCGGTCGACCAGACGGGACGCTTCAACAACGCCTTCACCTGGGCCTGGCACTACGCGCCCGAGCGCAACTTCATGAACACCAACTTCGACGTGATGGCCACGTACGTCACGGACACCTGGTTCACGCCGAACTACCCGACGAACCTCATCAACAACGCCTCGGGCCTGGATGACATGAGCGCGGGGTTCTCGCAGGGCAGCGCGGCGCGCGCCGCCTACGTCTCCTACAACCGGGACGCGGGCACCGTCGGCCTCAAGATCGCCCGCATCGATGGGACGACCACAATCGACCAGTCGGGAGGCATCCTCTTCCAGGACGGCCGCGTGACGGCGATCATCGACGAAAGCGATAACCTCTCCGGGTCCGTGAACCTGCGCGTGGAGAAGCCCTCCGACGTGCCGGCGTCGTCCACCCCCGAGTCGATCGCTCTCACGGGCAAGGCGCGGGAGTTCTTCCCCGACGGCCACACCTTCGACGATTCGATCACCGTCATCCTCTATTACGACGCGGGCGACCTCGCCGCGGCGGGCATCGCGGACGGGACCGCCGACGAATACCTCCTCAAGGTCTTCTGGTACAACACGACAGCCGGCGCCTGGGTCGACTACGGGGCCGTTGTCGATCCGACGAACCAGAACGGGGCCCTGGGCAAGCTCACCTTCACGACGAAGCACTTCTCGACCTACGGCATCGGCTACGTCCCGCAGGCCCCGGTCGCGCCCCTCGCGCCGCTCGCGGTCAGGCCGGCGCACGGCGAATCCGTAACGATCCCCTCGCCGGTCTTCTCCTGGATCCACCGCGATTCCCAGTCCCGCTCGCAGGTGGGCGTCCAGCTCCAGGTCTCCGCGGATCCGTCCTTCGCCCTGCCGCTCTTCACGGAGAACCGCACGACGAGCGAGACCTCGATCACGCCCTCGAACTCGCTCCCGCGCGGCGACAGCCTCCTCTACTGGCGCGTCCGCACCGCGGCCGCGCCGGGCGCCTTCGGCGCCTGGAGCGCCGGCGACTCCCTCTTCTTCACGCGGCTCCGCGTGCCGGGAGCCCCGACGATTCTCGCGCCGCAGGACGCGATCGAGACGCGTCAGGCGAGGCCGACCTTCGCCTGGATCCATTCCGACGCCGATGGCGACACCCAGCACGGCTTCCAGATCGTCGTGGCCGACGATTCGACCTTCGAGAACCCCCCGGTCTCCGTCATCCACGACTCGACCGCCTCCTCCTTCCGACTGGCGGCCGGCCTGGCTGATGGTCTCCATTACTGGAGAGTTCGCACCGCGGATGCAACGGGTTACGGCGCCTGGTCGGATGACCGGACGATCACGATCAACACGAAACCCCTGGCGCCGGTTGCGGTGACCGTCCCCGGTCCGGTGACCTCGCCCGCGGTGCTTCTCTCCTGGACCCACGTGGATCCGGAGAGCCGCGCGCAGGCGGCGATGGGAATCGAAATCGCCTCGGATTCCTCCTTCGCGACGCTCCTCGCCTCGGTCGCGGCCGACACGGCCGCCACCTCGGCGCACGTGACCGGCGAAGCCCTCTCCGCTCTCCGCGGCGTCAGCACGCTCCACGTCCGCGTTCGGACCGCAGCCTCGGGTCGGAACTTCGGCCCCTGGACCACGGGCACCGTGGAGGCGCGGCTGAACCCGCCGTCGGCGCCCGCGCTCGTCGCGCCCGTCGACGCCCTCGAGACGACCGCCGCCTCGATCACCCTGCAATGGACCCACGTCGACGCGGAGGGGAACGCGCAGGCCGGCTACTCGATGGAGGTGGCGCGCGACGCCGGATTCGCCTCGAAGGTCGTCGATCATGCGGCCTGGTCCCCGGCCACCTCCTTCCCGGTCACCGGCCTCGCAGGAGGCCTCTACCACTGGCGCGTCGCCACCCGCGACGAAGTGGGGCTCGGATCCTGGTCCGCCACGCGGACCTTCCGAGTCGATTCACGTTCGCTGGCTCCTCTTCCCTCCTCTCCGGCCCAGGGCGCGATCGTCGCCACGGCCCGGCCGACCTTCGCCTGGGCCCATCGCGATCCGGCCGGACTGCCCCAGACCTCGGCGCGGCTCGAGATCTCGACCGACTCCACCTTCACTTCGACCTGGCGCACGGTCGTCGTCGTCGGTTCCGCGCTCACGCGCACCCTGGAGGAGAACGAAAGCCTGCCGCTCCGGGGCGAATCGACCGTGTATTGGCGCGTGAGGACGGCCAGCTTCGGCACCGACTACGGCCCGGTCTCCGCGGAGTCCTCCTTCCTCCTGCGCACCGCGCCCCCGGGCACGCCGATTCTCCTCACTCCCTCCAACGGGACCGTGACCCGGCAGAGCGAGATGGAATTCCAGTGGGATCCGAATCTCCCGCCGGAGATGCCGCAGACGGAGTTCGAGTTCCACATCTCCACGGACAGCTTCTTCGCCGACTCGCGCGTCTACACGGGCGAGGGCGTCCGCAGCGTTCCAAGCGACCTCCCCGACTGGCGCCGCCGCTACTGGCGCGTCCGTGCGGCGAACGCGATGGGCTGGGGCCCGTGGTCGGAGACGCGATCCTTCAACCCGCCGGTCTGGCGCGACGTGGCCCTGACGACGCCGAGGCAGGTGCCGGCGGGCGAGACGGTCACGATCGGCCTTCAGCTCTTCAACGGAGCCGGCGCGGCGACGGAATGGACGGGCGGGCCGGCCGTGACGGTGGGCGGCCGCACCTACGCCGGTACGCGGCTCCTCAACGCCGCCGATCCGACGAAGGGCACTCTCGCCCTGCGCTTCGACACCAACGGCACCTACGTCGTGAATCTCGGCGAGGAGCAACTCGCGGACAGCGTCACGATCTACGTCCTCGTGCGGCCCTCCACCGGGGAGACCTACGTCATCGCCTGCGGTCCCTCGGGGGTCGGGCAGAGGTTCCTGCCGAACGACACCTCGATGACCGCGATCTTCCGCGCCCAGGCGCCGGATTCCGGGTTCCGCCTGAGGATCGCCACGATGAACGACACGACGATCCTCGGGCTCACGGCCCCGACCCTGGTCGACACGGCGGGCTACGTCTACTGGGAGAGCATCCCGGTGGCCCTCACGCCGGGCCGGCGCGTCCAGGTCCAGGTCTACCGTAACGGGCAGCTCGTCTCCTCCGACCTCGCCTTCGTCCTCATGAACCCCGCGGCGGCAACGCAGTTCCTGGAGCACGAAACCTCGACGACGAGGGCGGCCGTCACCGTTCCGGCCGGATCCGTCAGCCAGCCCGTCTGGATCCGCTTCGTGCGCAACGGCGTCGATTCATCGCTCGACGAGGCGAACCGCCATGCCCGCACCCTGGGCCGTCGCTTCCTCGACGGCACGGGCCTCGACATCATCTGCGAGGACCTGAACGGAAACACGATCTCGAGCTTCAGCCGCGACCTGACCCTGCACCTGCCCTCGTCCGGCGGAAACGCCCTCCGGATCGCCTACCTGAACGGCAACCGCTGGATGGAGCTGGATGGAACCGTCTTCGACTCCGCCCTGCAGGAGGCCCGCGTCAGCGCGAACCACCTCTCGGTCTGGGGCCTGACCGTCGGCTTCCCGGGCACGGGCAACGTCGGGCTGGCCGTGCCCTATCCCAACCCGTGGCGCAGCGACGGTCCCTCGGCCGGATACGTCCCGACCGACCCGCGCTTCGGTGTCAAGTTCGACCAGCTTCCCACCGGGCTCGTCCGCTTCCGCATCTACACGATCTCGGGTGAACTCGTCCTCGACGGCTCCCTCGACCCCTCGTCGCTCGGCGCCACGGCGGCGAACGGCCACCTGCAGGTCGTCGACGTGGGCGGAGCCACCGGCCAGGTGACGCGGTGGGACCTGAAGAACCAGCACGGCAACGATGTCGCCTCGGGGCTCTACATGGTCGTTCTCGAGGGCCCGGGCGGACGGGCCGTGAAGAGGGTCGCGATCATCCGATAAGGATCATCCCTTCCTGTTTGCCATGCGGAAGATGGAAAATGAATTATCAGATTCCTCGCGCGGGTCGTATCATGGAGTCATGACCTCCGGCATCGTCATCCGGTCCCTCACCGTCCGCTACGACGGCTTCGAGGCCGTCTCCGGGCTCGATCTCGAGGTCTCCCCCGGCGAGATCCTCGGCCTTCTCGGCCCGAACGGGGCGGGCAAGACGACGACAATCCGCGCAGTGAGCGGGATGCTCCGCCCCGACGAGGGCACGGTCTCGATCGCCGGCGCGGACACGCGGACGAACGGGGACGAGGCGCGGGCGCGTCTCTCCTTCGTGCCGGACCGACCTCACCTGTATGAACTTCTCACGGCGTGGGAATACCTCGAGTTCGTCGCCGGGCTCTGGTCGCTTCCCGACGGGTGGCAGGGCGGCGCGGAGGCCCACCTTCGGACCTTCTCCCTTTTCGACGTCCGCCACGACCTGCTCGAATCGTATTCGCAGGGCATGAGACAGAAGATCCTCCTGGTCGCCGGTCTCATCCACGCCCCCTCGGCCTGGGTCCTGGACGAACCGATGAGCGGGTTGGATCCGCGGGCGGCGCGGCTGATGCGGGACGTGTTGCGGCGCGAGGCGGGGCGCGGATGCGCGATCCTCCTTTCGACGCACACGCTGGACATCGCGGAGCGGATGTGCGACCGGATCGCGATCATCGACCGCGGGAGGAAGATCGCGGAGGGCACGCTTGACGAACTGCGCCGGTCCGACGCGGGGGGCGGCGCGGGGGCGACGCAAGCCGAACGCCTCGAGGACCTTTTCCTGCGGCTGACGGAGGCCGGCGACGAGGACGCGGCGGCCGAGGCCCTGGTGTGACGAGAAAAGCCGCCAACGGTTCCCGCCTCATTCCCACGCTGCATTTCACATGGATATTCAGGATCGTCAGGATTGGATTTCCAAACATGAGTCCAATCAATCCTGCATCCTGTCAATCCTGGATATCCATGCGATGATGACCACCGCTCAACAGGAAGCTTCTTTCGGTTATCGCTCCAGATCCTGTTGGCTTCACCCGGCCTCATGACGCGCTCGCCGGGAGCGGCCCTCCTCCGGGCCGAGATCACGGCCTTCGACAACCGCTGGACGCGCGGAAGCGCGCCGGCGCGTCGCTTCCGCAGTCTGCTCGTCGTCGTCGCCGTCCTCGTCGTTCTCCTCCTCTTCGGAGCCTCCTACCGCGCCTTCAACCACCTCCTGCACAACCTGACCCTCACCCCGGAACTGGGTGCGCCGCTCGTACTTCGGCTCCTGGAGATGGGACACCTGCTCTTTCTCGTCATGCTCTTCATCTCCGCCCTCTCCGTCACACTCTCCGTCCTCTACCTGGATCCCGAGATCGGATTCCTCATGACGACGCCGCTCTCGCGCGGCGCGTTCCGCGCGGCGCGCATCCTGACCGCCGTGATCCGGTCCTCCTGGTTCGTCTTTCTCGCCGCCACACCGATCCTTCTCGGCCACGCCTGCGCCGCCTTCGAACCCGCCTTCATCCTGCCGCGCTTCCTCCTCTCGCTCGCGATCCTCACCCTCTACGTTCTCGTCGCCGCCTCGCCCGGCGTGGCGACCGCCGTCCTCATCGCGCGCTTCGTGCCGGCGCGGAGAGCCAAGGCGGTCATGGTGATTCTCGCCGTGATCGGTCTCTCCCTCCTCGTCCTGGGGATGCGCGCGATGGCGCCGGAACGGTTTTTGAGGCCCCGGATCGACCCGAACCTCGGCATCACTCTCGCGGCGGTCGCCGAGCCGGCCTCGCCCTGGCTCCCCTCGGGCTGGGCCGCGGAGGCGGTCGCGAACGCGGATCCGGCGGCCGGGGGCAAGCTGGCCGCGGCGGCGCTCCTCGCGCTCGGGCTCTGCGGCGCGATCGTGGCGCGCCACCACGAGGCCGGGCTGAACCGCGTGAACCGTGAGCGCTCGACGACGCTGCCCCCCGGCTCGAGGGCCGCCGCGCGGCTCGCCCGGCTGCTCCCCGCGCGCCTCAGGCTCGTCGCCGTGAAGGACTTCAAGCTCTTCTGGCGCGATCCCTCCCAGTGGTCCCAGCTCATCATCCTGCTCGCCCTCGTCGTCCTCTACGTCTTCAACTTCCGCCAGTTCAAAGGCGAGATCGCGACGGTCTTCTTGAAGGATATCGTCAGCTTCGCGAACCTGGCGATGGCCGGGTTCGTTCTCACGGCGGTGGCGAATCGTTTCGTCTTCTCGGCCCTGAGCCTGGAGGGCCGCGCGATCTGGATCCTGCGCTCCTCGCCGTATCCTCTCGCGCGAGTCTTTCTCACGAAGGCTCTCACGGCCTTCCTGCCGCTTCTCCTCCTGACCGAGACGATCACCTGGCTCTCCAACCGCGCGCTCGACGTGTCGCCGGGCTTCCTCTGGGCCTCGGCGCTCTCGGTGCTCCTCATGACCGCGGCTTTGACCTCGCTCGGGGTGGGGCTCGGCGCCCTGGCACCGCGTTTCGACCTGAAGGACCCGGCCCAGATCGGGATGACGCCGGCGGGGCTCGTCTTCATGGGCGCGGGTCTCGTGTATGTCGGCCTCACGGTTCTGTCGCTCGCCGCCGTCATCATGCTGGCCTGGCGGTCGCGCTTCCTCGGCGATCTCCCCTCCGCGCCCCTCGTCATCGTCCTCGTCTTCTTCTCGATCGCGCTGCACTCCGCCATGATCCTCGTGCCGTGGCGCCTGGGGCTCGAACGCATCCGTCGGTTGGAACTGAGAGCATGACCGCGCCGCACCCCTGGAAGGCGACGCTCTGCCTCACCTACCTCTGCAACCTGCGCTGCGGGTTCTGCCGGATCTGGGAGCGTAGGCCCGAGGGCGAGATGACGGCCGGGGAGTGGCGGCGGGTGCTCGAGAGGTCACCGCGCTTCGCGTGGATCGATCTGACGGGGGGCGAGATCACGCTGAGGGAGGACTGGGAGGAGATCGCGGAGGCGGCGGTCGCGATCCACCGTCCTCGGGTCCTGCACTTCCCGACGAACGGTTCGTTTCCGGCGCGCCTCGCGCCGCTCGAGGCGTTGGCGCGAAAGACCAGGCTGGTCGTCACCGTCTCGATCGACGGGCCGAGAGAGATCCATGACCGCATGAGAGGCGTCGAGGGTTCGTGGGAGAAAACGGTGGAGTCCCTGGCGCGGATCCGGGCCATGAAGGGCGTCAAGGTCAAGGCCGGGATGACGCTCTGCCGCGAGAACGAGGACGAGGTCGAAAGGGCCGTCGCGGAGATCGCGGCGAGGGTCGCGGGATTCGGCCCGGAGGACCTGCACGTGAACCTCGCGCAGGTCTCCTCCCACTACTACGGCAACGAGGCGGGACTCTTCGAGGAGGCGCGGAAGGTGCCGAAAGGCGCTCGAAGCGAGGCGTCGCTCGCGGGCGTGCTGGCCGGGTGGCTGGAAAACCGGTATCGGCGACTCCTGCCGCGCTATCTCGCGACAAGGCGGTGCCCCCTGCCCTGCCGCTCCCTCGCGGCGACGGTCTTCGTCTCCCCGACGGGAGAGGTCCATCCCTGCATCACGGATCCGAGGGTGGTGGGACACCTGAGGGAATCGAATCACGATCTCGCGGCGATCCTCGAGTCGCCCGAGGCCGAGCGGTTGAGAAAAGCAATCGGAGCGGGCGATTGCCCGCACTGCTGGACGCCCTGCGAAGCCTATCCGACGATTGTCGAATGCTCGCTTCCGGCACGTTGGGTTCTCAATATCGCACGTCTTCTCTGATCAGCGTTACGCTGCCTAACAGGATGATTTTCACCGTCTTTTCGCCCCTCCTGTATCATTTTTCGCGTTGATTTTACTGGTGTTATGACCGTAAGATTAACGCATGAGAGAGGCCTTCCAGCGTCGTGGAACGGCTGCGCGCCGACGCGGCCAATACATGGTCGAGTTCGGCCTGACCTTCGTCTTCTTCGTCTTCATCGTTCTGGCCGTGATCAACCTGATGCTGGTGGCCTACAATTTCAATCTCGGGCAGAGGGCCTCCTGGGAGGCCTGCCGACTGGCGGCGGTCGGCGGGACGAACAACGAGATCGCGACAGTGGTCTACAACCAGTTCACAAGCCAGTTCTTCTCCTCGCCCTTCATGGTCTCGCGGATCGAGTTCGACTCCCGGACCTTCATCACGCCGAACAACATGTTCGAGAGGGTGGAGGGGCGCGACGTCGAGGTGAACATGGCCTACCGGATCGGCTTCTCCTTCATGGCCATGTCGGCGATCCAAGGCGAGTTCCCGATCCACTCGAAGCTCGTCGTGATCGCCCGGAACGACAACGACCGCGACGGCTACTTCGATACCACGACGGTGACCTGGGCGGGAACGCCGCCGAACAACCGGGTCGATTCGCGACCCAGCAACCATGACGCGGACGCCCTGGGCGACACGATGTATGACAACGACTTCGACAACGACGGTCGCGCGAACTTTGTCGACACCGGGATCCTCCTCTGGAACGGCGCCTCCTATACGCTCGACACCGGCGCGGGCCCGCGCCTCGTCACGAAGCTCACGACCACGGGGCGTTTCTTCGCCCGGGTCATACACGTTCTCTCCAACGGCACCTACGATTCGGGCCCCTACCCCCTGCGTTCGCAGGCCATCCCGCGCCGGACCGGCGTCACCAACCCCGTCATGCTGGACCTCTCCTACGACCGGAACAACAACGGCTGGGAAGACAAGTATGACTAGCGATTTCCGATTATCGATTTCCGATTTCCGATTTGCGATGAACCAATGTGCGTCTAAGGACCCTCATATCGAGAATCGAAAATCTCAAATCAGAAGTCGCAAATCGTCTCGGGGCCAGGCCCTCATCGAGATCTTCTTCGTGGTGCTCCTCTTCTTCTTCGTCGGGCTGATGGGCTACGAGACGGCGGTCCTCTACTACAACGTGAACCAGGTGAACAACGCCCTGAAGCAGGCGGTCTGGGTGGCCTCGATGGGCGCGACGGACGAGGAGATCATCACCTTCGTCACCGACGTCGATTCGTGGCTCCTGAAGTCGGCCTTCATGGAGCACATCGTCGATGACTTCGCGATCGAGATGTGGGTGCAGACGCCGACGGGCGAGGTCAACATCGCGCCGACCGCCCTGGACGCGAACTTCACGCCCGGGACCTTCAACCCGGCGACGGCGCGCCGCGCCGCCTACATCTGGCGCGCGCAGGGGTTGAACATCCGTCTGGGCCTCAATTACAAGATCGGCTACGTTTCACCCTACTTCGGAGCGACGCCCGTCTTCATGGTGAATATACCGCTCGCCGCCAGCCAGCCCGTCATCGCCCGCAACGACGAGGACCACGACGGGCTGGTGGACATCTACGAAAGGGAGTTGTGGGTGCAGTACTCGGGCACTATCGGCTACATACCCCTCAGCCACACCGACACATGGGTCAATAGTGCGACGGACACGACGTCGGACAAGTTCCGCTACGACGTGGACCGGGACGGAAGGGCGGACACGTCGACCGAAGAGATGGGATTCGGCATGTACGATTACGACAACGACGGCATCCTGGATCCCTTCGACCCGGGAACGAACCACAATTGGATGAGACACCCGAAGCTGGGCGGAAGGCCGCTGAGCGGCTTCTAGGCAGGGAAAGGAATTGTTCATGAGTCCATTCACGCGGAACGAAAGAGGTTCCTACCTCGTTCTTGCCGCCTTCATCATGGTGGTCCTCATCGTCGTGGCGGGCCTGGCCGTCGACATCAGCCGCAAGTTCACGCTGGAGCAGAAGTGCCAGGACGTGGCCGATGCGGCGGCGATGGCCGGCGCCGCTTTCCTCCCCAACGACATCCGCGCCCGCGTCGCGGCCGAGACCTACATCCAGCAGGCGGCGGGCAAATGGTACGAGCCGCGGGACACGGACATCCAGATCGTCGTGGACACGGCCCATGCCTCCTGCACCATCGGCGTCCTCGTGAAGGGCACCTGGGATCCGGTCCTGATGCCCGACTGGCTCGTGGGCGGCGCCTCCTATGGCGTCGCGCGCTACGCGATCGCGGTGATGAGGTGGGAGACGACGGCAACCACGATCCTGGGAAACGGAACGTTTCCGAATGGACCGGGCGGTCCCTATGCGCTCTTCGTCGGCGATACCGAAGCGATCACGTCAGGGACGACGGGAAACAATGCCTGGATCGACGGAAGCGCCCATTTCAACCATGCCGCCCAAATTCAATGGATGGACATCACGAACGGCACGATGGAGGTTCCCGCCGGAAGCACCATCAACGCGGGAAAATGGACAGGCTCATTGGACGCCGCAGCCGGGTACGAGGCTCCTCCTCAAATCAACGCGGCGGCCCTCGTCTACGACGTCCTCCTGGATCAGACCAACGCGAACCAGGCGGCCTATTACGCCGCGGGCGTCACGAAGAACCTTGTCCGCCCCGGTCCGGACGGGTCGTATGGAACGGGCGATGACATCCCGATCAAGCACGCCAACGGCACGAACGTGACGGCGCAGTGGACAGGCACCAAGTGGATCGTGACGACCGTCAATTCACAAGTGCGCGGCTCGGCCGGCGGTTTGAACACCGGCATCGGCGCGGGTGTGGACCTCAAGATCAACGGCAGCGTCGATTTCAACATTCCCAATGCCGCCGGCAACTACTGGGAAGGCAGCGTGCAATGCTCGGGAAAATTCTTCGTGAACGCCAACAACACGGAACTGCGCTGTGTCTTGCCCGCTGCCGCTGTTTCCGGCCAGGATAACCCCGGACTGGGCATTTATTGCGGATACGGTCTTCCTGACAATTCCTTGGCGTTCGACAACCGTGAGAATGCCACGAATATCTACGGCGTCATCTACTGCGAAGGCACTCTGCGTTGGGACGGAAACGTATCGAATCCCAGTTCCTCGAATCCAGCGTCGCCTCCCGGGACATACACCACGGTCGGCAACGGATTCGTCCAGGGATCCGTCTATTGCGACGACATGAACCTCGCGGCCGGCGGCGGCAGCACGGGCAACAACTTCAAGGTCTTCTATGACGGCGTGATCGCCGGCGGAGTGCCGATCACGAACGCGCCACAATCCTCTCCCCCTCGCTACTCCACGCCCACGGTCTGGCTGCAGAAGTAGGAAAAGGGCGCGCGGACCCCCCGCGCGCCGGCGACAGCGGTTCGGAGAGACCGGTTGACGGCCGGTTCGACGGGAGGCGCGCCATGAAGCATCCAACGATTCGTATCGGAAACGAGGAGCGGCGCGGAAACTACATCATCCTGGGAGGGTTCGTCCTCCTCATTCTCCTGATCACGGCCGGCCTGGCCGTGGATTATTCCCGCAAGTTCATGCTGGAGCAGAAGTGCCAGGACGTGGCCGATGCGGCCGCTCTCGCCGGCGCCGCACAGTTGCCCGACCGCGCCAAGGCCCGCACCGCGGCGATCTCCTACATCCAGCAGGCAGGCGGAAAGTGGTACGTGCCCGAGGATACCGACATCCAGATTCTCGTCTCGGCCGACGATCGTTCCGGATCCGTCGGCGTCATGGTCCGCGGCGCCTGGGATCCGGTGATCATGCCCGACTGGATCCTCGGAAACCCGACCTACAAGGTGGCGCGCATCGCGATAGCCCTGATGACCCTGGAGACGACCTCGTTC